>PMCC01000070.1:22014-37075 GCA_003155275.1 Actinomycetota bacterium | reverse complement strand
CAAATATGTATGCCTTAAACAGGTTGTTATGGTTTAAGAATTCCAAACCTTCTATTTATAATGGTTTATATAAATTTGCTTCCTGGGATTCTTATATTTTCAAGAATTTTGGACTGGGCTGTTTATCCGATTATTCAGTTTGCTCAAGAACCCTGGCATTTGATATAGTAAATAAAAAATGGTCATCAGAAATTTTAGACAGCGTGGATATTCCTGAGGAGTTTTTCCCTGAATGTCTGCCTTCAGGCAAAGTAGCAGGCGTTCTCCCGGGTGCAATTTTAGATGATTTGGGATTTATAAATAAAGTGTATGCTGTTTCAGGAGGATTTGACCAGATATGCGCCGCACTTGGTTCAGGGGTGACAAGTGCCGGAATAGCAGCGGTCGGAATCGGTACAGTTGAATGCATGCAGGTATTTGTTGACAAGCCGATAACCTCTTATACCATGCTGAAAAGCAATTATCCTTTTTCAAATCATATCCTGGAAGATTCTTATATCTGTCTGGCCATTAATTTTGGTGGAGGCTCATTGCTTAAATGGTTTAGGGATAATATGGCATACGAGGAGAAGCTTGAAGCTGAAGGCAGGGGAATTGATATTTACAAATTGTTTGATGAAAAAGCCGCAAGGTCAAAAAACCCTCTGATGGTATATCCTTATTTTGAGGGGGCGCAGACTCCGATAAACGATCCTCTTGCAAAAGGGGTTATGGCAGGCTTTACCCTTGGTACAAAAAAGGAAGACATTATAAGGGGGATTCTTGAAGGGATAACTTTTGAGCTAAAATTGAATATAGATACCCTTGAGAGAAACGGTATAAAAATTGATTCATTAAATGCAAGCGGAGGAGGTTCCAAATCAGATTTTTGGCTTCAGTTAAAAGCAGATGTTACAGGAAAACCTATCCGTTCCCTGAAAGTAAATGAGGCAGGCTGCCTGGCTGCATCAATAATTGCAGGCTATGGGATAGGAAAGTACAATTCCATAAGTGATGCTGCCAGCCGGATTATAAAAATAAAAAAAGAGTATTACCCTGCTGTTAAGAATAATGAGTATTACCAGCAGAGGTTTGAACTTTATAAAAAAATGTATCCCTTGATCTCAAAAAATGTCAGGAAATTATAAAGCCTTTTAAATGATATGAACGGAAGAATTCACTATTTTAATTTTTAATAGTTTTATAGCCGGGAGGTTTCAATGCCGGAAGAACCAGTAAAGTTTTGTTATCTTACAGAAGAGCTGAAAATCACGGAAATAGCCGGAGTTACGGTCAGTGACTTTTATAATGATATCGAACTAATGGTTTCAGCTCAAAAAAAAGCAATAAAAATTGTTTCTGAATACCTTGAAATCGAACCTGCAGAATTGTTGTTCTGCAAAGGGCATGTCAAAACTTCTGAGGTTATGGGTTGTGAAGTATTCCAGCCCCAAGATAATGAGCCTTTTATCAGGAAGGCAGTAATAAACGATATTTCCGAAGTAAAAGATTTTAAACCTTTGCCTGCTGAAAGAAATCCTGTAGTGCTCGATATGCTTAAAAAATCAAAAGAATTCTACCGGCTTACCGGAATAAAAGATACGATAATGTTTGAAGGGCCTTTTACTGTGGCCTGCTTTTTGAGGGGACAGACACAATTTATGATAGACCTCATTGAAAATCAGGATCTTTGTGAAGAACTTATAGCAAAAGTAATGGACTGCGCTATCGAATGGAAAAAATTCCATGACAACCAGATGGGTATTTCAGGCGCAGAAACTATCGGCTTGGTCGATGATTCAATAGTTAACATAAAACCTGCTTTGTTTGAAAAAATAGTGCTTCCGCAACTGTTGCGATGGTATGAAGTTTTTCCTGCGCCCAAAAGGCATTTTCACTGTTGCGGGAATATTATAAATTTCATGGGCCTGCTTTCAAGATTAAATCTTGCCCAATATGATATGTTTTACGAAATGATAGATGCCCAGGTTATGAAAAAACATTTTCCCGGCGCATTTGTAAGCAAGCTTGTTGATTTCAGGATCATAAGGGACAAGAACCCTGAAACTATCAGGGAGCATATTTTAAAAGAATGCGAAGCGGGCGCAGCAGGAGGGAATTTTGGGCTTTGTCTCGAGGGAATAAGAGGTATAGGGCTTGAAAAAGTAAGGGTGGTAAGGGATGCAGTAGCGCATTTTAATGGCGGGCCGGTTCCGGGGTTTGAAAAAATAGACGGTATCTAGGTCTAACGCTTACGGCATCATTATTACCTCATCTAAAAAACTGGAGGAAATAGATACCTTGACTCAGCCTGCATTAAGTATAGTATAATTTTAAACTAATTTTTATAAATTCAGTTAGAAGGGAAATATCATGCCTATAGCGAATCTAAGGCCTTTTCTTGAAGATGCCAGGAAAAATAAATACTGTCTAGGATGTTTTAATGTCTTTAATATCGAAACACTTGAAGGGGCCGTTGAGGCAGCAATAAATCTGCAGACTCCGGTTGTTTGTGCCGTTTATGAACCGCAGTTAAAATACAGTGATTTGGAGACTTTTGCAAACCTTGTAAAAGATGTTTCAAATAAAGTAAATGTACCGCTAATACTCCATCTGGATCATGCGGTTGAAATATCTACCATAATATATGCAATAAAATGCGGCTTTACTTCATTGATGTATGATGGCCCCGTGGGGCTTGATTTTGAAGATAAGATAAAAAAGACAAAACAATTCGCAGATATTGTGCATAGTGTCGGGTTAATGGCGGAAGCAGAAGTAGGTTACATAACAAGAGTCGGCCAGGATGAAGGCAGCGCAGAGGCCAGCCTGACAAATGCAAAAATGGCCGTCGAGTTTGTGGAAAAAACAGGTGTGGATATTCTCGCCCCGGCAATCGGTTCAATACATGGGCAAACGGAACAAAAAGCTGCTTTAAATCTCGAAATGTTAAAGCAGATAAGACAGATGACAGACTGTTTCCTGTCTCTGCATGGAGGTTCCGGAGTCGATGACAGTATGATATCACAGGCTATTGACTATGGAATAAACAAAGCCTCTGTTTATACAAGGATTTCAACACTTGCCGTAAAGAAACTCAAAGAACTTATATTAAAAGATTCACCTGATCTTGCTGTACTCTTAAATGAGGTGAGGAACGGTTACAGGGAAATGATTGAAAACAGGCTGACTGTTTTCAGGAGTGTCAACATCTGCTCTTTTATGTCAAATGTCTGTGAGTTGTCATTTGCAAGCCCTTATGATAAGACCGATAAAAACCCCGGCCCCGGCTTGGGAATTATCCATAATTCCGGCAATTCAGCCAGACAGGAAAGTTATAACTCTCCAAAACTGGACAGCATGATAGAAGAAATAACAAAACAAATACTTTCCGGGCTAAAAAGGTAATTAAACTAAAATAAGGAAAAAATAGGGAGTAATTCTTGAGTCTTCTTGGAATTGATTTAGGGACAACAGGAATAAAATGCGCCGCATATAATGAAGACGGAAAAATGCTCTGCAAGACGTACAGGGAGTATCCGCTGCATATGCCCAAAAAAGGTATTGCAGAGCTTGACCAGGGCCTTGTGGTTGGAGGCCTTTTTGAAAATATTAAAGAACTTAACAGTTTTGAGGCTGTACTTAAAGATCCTGTGGAAGCATTAAGCATTTCTGTTTCAGGCGATGAGGCAATGCCTGTGGATAAGCGCGGGGCGCCTCTCTATAATACAATAATGACGATGGATACAAGGGGAAATAAAGAAAACGAGTGGATTAATGGTATAATTGGCGCTGAAGAACTTTACAGGATAACAGGCCAGCCTCCTTCAAATCTTTATCCGTTAAATAAGCTTTTGTGGTTTAAGAACAACAAACCGGAAATTTTTGAAAAAATACATAAGTTTTTATGCTGGGAAGAATTCATTTTTTTAAAGCTTGGCGCAGAACCTGTTTCAGATTATTCAGTCACCTGCCGGACTCTCGCTTTTGACCTTATTAAAAAACAATATTCCCGGGAGATATTAAGCAAAACCGGTATTGATGCAAACCTTTTTCCAAAAGCTGTTTTATCAGGTACACTTATAGGCTCTGTAGATAAAAAACTTGGAGCAAGCCTTGGATTTAGAAATGATGTCAAGATAGTCACAGGCGGTTTTGACCAGATATGCGCAGCGCTTGGCAGTGGTGTTGTGAAGGATGGGATGGCTTCAATAGGTACCGGGACAATGGAAATCATGCAGATTTGTTTTAAAAAACCCGTTACAGATATAAAAATGATGAATTACGGGTATCCTTTCTGCAATCATGCCCTTGACGGCCTCTTTATAACAATGTCCATAAATTATTGTGGTGGAGTTATCTTTAAATGGTACAGGGATAATTTATCACAGGCTGAGCAGGAATATGCCCAAAAAAAGGGCTTAAAAATATATGATGTCATTATGGACCTTGCTTTAAAATCAAAGTTTCCGGTCCAATTCCTTCCCTATTTTGAAGGTTCACAAACACCAAGAAACAATCCGGATGTTGCCGGCGCAATATTGGGTATGACATTACGGACGAAAAGGGAAGATATAATAAAGGGAATGTTTGAGGGGATAACCTTTGATTTAAGGCTTAATATTGAGAAAATGGAACAAACCGGCATTAAAATTGATACACTGAGGGCAACGGGGGGAGGCGCGCGTTCTGATATATGGCTTAGGATAAAAGCTGATGTTACAGGTAAGATTATACAGAAAATTGATGTGGATGAATCAGGTTGTATGGCTGTGGCAGTGTTGGCAGGCTATGGCATAGGAAAATTTAATTCTGTCCCCGATGTCCTTAAAAAATGGGTAAAGGTTGGACAGGAGTTTGAGCCGGATATGAAAAAACACAGAAAATACCAGGCAAAATATGAGCAATGGCTTGCGCTTTATGAAAGCCTTGAGAAATTCAAGATACTCCATTGATTAATCGCAGCCCTATTTGTGTAAATCCTATGCATAGTTAATAAAAGAAATAAATATAAGTAAAATTTATACCGGGGATTGAGGATGAGGAATTAAGGATTAAAGGTTAGGGGTTGAAGGAAGGATCAATAAATGTTATATAACCATTTCAGGAATTATGGATGCAGGCTGAATATAGATTATTCTTATAAAGGTATGAGGATTGCAGTCCTTGAAAATGAATTCCTTCGTGTTTCGATACTAATTGACAAAGGTACTGATATCTTTGAGTTTCTATATAAACCAAAAGATATCGATTTCATGTGGCTTTCTCCCTGGGGTTTAAATTCTCCTGCAAAATTTGTGCCATCTGTTTCTTCCCGTGAGGGAAATTTTATGGATTTTTATGAAGGAGGCTGGCAGGAAATAATTCCTAATTTTGGTTTTGGAGGAAAGTTTTTCGGAGAAATTGAAGAAGGCTTGCATGGAGAAGTCTGCCTCATACCCTGGGATTGCCAGGTAATGGAAGACAGTCCATCAGAAGTATCTGTCAGGTTTTCTGTCCGCAGTTACAGAACCCCTTTTTATCTGGAAAAAATCCTGACTTTAAAAAAGGATGACCCCAAGCTGTATATCCATGAGAAATTAAAGAATGAAGGATATGTGGATATAAATCTGATGTGGACACACCATCCTGCTTTTGGCGGAGCTTTTCTTGATGAAAGTATAGTAATAGATGTACCAAAAAATGATATAGAACTAATATTGAAAAAAAGAAATAATGGTGAATGTTTTGAAATACCGGATAAAACAATTAATAAATGGCCCGTATTCCCCGGATATGCAGGGCATCTTACAGACTTTAGCAAGTCACCTCTGGTTTTAAATGATAAGAAAACTTTGACAGATGAAATATGTATCGGGAATTTAACAGACGGGTGGTATGCGGTAACAAATCTTAAAAAGAAAACAGGTTTTGGAATGAGATGGGATAAAAATATTTTTCCATATATCTGGTTATGGAGGATGTATGGTAAAAATTCTTCGCATAGTCCCTGGTATGGAAGAGCAGAGTGTATGGCACTTGAATTATGTTCAAGTTTCTCCCCTTTTGGTCTTACGGATGCAATTAAAAATGGTACCGCTCTGGCCCTTGCGCCAATGCAGGAAATTCAAACCAGTTTTATGGCTATAGGATTTGAAAAAGATTCCAGGGTAAGTAAAATAAATTCTGAAGGTGGCGTAATTTAATAATTTTCAGGTTATACTTTAAATTACAAATAAACAAAAAAATACCGGTTAAAATTAAAAGAGAAAAAATAAATTAACAGAGGGGTAGGCAGGGATGTTAAACGGGAAACATATAGGAATCATCACCAGCGGCGGTGACTGTGGAGGCCTTAATGCGGTCATTAAAGGCGCGGCAGGTATGGCAATGTCATACGGAACCGATATATATATAATCCCGAACGGTTATGCCGGGCTCTACAATCTTTTTGAAAGCGGAAATATCATCAAGCTTGATGTCAGTGGGGCTGAAAGTATTTCTTCAATGGTGGCAGGTTCAGTTGCAGGCAATTCAAGGGTCAGGATATCAAAGATAGAAGACGAGGATAAATATAAAAAAATCATTGCCGGGCTTGATAAATTCAATATCGGGGCACTTATTATTTCTGGCGGGGATGACTCAGGCAGTGTGGTAGTTGATCTTAACAATCACTCAATACCCTGTGTACATGTCCCAAAAACCATGGACCTTGACCTTCATTCATACTCAGTCGGAGGGGATTCCGCAATAAACAGGATAGCCCGATTTATCGATGATCTTAAAACTACGGGCAAAAGCCATAACAGGATAATGGTGATAGAAGTTTTTGGGCGTTATGCCGGGCACACAGCTTTTCGAGGCGGTATTGCCGCAGATGCTGATTGTATTTTAATCCCTGAGATCCCGTTTGACTTTGATGTGGTTTATGAGCATATGAAAAAAACTTTTATGAGGCGCGTAAATGAAAGCAGGTACAAAGAGGGCACATATACTATAGTGGTCGCGGAAGGAATCAGGGACCTTTCCGGACAATGCATAACTGACAAATCAGTCTCTATGGATTCTTTCGGGCATAAGAAGCTTTCAGGAACAGGAAAGTATGTTCGTGAGCATCTTTCCCATATGGTAAAAAGCGATCCTGAAATAAGGCAATTCATGAAACAGCAGGGATTATATGTTGAAAAAATGAACGAAGCTCCTGAAGTAAGAGAGGCAGTTCTCGGGTATCTGGTACGTTCAGGAAGNNGGAGTAAATGATGGAAATGTTGAATATATCACGACGGAAAACGCAATTAAACAAAGGCATGTCAGTGAAGGTATGGTCGCATTTTATGAGAAGGCCGGGATTTGTTTCGGCAGAAAAGCAGCTGAGTGCAAGCCCGGGTGCGATAAACTGGAAAAATCTGCCTGGTGCTATTTATAAATATTATCTATAAGAGCCACTGTTGAATGCACCCAATGACTGTTATAAATGAGTNNACTTTTATTTATTTTTCAAAGAGCTCCTTATCTTAATAGTTGCAAACACAAATCCTGGATGGTGCAGCTGGTTTAATAAAACCATGCAGAGCCTTACAATAAATGGAGTATATTATGGATAAAAAATATATTTTGACCATCGATCAGGGCACTACAGGTTCAAGAGTGATACTTTTTAATCATGAAGGCCAGGCAGCATTCAGCGCTTACCGGGAAATAAGGCAGATATATCCTAATCCCGGTTGGGTCGAGCATGACCCTGATGAGTATGTATCGTCAGTTCTTGCATGCGCAGAAGAAGTCTTTTTACGAAGCGGAATAATCCCTGCGCAGATTGAAGCCATTGGCATTACAAACCAGAGGGAAACCACAATTCTCTGGGACCGGGAAAGCGGCAAACCGCTATACAATGCAATCGTCTGGCAATGCAGAAGAACTGCAGATTATTGCGATATGTTAAAATCACAAGGTTACGAGAAAGAAATAAGGGAAAAAACAGGCCTTTTTATTGACCCGTATTTTTCTGCTACCAAGATAAAGTGGATAATCGACAATGTTGACGGTGTCAAACAAAAAATAGAAGCTGGTAAAGTATGTATGGGGACCGTAGATTCCTGGCTTATATTTAATCTTTCAGGCGGCAAATATCATGTAACGGACTACTCAAATGCTTCAAGGACAATGCTTCTAAATATCCATAGTCTTGACTGGGATGAAGATATCCTTGAAATACTCACTATCGACAGACAGATACTTCCTGAACTTAAACCAACAAGCGGGATAATGGCACACACTGACAAGGGTGGAGCTTTTGGTAAGGTTTTTAACTGCAAAATACCTGTTTCGGGAGTTGCCGGAGACCAGCAGTCGGCGTTGTTTGGGCAGGGGTGCTTTAAACCCGGCATGGCAAAAAATACCTATGGTACAGCGCTTGGCTTAATGATGAATATCGGCTCCAAGCCGGTGATGTCAAATAACGGATTGCTTACAGATCTCCTAGGCGTGATAAACAAAGAGGTGTATTATTCGCTTGAGGGTCTTGTATACATTGGGGGCGCCGCCATACAGTGGTTGAGAGACGGTATAAAAATAATTAAAGATGCTCATGAATGTGACATACTGTCAGAAAAGGTCAAAGATACTGGTGGAGTTTATGTGGTGCCTGCATATACCGGGCTTGGCGCCCCTTACTGGGATTCATACGCAAGGGGTATAAGAATAGGAATAACAAGTGGTACTTCAAGGGAGCATATCTGCCGGGCCACATTGGAATCAATAGCGTAACAGTCAAAAGACATGATAGATTCCATCTGTATCGGTTGTGATTTTAAAATGAAATTCATAGAAAATGGCCTTATCCAAGACGAATGGGGCATGATTAAAAAGCAATACTTGGCATAGACAAAATATCATTAANNGAAGGCCCTAAGTTCCCTGAGGGTTGACGGGGGCGCCACAAAGAGTGATTTTTTAATGCAGTTCCAGGCAGATATCCTTGGCATCCCGGTTGAGAGGCCCAAAGTGACCGAAATGGCGGCTCTTGGAGCGGCGTATCTCGCTGGGCTTGGCGTAGGATTCTGGGAAAGTTTTTCGGACCTTGAGAAACAGTGGCAGCTTGATAAAAGATATGAACCTCAAATGGACCTGCAAAAGAGGCAGGATTTATACAGTGGCTGGAAACGGGCTGTTGAAAGGTCTTTTAACTGGGCCCGCTGATGGGCTAAAAGAATTTGCTGATTTGTTTATGGATAACCCGGTAAACAGGCTTAAAGTTGAACCGGTAAAGGGCCAGCGGGATGAACATGGCAATACTTTTATATATGCCATTGCAACGCAAAATGATTTTAAATATTATTATAACAATAACTATAATAAATTTTATTTCTGTATTCTTTAATTATTTTCACGGTAATCTGTAAGGAGCGAGAAAAATGACAAGTGAAACCGCTTTTAGGGAACTGCAAATCAAACATGATAAAATCAAAAAGCTGCTTAATGAAAAGAACCTGGACGGTGTTATTTTCACTACACACTCGAGTTTTAAATGGCTGTCCTGCGGAAGGGCAAATGATGTTTTAAAAAATGAAAATGCGTCCCTGGTTTATTTTTTTATTACGCCGGATAAAAAATACTTTATTGCATCAAGGAGCGATTCATTTAGGGTCATGGCTGAAGAGCTTGACGGTCTTGAATATGAAGCAGTGTTATATAACTGGTACAATGAATCAGTATTTGATGCAGTAAAACGGCTTGGAAATTATAAAAATATAGGTTCAGATTTTGTAAGTGATTCAACAGTTTTTATACCTAATGAGATTGCGTCTATAAGAGCTGAATTGACAGAATTTGAAATCGGCAGGTATAAGAAAACCTGTGCTGAATATACTGCTCTCCTGACAGATTACTGCCTGAGCATAAAGCCGGGCATGACTGAAATTGAGATTGCAAACGGTCTTTTATATGCTGGGGCAAACAGTCATATAAGGTTTGCTGCTTTAATGGTCGGAAGCGATGAAAGGATCTCATTATACAGGCATCCGACTGCAACAAATAAAAAAGTCAAAAATTATGTCTTATTTGCCACTGTTGTGGAAAGGGAAGGAGTGTGTGCAAACGTCTCAAGGTCAGTATATTTTGGCACAGTTCCTGAAGTACTTAAAACGAAGCAGGATACGGTCAATATAATTGAAGCAACTTACCAGTCATATTCCACTCCGGGAGTTACCCTTGGCGAGATATTTGAAAATGGCAAAAAAGCGTATAAAGAAACCGGCTATGCAGGGGAATGGGAAAACCACCTTCAGGGAGGAATATCCGGATATTCGCCTCTTGAATTCCTGGCGTTTGAGAATTCTTCTGTAAAAATAAAAGAAAATAATATAGTGGTCTGGAACCCGACTATAAAGGGTGCAAAATCTGAAGACCCGGTGCATATTACAAAAAACGGACCCTTGCAGTACACAATTGATTCAAGGTGGCCATCAAAAGACTATACGATCAGGCAAAAGAAGTTTATAAGGCCGGTGATTCTTGAAATCTAAATAATAAAAGATTTTTATTTTAATTTTTGAAAAGCTGTTTATTTTTATATACAGCTTGCGAAGGACATCTAGAAAGTTTTTATAAAATTTAAGAAAAAAATCGAGGTTTTACCAACATATGATACAAGAACTTTCAGGTGAAGAAAGAATCTTAAGGACACTGCAATTTCAACAAACAGACAGGGTCCCGCATTTTGAAATGTATATTGACAGGAGGATCATAAATGTAATATCTGCGGGCTCAGATTATATAAAATTTTGTTATGATATGGATATTGACGCCATCTGTATCGATTGTGATTTTGAAAAGAAATTCATAGAGAATGGTCTTATCCAGGACGAATGGGGCATGATTAAAAAAGATACCGGGGAAGCTCATGCGTTTCCTGTTAATGGTCCTATACGGACCCTGGAAGACGCGGAAAAATACATTCCGCCTGATCCGAAAAAACCTGGCAGGTACGCTACAGTTGAAAAAGCAATAAAAGAAAACAGCGGGAGAAAAGCGATAATACTGCATTTAAATGATGTATTATCCATTCCAAGCCGAATGATGCCATATGACACCTTTATGATAAAAGTTTTTGAAGAGCCGCAGACGATAAAAGCGCTGGTTAAGATGAGCGTTGATATAAACCTTGAAATGGCAAAGGAAGCCGTAAAAAGAGGCGTAAAAATAGTTTTTACAGGTGATGATTATGCTTATAAAGCAGGGCCTATTATGTCACCGGGGTTATTCAGGGAAATTTTCTACCCGGAATTAAAACGTGTAGTAACAGGATATAAGGAGCTTGGTTTGTTGATCATAAAGCATACGGACGGGAATATCATGCCCTTAATGGACATGATAATAGATTCAGGTTTTGACTGCCTGGACCCCATAGATCCTGTTGCAGGTATGGACTTAAACAGAATGAAGCTCGAATATGGAAACACGATTTGTTTAAAAGGCAATGTTGATTGTTCAACGACATTGTCTTTTAAAGGTGTGGAAGAGACGATACAGGAAACAAAAAGATGCCTTGAAATAGGTATGCCGGGCGGGGGGTATATATTGTCTTCCAGTAACAGTATACACTCAGCTGTCAAACCGGCAAATTATCTGGCTATGCTTGATACATTAAAAAAATANNAAAAATATGGACAATATCAATAGTGTGTCTAAAAGCGACAATTGGCATAGACAAAACATTATTAAATACTTATTATATAACCACTAAATTTATACCAATACCATTTTTAAATTAGGGAGTAGAAAAAAATGATGCCAAAACTGATTCTCATGTTTACGCTTAATGACATGACTGTGCCTGACGCAATTGATTACTTTGAACAGATAAAGGACCTTCCGGTGGATTATTTTGGTTTTAAGGAGCTGGGCCTTGAACCGGCAAAGATGAAAATACTAAATGACAAGATCCATAAAGCAGGGTTTGAATCCTTTCTTGAAGTTGTTGAATATGAGGAAAAGACTGTTCTTCCGGGAGCAAGAATGGCTGTAGATATGGGATTTGATTATCTGATGGGGACAATCTATTTTCCTTCCATCTGGGATATTGTAGGCAAAGGCAAGGATAAAAAGATAAAATACTTCCCGTTTTTTGGAAAAATATATGACAGGCCTTCAATTCTTGATGGTACAATTGATGAACTTGTAAACGAAGCAAAAGAACTTGAAGCTGTGGGTGCTGATGGGTTTGATATTTTACTCTACAGATATAAATATCCTGAAAAGATAAATGAGCTGATAACAAGAGTTGTAAGCGAGATAAAAGTACCCGTAGTTTCTGCAGGTTCGATTAACAGTTGGGAAAGGCTGCAGGCAACAATAGACCAGAAAGTCTGGGGATTCACAATTGGCGGCGCATTCTTTGAAAAGAAATTTGTTCCTGGGGGTTCTTACAGGGATAATGTTGCTGCAGTTCTAAAAAAACTTGGTAAAGATATTTAAGCAACCGTAAAACATTTTATACTGAAAGCTTAAAAAGCATGTCCAATTTATGGCTTGATACTTTTTTAGGAGTGATAGGCAGATATATAATAATATTTATTGATAAGTATTATTATTTTCTTGTACCGCCCATACTTGTATATGGAGTATTCATAACGCTCGCATCTTTTAATTTAAAACGAATCGAAAGAGGTACGGCAAAGGAGATAATCAGGCAGACCAAAGAGATATTAAAAGAAAAACCTAATATCAACTATGCAGACCTGACGACCCTGATACAGATCGATTGGGAAAAGATCATAAAAAAATATTCTTTCTGGCCTTTTATTGCCCAGGAATCAGGGTTGGGGGTCAACCGCTCAAGCCTTACCAATATACGCAACAGGATTATGCAAAACGAAAGAAAGATTCATTTGACTCTTGAACGACACGGAATAGTGCTTCTTGATGAAAGAAGGTTTGATCGAAGAAATTTATACCTTGACAGCTTCCAGCACATTCCAAAAAAATAGATTGTAATCAGGGCCTTTTAATGCAAACAATCTTTATGGTAAACAAATAAATCTGTATGGAAGCTAAGGTTATTTGGAATGTGCAAGTTTGGGTATTGGCTATATTTATACCTCAGAGATACTTAAAGCAAATTCTTATTAATAAAGACTATTTAAATAAGTTTAGTATAGGCTTTATTATCTGCAGCAATATCCAGAAAATCCAGCTTGAACCGCTGCCGTAGCTCGAGAAGTTTTTTACCCCTTCTGCGACTGCGATGTTATATTTCTGGAAAAAATTAGTAAAAAGTACAGCCATATCGCTTGAGATCCATAAAGTCAAAGGAATAATAATAATCGATGAAATAAAGCTCCTGAAAATATCACCTCTTGCAGGCACCACTGCCCATATAAGTATAAACGGGATAATTATAAGATCTGCGGCAGGAAGTATGTTATTTCCGGGAAGCAATGTGGCTATATAAACGGATAGCGGGATTATTATAATTGAAAGCGCTATCACTGAAGGGTGCCCGACAAATAGGACAGAATCAAGCCCTATGTATAAATCCCTTTTTGTTATCCGCCTGTTGATGAAACTTTTGATATCTTCCATCGCAGGGTGCAAGCCTCTAATAATCAGGTTTACAAGCCTTGGCATAAGTATCATCACAATGGCAAGCTCCAATCCCTTTTCAAGTGCAAATAGCATATTTGGCCATATACCGGCCCCGAAACTTTTATACTTTGTTATAAGACCGGCTATAAATCCAAGAATAAAGCCAATTACCATTGGTTCCCCGAAAAACCCTAATTTATACTGGATTTCTTCGTAAAACACCTGTACACGGCGAATGCCCGGTATCCTGTTAAAAACAAGGCTTATTATATGAGCGATTGGAGCCCAGGTGATAAGCTGGGGCTGGGGACTGGACACACCTTTAATACCGATATACTGTTCCAAAAATGGGGCATAGATATCTGCAATTACAAGAGTGATTATGTAAATTATAACTGCTATTAAGATACCAAGCCATTTAATCTCTGTTATTGCAGTTATTATTGAACCGATAAGTAAAAAAATCCACAGGTTCCACAAATCAATGTTTATTGTCCTGGTTAACCTCAGCAGCAGCATTATAAGGTTAACCGCGCTGATCGCTATTAAAATGTATAGTGAGATAGGCGAGTGTAAAATTACCTGTTTTGATACTGTCCATCCCAGGTCGACAATAAGAAATTCTTTTGGAGAGGCCAGAAGGATTGTTTCTATCAACGGTTTGAAAAAATTTATAAAAAGTGTCAGGACAATAGAGAGGCCCACCATTCCGACAAATATATAAATACAATTCAAAAGGTTCTTTAAAAGTTTTCTTGTTGTAATAAGCCCGATAATAAAAAGTAAAGCCGGCATTATTGCCACCGGCCCTATCTCAATTATTTTATTTATAACTTGGTTTGTTAAAGGCATTCCCTAAAATATTTATAATTTTTTAAATAACTGAAAAATTTGGATATATCATTTTTAAATTTTTAGTTTAGCATCGATACAACTTTTTGCCATCCATATTGTCCTGCTATCAGTCTGTCGGCAATGCAATCAACCAGCTGACATTGTTTTTGCATGCGCCAGCATTGCAGTCTTTCTTAACACGGCATCATTCCAATTGTTACACTGCAATTAGCTATTCTATAAACTAATTATATTATTTGCAATTTTTGAAATTTTTTTATAATATTAGTGCATAATTTTGCAATTAGTGCACAAATGTGCAATAAATATAATATATGAATAAATCAGAAGAACTGAAACTTTTGTCCAAGATAGCAAGGCTTTATTATTTGGAAGAATTAAACCAGCAGGAGATTGCTGAAAAGCTAAACATCTCAAGGACAAAAGTATCAAGATATCTGGCAAAAGCCAGAAAAGAAAAAGTCATTGAAATCAAGGTAAACTCCCCGAGGGAAAGGTTTGAAGAACTTGAAAAGGCTATTGAAAAAAAATTCGGGATAAAGGAATGCCTTCTTGTTTGTTCATCTGAAGATATACGGGAAACTTATAAGCAGATGGCTGTATCCCTTGCCGGTCTTCTCGAGAGATTTTTAAAGGACGGGGATTTTTTGGGTGTGGGTTGGGG
>PMCC01000070.1:0-22009 GCA_003155275.1 Actinomycetota bacterium | reverse complement strand
GACAGCAGGGAAGCAAAAGAGGTACTGGAAAAAGATTCCAGTCTCCGTGAAGTAATTGAGATGTCCGAAAAAGCCAATACCGCAGTTTTAGGAATGAGCGATATCGGTAAAGATTCAACGATGGTGCAATCCGGAAACTTTACTGTTGAAGATTTTAATTATCTTAGTAGCCTTGGCGTGGTGGGTGATGTAAACCTTATATTTATTAATGAAAAAGGTTCGCCTGTTCCAAACAGGCTGGACGGCAGGATTGTTAAAATATCATTCGAAAAGCTAAAAAAAATTAACAATATAATCGGGATAGCTTTCGGTGAAAAAAAGCTAAAGGTAATATCGGGGGCGCTATCCTGCGGCCTTGTCAATATTTTAATAACTGATGAGTATACAGGGTTAAAACTTTTAAACAGCTGAGGATTATTTTGCCAATTAAAGCAACAATAATCAGGCAACAGATAAGAGATTATGCAAAAAAAAGCACTTATGCAGATAAACTGTAATTCTGTTTAATATAAGTGATATGGTTTTAGAAATAATAAATAGAATTTATAAAAAAAGGTGTTGAATATGGGAGAAAACAAAAAAATATCAAAAGTAAAATCAACCGCGGTGGGCTTTTTGACAATTGACGGCCATGAAATAATGGATTCATTTTCACTTCTCAAACCGGAAACAAAGATAGAAATGTTAAAGAGGCTTTACGAGATACGGCATTTTGAGGCTCAGACAGAACAGTTCATAATCAAGGGACAGATCCATGGGACATGCCACCTTTATGTGGGTGAGGAGGCAACTGCTGTTGGTGCTGTTTATGCTATTGATAAGAAAGACTACATAACGTCCACACACAGGGGGCACGGGCACTGTATTGCAAAGGGGGCCGACTTAAGCCTGATGATGGCAGAGCTGCTTGGCAAAGAAACAGGTTATTGTAAGGGCAGGGGCGGCTCGATGCATATTGCAGATGTAACCAGCGGAAACCTTGGTGCAAACGGGATTGTTGGCGGAAGTATAGATATTGCTACCGGAGCGGCGCTGTCCTGCAAACTTAAATATAAAGACAGGGTCGTATTATGTTTTTTTGGTGATGGGGCAGCTAATCGCGGTAACTTTCACGGTTCCCTCAATATGGCGTCAATATGGGACCTTCCTGTTATCTATATTTGTGAAAACAATCAGTATGGTATGTCCATGCCTGTAAAAGAAGCTTTTAATATAAAAAAAATCTCTGACAGGAAGTTTTCATATAATATTGATGGTTTGACGATAGATGGCAACAACCTTGTAGAAGTGTATAACACAATCAAACATTTCACCGATTATATAAGACTGGAAAACAAACCGGTTCTCGTCGAATGCCTGACTTACCGCTGGAAAGGACATTCCAAAAGTGATGCGCAGGTTTACAGGTCAAAAGAAGAAGTCAGGGCATGGATA
The DNA here is from genome assembly GCA_003155275.1 of Actinomycetota bacterium. Classification (GTDB taxonomy): domain Bacteria; phylum Actinomycetota; class Humimicrobiia; order Humimicrobiales; family Humimicrobiaceae; genus Fen731. The sequence goes on along the minus strand of PMCC01000070.1, from coordinate 20,575 downwards.
GAGAAAGATCCGATACCAAGATACCGCAAAATACTTATTGATGAGGGAACTATAACCAGCGGGTATGACAGGGATATTGAAGCCAAAGTTCTTGATGAACTTAAGGCTGCTGTCAAATTTGCTGAAGATAGTCCGTTTCCTGATGTTTCCGGGGTTGAGGAAGATGTTTATGCTTAAAAATATTTTATTTGAGGAGATAATAATTTATGAGAGAAATCACTTATCTTGAAGCCATAAGGGAAGCGATGCAGCAATCTATGCGCCTTGACCCGGATGTCTATCTAATAGGGGAAGATGTTGCTGAGTACGGAGGCGCCTTTGGGGCATCTGTAGGAATGCTTGAAGAATTTGGAAAAGACAGGGTTAGAAACAGCCCGATCTCTGAAGATGCGCTTGTTGGAGTTGCCGCAGGAAGTGCGGTAACCGGCATGAGGCCGATTGTGGAAATAATGTTTTCTGATTTTATTACAATAGCAATGGATGAGATTGCAAACCAGGCAGCCAAGATGCGGTATATGTTTGGCGGCAAAGCAGCAGTCCCAATGGTTATAAGGATGGCCGGAGGCGGCGGAACCGGTGCTGCTGCCCAGCATTCCCAGAGTCTTGAGGCACTAGTGGCACATATCCCAGGGTTAAAAGTAGTAATGCCTTCATGCCCTTATGATGCCAAGGGCCTTCTAGCAGCTGCAATAAAAGACAATAATCCGGTTATTTTTATAGAGCATAAACTACTTTATAAAAATAAAAAATACATTGAAAATGTACCAGAAGAATTATATGAGATTCCGCTCGGAAAAGGGGAAATAAAAAGGCCGGGAAAAGATATTACACTTGTGGCAACTTCTTTTATGGTAAAGAAATGCCTTGAGGCTGCTGAGATTGCACTGCAGGAAAGGAGTATTGATTGTGAGGTTATTGATCCAAGGACTTTAAGGCCTCTCGATATAGATATTATTTTAAATTCTGTAAAAAAGACCGGCAGGTTAATCTGCGTTGAGGAAGCATGTGGTTTTGGAGGTTATATGGGTGAAGTGGTTGCCCAGGTTGTCCAAGATGGTTTTGACTTTCTCGATGCGCCCATATTAAGAATATCAGGCAAAAATTGCCCTGTCCCATACAGTCCGGTGTTGGAAAACGAGATGATACCAAATCATGAGAGGATAAAACAGGGAATATACAGTATTTTTAAATAGAATGTCTGGATGTTCATTTTCAGGTATTTTAGGTATATTGGTTTTATCCGGAATTCTTAACATGGATACAGTTGATTCGGAAAAAATTTCAGTTATTATAGTAATGCAATAATATTAAGTATATGCAATATATTTCAGTTTTATTTTTTTACTTTTGTTTTTAACTGGTAAGTTTTTTTTAAAAATATGATAATATATGATAACTTGACAGAGGGTTAAAATTACCGTAAAAAGGGTTAAAATACCGGTAAAAAAAGTAAAGATTAATTCAGGAGACAATAAAAAGTAATCTTAATTTATAATAATTATTAATTTTCTAAGAAATTAAATCGCGGGAAGGACAAAACAAATGTATGAAGTGATAATGCCGAAACTTGGATTGACCATGGAGACAGGAACCATAGAAAAATGGCACAAAAAACAAGGTGATAAAGTGGAAGCCGGAGAGGTGCTTTTTGAGGTAATGACAGACAAAGTATCCCTGGAGGTCGAAGCATATAATTCAGGCTATCTTATAAAGGTACTGAGGAACCAGGGCGAAGAGGTTCCAGTAACAGAGGTAATAGCCTATATTGGGGAAAAGGATGAAAAAGTTGCAGAAACGGCAAAAACTGCTCAGCCATCCCAGGAAGCAATCATTGCGCCTGCCGCCGAAACAGCCGTTTTCCAGCCGGTTTCTGTTTCGGATAATGATTCAAAAGATATTAAAATATCACCGCTGGCAAGGAATCTTGCATTGTCAAAAGGCGTTGATATTTCAAAAGTCACAGGTACCGGTCCGGGCGGAAGGATTGTAAAAGAAGACATAGAAAACTATGCGGCANNTTAAGATATCACCACTGGCAAAAAGCCTCGCAAAAGAGCTTGGGGTCGATTTTACACAAATTAAAGGCACCGGTCCTGAGGGCAGGATTGTTAAAGAAGATATCATTGCATTTTCAGAGATAAGTGCTCCATCATTTCAGGCTGCCGCTTCTTCAGACACAGCACAGCCTGCCGCACAGACTGCCAGGACCTATGCTGTCAATCAAATCCTTGCTGCTCCAAAAGTCTTCTCATCAGAGCCGCTGAAAGGCATCAGGAAAGTCATTGCGGACAGGATGTTGTTTTCCAAACAGAACATCCCCCATATTCTTTTAACCACAGTAGTTTCTGTGGATTCAATGATTGACCTGCGGGACAAGATTAAAGATAAAGTAGCAGAAGTTTATGGAGCAAAAATAACTTATACAGACTTTATAATTAAAGCCTGCGCAACTGTGCTTGCTGAACAAAAGCAGGTAAACTCATCACTGACCGAAGAGAATAATCATGTTATATATGAAGATGTAAATATTGGTGTAGCTGCTGCAACTGATGCCGGCCTTATCGTACCTACAATTTATGACTGCAGCAATATATCAATATTTGAAATAGCTAGGCGCAGGGCATTTCTTGTAAATAAGGCAATAGAAAAAAAACTTTCCATTGAAGAGATGTCAAATGCAACCTTTACAATATCGAATCTGGGAATGTTCGGGGTAAGGACATTTACCGCAATCATAAATCCGCCCCAGGGCGCAATTCTTATGGTAGGAGAGGCTTACAAGGATACTGTCGTGGATGAAAACGACAATATAAGCGTACAAAGGCTTATGCAGATATCCATAGGTGTTGACCATAGGATAATAGACGGGGCAATTGCGGCAAAATATCTTCAGAGATTAAAAGTAGTCATGGAAAGTCCTGAGTTATTGCTGATATAACAGCGCGAAATCTTTATATTTCCCAAATATTAGAGTATGAAAGATGAAATAAACAATATCACTCTTTTCTGTGTCAACTGCAACGAGGAGACTCCTCACACTGTGCAGTATATAGGAAGNNGTATTTGCGGAAGATTTTATCGACAGGCTTCTGACAAAGCCTCACAGAATAAACGAAGACATGAAAAAAGCTTTTGCAACGCTGATGCCTTTTTTCCCAAAGCGGCTTTTTTTGGAACCGCTGCAGGTATTCAGGGAAATCTACGGGATTTTAAGAAAGGATGAAGACAAAAAAACTCCAAAATCTCAGAAGTTTTCCGGTGCCAAAAATCAAGCTGATAATAAATTTGTAAGCAATAAAGATCCAGCCGGTAACAAAGTGGACGACAAAAATTCCAGCATAAAAAAAGTTTTCAGGGAAAAGCCGGCCGGCAGCAAGGCTGATGGTAAAAAGGTTGTTGGTAAAAACGGGACAAAGTAATACAAGACCTCAGTTACACAAGTCTCAAAAGCCACAAAAGATTTCTGGCCAGTTTTGTATACCGGTTCTATTTTATTAAGTTTTATACCTAATTACAGTTTTTAAAACTTTTGTATCTGCACATTGAAAACAGCAGCAAAGCTTTTCAGGACAAGTTCTTTGACAAAAGATAATGGGATTTTTTTATCCAGTAATTTTTCCATGGATACCTGCTCATAATCGTTTAGCCCGCAGGCTATTATGTTCCTATAATACCCAAGGTCCACGCTTACGTTCAGTGAAAATCCATGCAATGTTATCCACTTTTTAACATGGATTCCGATTGAAGCAATTTTATTTTTATTGACAAAGACACCGCGAAGTTTCTGTATCCGGGTGCCTTTTATTTTATAAACATCCAGGACATTAATTATTACCTGCTCCAGGTTATTGACAAAATTCGTTAAATCCCTGTCAAATTTTGTAAGATTAATAATAGGATAACATACAAGCTGTCCGGGCCCGTGAAAAGTTACGTCACCTCCGCGGTTTGACTGGATAAGCTCAATTCCCTGGGATCTAAGGCTTTCCTCGCTTGAAATAATGTTTTTCCTGCTTCGGCTATTGCCTATGGTAATAACAGGTTTATGCTCCAGCAAAAGGATGCATCCGGCCATGTTTTCCTGGCGGATAATATCAAAAATCTTTAGCTGCAATTCAAAAGCATTATTGTAATCCATAAGGCCGATATCGATATATGGTATAACAACCGGACTGCAATGCGAAACGCTGTCCGCGCTTTTATTTTCCGTGTTTTTAATATTTTCGGCATACATGCTGAATTGGTGAATTAATTTTTCCAAATCTGTATGATTTTTTTTCATATAATTAATTTAACATATATGGTTTAAAATATTTAGGAAATTTTGTTAAAGTTTGAAAAAACCTAAAAAATCGCTGGGAAAGCTGGTGTTTTAGGTAATAAAATTATTTTGGGTTATGCAGATAACTGTATCAGTTTAATATTTTTAAATTTAAAGGAGATGATTTTTAATGGAAACAAAAACTGCTGATCTTGTAGTTTTAGGCGGCGGTCCTGGAGGCTATGTCGGAGCCATAAGGGCTGCAAAACTCGGGGTTAAGACTATAGTTGTAGAAAAAGAATATCTTGGCGGAACATGCCTTAACTGGGGNNTGCATTCCCACAAAAGCCCTGTTCCACGTTGCAGAGCGTATGGAAGAAATTAAAAAATCAAGTGTTTTTGGAATAAATGTTTCAGGATACAGCCTTGATTTTGGCAAGGCAATGGAAAGAAAAGATAAAGTCGTCCAGGCCCAGAGGCAGGGGTTGGCTTTTCATTTCAAAAAAAACAACATAGAGCTTGTGACGGGAACCGGCAGGCTTGTCTCTAATAACAAAATACTTGTTGATTTAAATGATGGCAGCCAGGTTGAGATAACTGCATCCAATATAATTATTGCTACAGGTTCGTTTGCAGGCAGTGTTCCACCCTTTATTCTTGACGGGGAGGGCATTATCGATAATATTGGCATACTTTCGTTAAAAGAGGTGCCAGAATCTCTTCTTGTTGTCGGCGGCGGAGTGGTAGGTTCTGAATTTGCCAATATTTTTGCCACTTTTGGAAGTAAGGTCACGATTGTTGAAATACTCCCAAGAATCCTGTCCACTGAAGATATTGAAGTTTCAAAGGTCATAGCTAAGGCATTTGCCAGAAAAGGGATAAATATTCTTACAGATACAATGATTGAGAGCGTGCAAAAGTCTTCCGACGGCAAATTTATATGCAGGATAAAAGGCGGCAGTGAGATGTAATTTGACAAGATACTGGTTTCTGTTGGGAGAAAACCCAGGACTGCCGGTATTGGGCTTGAAGCTGTAGGAATACAGCTGGATGCCAGAGGGTTTATAAAAGTTGATGACAGGCTCAAGACTAACATCCCTGGAATATATGCAGTCGGAGACGCCAACGGAGGGCTCCAGCTTGCCCATGTAGCATCTGAAGAGGGAAAGATTGCCGCAGAAAACATTGCAGGGAAAAATAAAAAGATGGATTACAGGGTAATTCCCTGGGCAGTATTTACATCTCCCGAAATAGGCACAGTAGGTTTAAATGAAGAACAGGCAAAAGCAAAGGGCCATGATGTCTGCTCTGGGTTTTTCCCATTCTCCAACAGCGGAAAGGCTTTTATAACGGGTGAAACTGAAGGATTTATAAAAATTGTCACCGACAAAGATTCGGGTGAAATACTTGGGGCACAGGCAGTGGGCCCGAGATGCTCAGACCTTATTCATGAAGTGGCAGTAGCCATGAAAGGCGAAATGGTTATTGATAACCTTGCAGAAACGGTCCACTCGCACCCCACACTTTCAGAAGCTGTCATGGAAGCTGCAGAGGATTGTTTTGGCATGGCCACGCATTACAGCAAATAGAAAATAATTAAGGCAATCTGATTAATATAAATTAAGTTAATCATACTAACAGATGATAAAACTAATTGTTACAGATGTTGACGGCACCCTGCTTGACAACAAATCTCAAGTGACAGAGATTAATAAGAAGGCCCTGCTTGAATGTAAGAGTAAAAGCATCGGTATCATTCTGGCAACCGGCAAATCCATAAGCGCGGTTTTGCCTATAATAAAAATGCTGGATTTATGCCTCCCGCAGATTACCTTAAATGGCGCTGTAACACTGGATAAAAACCAGGAAGTATTAAATTCCACAAAGATCGGGGAGCAATATTATTATGAAGTCCTTTCGGCAATAAAACAAAAAGGGCACAAGCCTCTTATAGCTCTTACTGACGGCAGGATATTCTATGACAGCTTCACTAGTATATTTTCAATCTTTGAAAAAATCAATGAATCTATTTATGAGGTTGACAGGCTTGAAAAAGATATTTATGCGAGAGATTGTGTATCGTTAAGCGCAGTAATAAAAGAAGATGACCCGCTTGACGCTTACTTGAGAGAAAGATTTTCTGAAAAGCTGCAGCTTGTAAGATCAGGCGAGTATTTCTTTGATGTTTTAAGTTTAAATGCATCAAAAGGCAACGCGCTTGAGTTTATAGCCAATATACTGAAAATCAGTAAAGATGAGATTGCAGTTTTTGGTGACGGCCCAAATGACTTAAGCATGTTTGGCAGCGCCGGCCTTAAAATTGCAGTCAGGAATTCTTATCCCGAAGTTTTAAAAAGTGCCGACTATATTACGGATGAGAACTATAATTCCGGGCTTGGAAAAGCCATTTATAAATATATACTTTCATAATCCGGCGAAAATATAAAACTATTGGTTCGCTTAAATATACCGGGAAAAATATTAAAATGTTCAATTTAATTCAAAGTAAAAACATAAATTAATATTACGAATATTTATTTTCCGGGGGGGCAAAATGCTTAAGGCTGCGTTGATTAGAGCAGGATGATGCTGGTTTTTGTAACGGGCATGAAAGCAAGGTTTAAATCAGGTTCCGGATAATCAATTATGTTTTAAAATAAAGAATAAATGGAGGTTTTAAANNGATGTAAGAAATGGCGGAGGGCTTCATTTTTTAGTTATCGCTGACAGGGGACTTGACATTACTGTTGCCGATATCTGCGGCGTCCCCCTGGCAATCAGGTTTCATCCCGGTGAAATGCGGCCGGATTTTCATGAGGACCATCCTCTTGCATTTATTAAAAATTGGGCAGGCGGGTTAATGACCACTGCCGGGCTTACAAATGTCGGCGCCCCCGGTGAGGAGGGCATTGAAAACCTTGTACAGCACGGCAATTATAACCGCATTGCTGCAAAAAATGTGCAATATGAAGGCATGTGGGAAGGCGATGAGTACAGGCTGCAGATACGGGGAAGAATCAGGGAAGTAGCTCCATTTTACCCGAATCTTGAGCTAAGGCGAAAAATCACCACATATCTGGGTTCAAATAAAATCAAAATTGAAGATGAGATTGAAAATATAGGATTTAGAGAATCTCCATTTATGCTTCTTTATCACACCAATTTCGGTTTTCCGCTTGTTGATGAGAGCGCAGAAGTCATAGTAAAGTCAAAAATATCAGGATTTAAAGAAGGTGCGCCAACACATGATGTGGCTGACTGGAATAAAATCTCTGCACCTGTACACGGCATTGCAGAGAGGGTTTACTACCATGATGTAGAGTCCGACATCACCGGATATTGCAGCGCGGGAATATTGAATAAAAATATCGGCGACGGCAGAAAACTTGAGCTGATAATGCGCTATAAAAAAGAACAGCTTCCTATTTTATCTCACTGGAAAATGATGGCTGAGGGAGAATATGTTGTGGGTCTTGAACCCGCTAACTGCCATGTTGAAGGACGCCTTAGAGAGAAAGAAATTTTCAAGACTCTTCAATATCTGCAGCCCGGAGAGATAAAACAAGCAGGACTTGAATTTGAAGTGAAACTGTATTAAAAAAGGGAGAGTTATGCAAACAATCTGGAAATTTTTGACACCAAGACAAATTATATTTGGCAGTGGCTCATCTAACGATATCGGCCCCTTTATAAATGAGACTGATGCAAAGAAATATCTTATTGTGACAGGCAAGGTCGTGCGTTCTGCAGGACTCTTAATCTCACTTGAAAAAACCCTTTCAGATAATAACAAAAGCTTTGTCATTTATGATGGAATAGAGAGTGAACCCGTTGTGGAAAATGTGCGGGCCGGCCTGAAGGTTTTTAATGAAAACTATTGTGAAGAAATCATCGCTCTCGGCGGTGGAAGCCCCCTTGATACTGCAAAACTTATTTCTATCATGGTAACTAATGACGGTACGATTACCGATTACAGGGGCGTTGACAAGATACCAAACAAAGGTGTAAGGGTTATAGCTCTTCCTACTACTGCCGGAACCGGAAGCGAGGTAACAAGGTATGCTGCAGTAATTGACAAAAAAACGTCCGAAAAGATGCTTCTTACGTCTCCATACCTTATTGCTGATACCGCAATAGTAGACCCGGTACTTACAGTCACCTGTCCCGGTTTGCTGTCAGCAGCCACGGGAATTGATGCGCTTACTCATGCAATTGAAGCATATGTATCAGCAAAAGCAAATCCCGCAAGCGATATTTTTGCGATTAAAGCAATAGAACTTATAAGCGCAAGCCTAAGGGATGTGTTTTCTGATGGAAAAGACCTTGGGGCAAGGGAGAATGTAATGCTTGGCTCCATGTATGCGGGCATTGCTTTTTCGAACGCTTCTGTTGCGTTGGTTCACGGGATGTCAAGGCTGATTGGTGGCTTCTTCGGCATTGGACATGGCCTTTCAAATGCAGCTTTGCTGGGAAATGTAATGGAATTTTCCTATTTGGGAAATATCCTCAGGTATAAAGAAATTGCCAAAGCCCTGGGAAAGAAAATAGATGGCCATATGGCTGATGAGCAGGCGGCCAAGCTCTCAGTGGAAGCAGTCAGGGAGTTAATTTCAGACCTTAAAATCCCTTCATTAAAAGAAATGGGGGTTGATAAAAAGAAACTTTCAGGGGTTGCTGCCGGGATGGCAGAAGCTGCAATAGCCTCCGGTTCACCGGGTAATAACCCAAAAGCAGCAACCAAAGAGGAAATAATGGAGATTTATTTTAAATCATATGAATAAACATGATGCATGAGAAGATTGTTTTTAAATACATACTATTTTTTTACTGCAATATACTGATATCATATGCATAGGATAGTCAAGCGGGTATTCCGGCAAAATACCTTACTAAAAAATATTTATATTAATTTAAAATGAAAGGAAATATTTTATGGCAGTCAAAAAGCTGGCAATCAGCGACTTTTATGAAATGAAAAAAGAAGGCAGGAAAATCACATGGATAACAGCCTATGATTATCCTATAGCCTCATTTGCGCAAACCTCCGGAATGGACATGATACTTGTCGGGGATTCCCTTGGGATGGTTGTATACGGTTATAACGGTACGGTTTCTGTCACCATGGACGAATGCATAATACACAGCAAGGCTGTAAGGAGAGGTGCGCCGGATGTTTTTGTTGTTGGGGATATGCCTTTTGGCAGTTACCATATAAGTGACGGCGATGCGGTGGCAAATGCGGTGCGTTTTGTCAAAGAAGCCAATGTTGATGCCATAAAGCTGGAAGGCGGCGAAAGGGTTGCCACAAGGATAAGGGCAATCAGCGACGCAGGTATTCTTGTTATTGGCCATATCGGGCTGACACCCCAGTCATCGGCTGCGCTTGGAGGTTTTAAAGCACAGGGAAGAACCGCAGAATCTGCAGAAGCAGTAATAGCAGATGCTATTGCTGTTGAAAAAGCAGGAGCAAGGCTTTTACTTGTAGAGGCAATTCCTCCGGAGCTTGCTGCAGCTATTACAAAGATTGTAAAAATCCCAGTGCTCGGAATTGGCGCCGGCGTTGATATTGACGGGCAGGTAATGATCTGTGGTGATATTTTGGGGTATTTCCAGGCTTTTACTCCAAAATTTGTTAAAAAGTATGCCAATGTTGCCGAAGTAATAATAAATGCAATGAAGGAATATGTTGCAGATGTGCGGGGAGCAAAGTTTCCCGGGCCGGAACATACTTACTCAATCCTGCCGGAAGAATCAGGCAGATTTAATGAAATGCTTAAGAAATATATAAAATAATGCAGTCAATACTTGCTGAACAATTCAATTTTTATTAAATTTTTTATTAAAATTAGGCTTAAAATTTTTTATAATGCAGCTTGTTTTTCAGCAATTGTGCAGCATAGACTAATTAAGAAACACGCATAATATTTAATAGATGGAAAACTTAAAAACATCTGAAATAAGGCATGCCGAAAAACAGGTCGCGCATTTCCTGGAAAAATATGGCATGCATTATGCTGGCATAGACATACTGGGCCAACTAAAGCTTTTTACCGTAGAAATGGTAAATGGACTGGAAGGCCGCCAAAGTTCTCTTAAAATGTATCCCACATTTATAGAGTTTAATAATAAAATACCTAAAAACGAGCCTGTGATAGTCCTTGATGCCGGAGGTACAAATTTAAGGTCCGCAGTTTTTCATTTTGACACCGATAAAAAACCTGTTGTTGCAAAATACCGGCAAACATTAATGCCGGGGCTTAAGAACGAAGCCTCAAAAGATGAATTCTTTAATACAATTGCAGACAGTATCGGTGATATTCTCAATGAAAGTGAAAGGATCGGTTTTGTTTTTTCTTACCCTATCGAGATTTTTCCTAACAAAGATGGCAGGCTTGTAAGGTTTACAAAAGAAATAAAAGCTAAAGAGGTTGAGGGCCAGTTCATTGGCGAAAATCTGATGAGGGTAATCAGGAACAGGGGTTTTAAGAACATCAAGTCAATTGTCCTTTTAAACGATACAGTGGCCTCACTTCTTTCAGGGATTGCTTCATTCCAGGACAGGGAATTTTCCGGCTATATAGGCCTTGTACTGGGGACGGGAATGAATGCCTGCTATATTGAAAGAAATTCAAATATTAAGGCTGACATTTTATCAGGTTTGCGACGGGAAGGTTCCCAGTTAATAAATATTGAGGCGGGGCAGTATCTAAAAGGTCCCCTGTCAAAAATAGATGAGGTATTTGACGCAAAGACGTTAAACCCGGCGCTTTCAACATTTGAAAAGATGTTTTCCGGAGCTTATCTTGGAGGCCTTGCCCATACAGTCCTGGGGTTTGCGGCTGCGGATGGATTATTTTCAGGAAAATTTGCCAGAGATCTGTATAATCTTGAGAGTCTTAATTCCTGGGATTTGGATGATTATCTTTATTTCCCCCCTGAAAATAAAAAGCTGGCAGATTTGGTTCCCGGTATGAGTGAAAAAGACAAGGTAGTTCTGTATTATCTTTTTGACAGCCTGGTTGAAAGGGCGGCGGCGCTCACATCGATTGTATTGTCAGCTTCGGCGATTAAGGAAGGCACCGGGTATAATCCGTGCGCCCCTATATGTATTGTTGCCGATGGAAGCAGTTTTTATAAGATGAAGAATTTTAAGTCAAGGATTGAGCATTATCTTAATGCAATTTTGTCAAAACATCACATTAAAGCAGGAGCTGAGTTTGCTGATTGCCCGGATCATATATATTATGAGATCCATGCAGTAGAGGAGGCTATCTTAAAGGGTGCCGCTGCAGCAGCATTGGCTTAAAATAAATAAGCAAGCCGGATCACGAGATAAAAACTTGAAAAATAACAAAGTTGAAGCAATGTCTGCGCCATCATAATAATTACAGTTTATTAATCAGTGAAGGATAATATTTTTAAATTTCAATGAATAAATATTTTTGCTCTAATATTTTGGCGTAATATTTGCCGGTAATAAAAATTTTGACTTCATGGTGCAGTGTGATAAAATAAAAGCCTTGTGATATAAAAAATTATAAAATACTTTTATATAAGAACTTGGATATTTTTGTCATTTACCAATTAATTCCTATTATATGTCTGACGATAGCTCAGTAATTTTAACTAAGAATATTATCTTAAGTTTTCCAAAAGCAGTATCCAAGGATGATTTTGTCGGCAAAATCAAAGAAATTGCCGAAAGCTTTGTAACTTTCCTTAAAGATAGCGGCTGCAGCCAGCTTGGCCATATTAAATTCATTGCTACAACTAACGGAGAGGACTATCTCCAATTAAGCGTTTTGGATATTAACCAAAGTCCAAAGGTTGACGGCATCTTAAGGAAAACCTTTGAAAAAATAAAACTTACACTTAATGTAATAGTATTTGGCGTTAATAAAGAAGATATTAACCAGAAGATTTTAGAAGAAATAAGTAATCTTAAAAACTATTTTCAGGCTTCATAATATATTTTTAGTTGATTTGCAGGCTGATATCGGGGCTGATATATTCCAATGAAATAAACCTTGTGATGCTCGTATAATCAATATTTAGCACATCCTCCGGGTCCAGATAACTATCCAGGTATATTATTCCAAAATGAAGATGCGATTTTTTAAGTGACGGGTCATCAGCAGCGCCGATGCTTGCGATGATATCTCCCTGGGATACCAGTTCGCCTTTAGTTACAAAACAGTCAAGTATGTTGAGGTAAGTTGACCTTAATTTTTCATTATGCCTTATTACCACAGTCCTTCCACCTATAGCAGAAAATCCCGTATAGGCCACAATCCCGTTTCCCGAAGCCCGGACTACATCTCCGGGTCTGCCGGCTATATCAACTCCTGTATGTTTTCTTGTAACCAGTTCGACTTCATCAAAATATTCCTGCCTAAATTTGACGGCAACCTCTCCGGATAAAGGCAATATAAAAGGAGAGGACGGCAAGGCCGCAACTTCCTTGATATTAAAAACAGCTGGCAAAGCAGTAATGGCTATAGCAATAACCAGAAAAAAAGATACTTTAAGAACGGGAAATTTCAATTTCGGCCATATTATTTTCATTTGCAGCTATTATAACGATATTAGATATATATGTAAATATGCAAATGAATAAAAATTTAAAGTATTATCCGATTAACCAGATTCTAAATTTTACCGTTCTGCCAGCAGATAGATTATTTTTCATATATTGATTTTAGTTCGAAAGGAATGCCGAGTCTTTTGCCATTTGCAACCAGCTCTTTTACTACATTTTTAAGTACCGGTACGCCATGCTGTTTATTATATTTTGCATTATCAAATTCCTTTTCGCCCGCAATATAGATTTTATCCTGGCCTTTTGCCTTCGGAGAAGCCTTAAGAAGCTTTATCATGTCGTCTATCTGCTTTTTAAAATCTATTAAAGGCCTGAACGCATTGATGTTTATAGCCATGAAAAAGTGGCTGACATCACAGGCTTTTGGTTCATGGGGAAATCCTACCCCGGTAAAATATGATGCGCCTGAAAGCGCAGAACATAGTATCTCCACCATTGCGGCAAGGCCGTAACCCTTGTAGCCTCTCATGATGTCTATACCGCCAAGCGGCATCAAAGCTCCGGGTCCGCCGCTCTGGACTTTTTTAGGGTCCTCGGTAACATTTCCATCATCGTCAATACCCCAGCCAAAGGGCAGCTTTTGGCCTTTCTGTTCAAAAACCTTTATCCTGCCGATAGGGACAACACTGGTTGCCATATCAAGTACAAAGGGGTATTCATTATATGAAGGCACCGCAATAGCAATCGGGTTTGTGCCAAGTACGGCCGTCCTGCCATAAGTAGGGGCCACGAGAGGCTGTGAGTTTGTAAGGCTTATACCAATCATGTCTTTTTCAAGCGCCATCATTGCATAATAGCCTGCTATTCCGTAATGGTTGCTGTTTCTTACTGCTGCAATGGCAATATTGGATTTTTCGGCTTTCTGCAGGCATTTTTTCATGGCATCATACGAGACCACATGTCCAAGGCCGTTTCCGCCGTCATAGAGCAATGTTGTATCAGTTTCAGATATGACCTTAAATGGCGTTAAGGGATCCATGTATTTTTTTTCAAGCCTGTTTCCATAATAGCTGTATAACCTTATTATCCCGTGGGAATCAACTCCCCGGATATCGGCTTCTATGAGCACATCTGCCACTATTTTTGCATCAGCTTCCGGGACTCCAAGCTTTTCCATATAGATGAGCGCATAATCAAAAAGATCTTCTTTTTTAAACCTTAAAAATACGTCTTCCATTTTTTGCTCCTTTTAACTTTATTGTAGAATTATCTTCCCCATGCAATATGCCTTTTTGAAACCTTATAAAAAACCGGATTATCACNNCTTAACCTAAGCAAATAATTCAGTAAATTTTTAATTATTCGGCAGGAGCTAATTAAATAATATTCCAAAGTAATTTGCAAAAAAAATCTTTTCGCTTCGTCTGCTTAGAATAGAAAAAAGCCAAAATTTCTTTAAGCTTTTTAAAATTAAACCAAAAAAAATGTTTACTAATTTGCCGATAATTATTTATAATAATGACCTGCCGTAATTTCGAAGGGTTTTTTAAGTAAATGAAAAACAATTTAAATTTTTTTATAATAAAAATGCCACCTACAACAGGGAAGGAAGGAAAATGAAAAAATCAACACTGATTATTATAGTTGCAGTGCTCGTTGCGGTATTGCTGGCAAGTTCTGCTCTTGTAATTATACCGGGAGGGGTAAAAGACATTATCAGGCAGCAAGCCGGAATGGCTAACGTCAGGCCTATTGCGATAATGGTTGAAAACAGTTTTGCTGCAAGGCCTCAGTCAGGCCTTTACCTTGCAGATGTAGTATTCGAAGTAGTGGATGAATACGGCATAACCCGTTTTGTTGCAGTGTATGCTTCGCAGGATGCAGGAATAGTCGGGCCTGTCAGAAGTTCCAGGCCCTATTATGCAGAAATTGCCAAATCCTTTGACCCTGTTTATGGTTTCTTTGGGACATATCCTCAAAATTATGCCTATATTCAAAGCCTTGGAATGTACACCATGAGTGCAATGACTGATGGGTCCGGACTCAGCAATATAGTCGGCCTGATGCCATACTGGAGAGACAGTTCAAGAAGCAAGGCTATAGAACATACTGCGCTTACATCTACGGTAAAGATAAAGGAAAAATCCCAGGCTGTGGGATATCCGATGGAGGGTAATGGGATCCCGTTTAACTACAAGGGAGATGCTGACGAAGGCAGCCGCGGCGGAGTGAATAATGTGTATATTGACTTTGGGACACCGGCTTACTCGCCAAATGGCTTTAATGTAAACTTCAAATATGACAGAGCATCCAACAGCTACTTGAGATATCAGGGAGGCAAAGCTCATGTTGACCACGAAACCGGCGCAATCATATCTGTTAAAAACGTAGTTGTTTTGATAACTGATATTGAAGGACCCATTGATCAGTATAAACATATGAATGTAAGGACCACAGGCTCAGGCCAGGCATTTTATTTTATTGATGGGAATGCTGTTGAAGGAACTTGGGAGAGGGGCGGAGTTGCAGATGCTTTCAGGTTTATTGATGGAAGCGGCAATGAAGTCGCTCTAAATGCCGGGAATACATGGGTTTCCATGGTTATGCCGGGAAAAGTCGTCTGGGAATAAAGTTGGTTGTTTATTTTCCTGCAGTAACAGGTACGGTAAGAATTAAAAAGGAAATCTGGTAATTCTTATATGGGCAGCTGCTAAGAAAACCTAACAATATACGCATATCGTAGAAGCTGTATACAACAAAAATATAAAAAGGTACTGTTAATCGGTAGAAGTGAAAAATGCCGGGCAGCAGTACCTTTTTTGATGGCTGCAATCACTTTGACTTTAATTGACACTTATGTCATACAAAATACTTCTTGACAAATTATAAATAATTATATAAAATACTTAATAATTATATTAATAAATTTATTAATACTTTTAATCTGTTTGACAGAGGAGCAAATCTTGGAACTCAGCACGGTTTTAATATTTTTTTTGTCTCTTGCAGTGGTATTGTCGTTTGCCAGCTTAATTATAGTAATAGTGTTTTTATTAAAGACCAACAATAAATTAAAAAATTTTGTCAGGTCCTTTAAGTTGTTTTGCTTAAGCAGTTGGGTAGATAAGCGGATGAAGCCTGATAATGAATATGAAAACTTTGAAGTATTTTTTAAAGAATACCAGAAAAATGGTGCAGAAAAATCTTTAAGAACGAATGATTCCTACCAACCCCGGGTAAAATGAATCTGGCTATTATAAAATTCCCGGACATATTCCACAACCCTTGAAAAATTGAATTACAATCATAAAATCATTTTAAAACCATGAAAAATCAAATGGATTTTAATACTGGTAAAATAATATAACTGCAANNNAGGAAAATAATTATAATTGGTTGTAATATGTAGAGAATATAAAATAGCGCATAAAAATATAGGATGCTAAAAAAAAATATTCCAAACAAAGTCTGGACGGTTGTTTTAGTACTGCTTGGAGTTGTTTTTTTTATTATTGGTTATCCCTGTCAGTTTCAGCATTGTTGAAAGCGCTCTTTTAAGCAGGAATAATAATTGACGGGAATAATAAATAGTTTATAAAAATAATATATAATTGAGCCATGAAAATGATAGGAAGGAAAAAATTTTTGGCAATTATTTCCGCTACTGCATTCGGGTTGTTTCTGGCCGGTTGCTTTTCCCGGGCAGGGTCGATTGATTTTATCAGCAAAAATTCTGCTTCTTCTGGTGGAACTGCTGCACTCGGAAGTGAAACAATGCAATCTGCAAATACTTCCAAAGAGACAGTGCAGTCTTCAGACACCACTAAAAACAGTACAGAACAAAGCACCAGAACTTCTGAAACAGTTTTAGGGAAAAAAGCCTATGTAGGCATTGCAGGCAGCAACGACAGTATTGAATACCTTGTCAATAAAGCTATAGAGCTGGCAGGAGGCCTTGGATTTATAAAAAGCGGCAGTACAGTAATGCTCAAGCCGAATTTTAACACCGGTAATCAAAATCCTGCTTCTGCAAATCCTGAAGTGATAAGGCAGGTAATAAGGATTGTTAAAAAACAAAATCCCCTGCAGATAATAGTTGCAGACAGGTCAGGTTTCTGGCTGGATACCGAAAAATGCATGGAACAAAATGGCATCACCAATGTCGCCAATGAAGAAGGCGCAGAGCTTGCAGCGCTTGAAGACCTTGAATGGGAAAAAATTACTCCCAAACTCGCTTTAAACTGGCCAAAGGGTTTTCGTATTCCAAAGCTTTTAAATGCTGCTGATTATGTGATAAGCATTCCGGTGCTTAAGACTCATTCCATTGCTAATTTCTCCATGGCAATAAAAAACTGGGTAGGGATATTGTTCGCAAAAGACAGGGCATCAGATCTTCATCTATTTAACAGTAAGGAAGAAATCTTTGGCTATAAGCTTGCTGAGCTTCATCTTGCGCGGGTGCCGGATTTCATTATAATGGATGGGTCAAGAGCTTTTGTTGAAGGAGGTCCTACAGAAGGCAAAATCATAGATTCAAATTTGATAGTTGCCTCCAATGATATTGTTGCAAATGATGTAACCGGACTCGCTGTTTTAAAAAACCTGGGCACCATAAAAATAATCCGGGACAGGAATGTCTGGGAACATCCGCAGATCATAAGGGCTGTCCAGCTTGGGCTTGGTACAAAATCCTCTTCCGGTATTGTGCTGAACTCTGAAGGAATAGATTATATAAATAGTATTGCTGTTGAGATAAAGAATAATTAGTTATAGGCGAATAACTATATAAAAAAGTTAAATTAAGAATTTTGGTATTTTGGTGAAATTTTTTTCTTAAAAAGATTTGAGTTTTAAATTTTAGAGAGAGGTTCAAAATGAGTATTTTGATAGCGTATGCTTCACAATATGGGTGCACTGAAAAATGTGCCAATATGCTCTCAGTAAATCTAAAAGACAATGATTCATTAATATCAGTTGTTGATTTGGGGAGCAAACAAAAAATTGCCTTAAATAATTATGATACTGTTATTATCGGAGGGCCCATCACTGCAGGAAAAATAAATTCAAAGGTTAAAAAGTTCTGTGCAGGCAACCTGCCGGAGCTCCTAAAAAAGAAAATCGGGCTTTTTATTTGCGGTGCTTCTGTTGAGGAGGCCCAAAAGGAATTAAGTGATAATTTTCCGCAGGAACTTTTAGATGTTGCGGCCGCAAAAGGATACTTCGGATATGAGTTTAATCTCGAAAAAATGAATTTTGCAATAAGGGCCATAATTAAAAAAATATCAAAAGTTGATAAAAGCGTTTCCAACATACTTGAAGACAACATAAAAGACTTTGCTGCAAGTATGAAGACATAAATTTATGAACTTTACGTCTGTGGCCTAAATACTTTTTTGATAATTTGCTGCAAGTATGAAGACATAAATTTATGAACTTTACGTCTGTGGCTTAAATACTTTTTTGATAAAAATGTAAATAATTACGAGTGCGGCTGATGAAAAAATTATACAAGCCAGCCATGCATAGAAAACCAGGCTCCCGACAGTGTCAATCAGCTTTTCAGTTTCTTTTAATGAACGCCCTGCAACAATATATTTATCCCCGGCTTTTATCGCAATTGTAGCAAAACGTAGCCCTTTTTGGGGCTGCCATGTGACTCTGTTTTCACCATTTTTATCAACATAATCCAGCACTCCTTTTGGATATAATGGCTTGTCCTTGCCCATTATTGCAGATGAAGCGATGAGGATTTTATCTTTGTCAAAAACCATCACAAAGGTACCCGGGCTTTTTGAAATGTCAGTAATTTCACCAGGGACAGCATCCAGCGGGCTTTTGGAATTTTCCAGGTTTATTGAAGTCTTTACGGCAAGCTCTGCCGGCATCCCGTTTGCCCCCAGTCTAAGTACCTGTTGGGCGGCAACATATACAAGAAGACTTGTAAAAGTTACAAGAAATGCAATTATCACCCAGAATATTAAAATATTTTTAGCCGTTTTCATTCATTACCTGCTTTCTTAAATCATATCTATAACTTGAAAAAGTTTGTTTCTTGTTTTAAAATTTTTTTCCGGACCTTAAAAGTTAGAAAAATTTTGAAAATAATATTCCCAGCCGTTCTTACTGATGAGTCACTCATCCTTATACTCCAGGACATCTGCCGGTTGGCATTCCAGTGCCTTACATATGGCCTCCAGGGTGGAAAAACGGATTGCTTTTGCTTTGTTGGTTTTTAAAATTGATAGATTTGTAAGAGTAATACCAACCTTATCTGCAAGCTCTGAAATGCTCATTTTACGTTTTGCAAGGACTACATCTATATTAATAATTATTGGCATTATCCCACCTCAAATTGTAAGGTCATTTTCCTGCTTTATTTTTATAGCCTCATTAACAAGCTGCGCAAGAATCAAGCTTGTCAATCCTACCATAAAGGCAGCAATTGCCAGAGTCAATGACAGCAGGTTCTTAAAAATGATGGCAGTACCGATAGCATAGAGGATAAAATCTGTAAAAGCACAAATACTGATTGTATTAAGTGCTGTAATAGTGCTGCGGCAAAAAGGATTTTTACGTTTGATATTATTTACTATTTTTTTAGTCATTGTTAACAAGGTCATGAAGGGAACAGCAGTAAAATATAAAAAAACTATGGCCCACACGGAACTGATAGTCAAGCTTCCGTAAAGTCCTCCATACTTATTAAAAATAAAAGGCAGCAAAATCATGACTACCACTAAAGCTGCGATAAAAAATATAACTAACACATCCATAAGACCTGTCCAGAAGCTTCTCTTCACTGAATTCTCCAGTTTCATTCTTGTTATATAAGTTGAAACAATATATAATTAAAATTTATCGTTTGTCAATAAATATTATATGAAAAACATAAAATATTTATCGATATTCATTAAAACAATAATATTATTGCTTTCTGTATACAACAAATCAGTAAATATAGTGATAGACTTTTTGGGTATTATTTGTTTGCCAGTTTGGTGACTTTAAGAATCTCTTCTATCATCTCAAGTTTTCTTTTGTCCTGTTTGGATTCCATAGCTTTTGTAAAGCAGCTATGTAGATGGTTTTCCATTAAAATCTGGTGCGCGGACTTGAGCATGCCGATTACGGCAAGGTTCTGCTGCATTATGTCAATACAGTATTCTTTTCCCTCAACCATCTTTATTATCTTCTCCAGCAAGCTTTTTGATTTTTTAAAATTTATAAGGGAATTATTATTATTACTGACAATGCTATTTTTAGTCTGTTCGTTCATTTTTACTTTCAATCACCTTTCAGGTCACTTTAGATTATAAATTTATAATTAGCTGCTGTTGAATAACTAAATAAAAAAGCTAAATTAAAAAAATTTTAGCTCAATTTCAACAACCTATTTAATAAAAATTAAATTATTCACCAATAATTAGTTAAAATATTGGTGATACAAACCCCGCCGCTGTGAGGGCAGATAAAAAATTAAAGATTGCAAAGAAAATTACAATAAATCCGGCTGTCTTAAAAAATATACCTGATTTTAAGGAATGAGAAAATCTTACTGAAGTAAAAGAAATCAGGGCAAGCACGGGCAATGTTCCAAGCGCAAATATTAGCATTATAAGGCCGCCTTTCAGAAAACCACCACTTGCCATTGCATTTATCTGCATTGATTGTGTGAAGCCGCATGGAAGAAAAAAAGTAAGTATTCCAAGTAGTAAAGGTGCAAACTTATTGCCGATTTTTTCAGCCCCCGTTATACGCTTTGACAGGCTTTTTGG
>PMCC01000054.1 GCA_003155275.1 Actinomycetota bacterium | reverse complement strand
GCCGCCCATGATGCTGTGGTTTTCGGCAGTAACAGCTTTTCCTGTTTTTTTGAGCGATTTTATAAGGGAATCCGCATCTATCGGTTTTATGGAGCTCAGATTGATGACCTCTGCGCTGATGCCTTTTTTCAAAAGCTCTTCGGCGGCTTCCAGGGCTCTCGGCACCATAAAGCCGCACGCAATTAGTGTAATGTCACTGCCTTCACGCAACACTGGTGACTTGCCTGCCTTAAACTGGTAACCCTCTTTGTTGAAGGTGCCGTCATATTTGGAAATATCTCCCCTTATCATACGAATATACACCGGTCCCTCAATCTTTGCCGCTTCTTTGAGCGCCTGGCTCAGCTCCAGCGGGTCCGCAGTTTCTATAACAGTAAAATTAGGCATGGAACGTATTATGGCCAGATCGTTAATGGACTGGTGTGTAGCTCCGGTGTTTGGAGATGTAAAGCCACAATAGCAGCCTATAAGCTTGACATTTGCATNNCCAAAAGCAAAGCTTATGGCTGATTGTTCAGCTACACCCACAGTTATAAACCTTTCCGGAAAAGTATCCCTGAAATCAAAAATGTTTGTCGCAGTTCCGGTTTCAGCGTCTATTACAATGACTTTTTCATTTTCATGGCCAAGCTCCATAAGCGTTTCTCCCAGTGCGGCACGCATTCCTTTTACTGAAGAACCATACATTAATTTTTCACTCATAGCCCTAACTCCTTCATGCATTTTTTATAAAGCTCTTCATCCAAATGTCCGGCATGCCAGTTAATGGCATCCTTCATCATGAAAGATATCGGTTTGCCCTTTATCGTGTCGGCGATTATTACCCTTGGCCTGCCCGGTGCGGTTTTATATTTTTTCGCTTTTTCGAGTGCATCTTTAAATGCGGCTATATCATTACCGTCTACTCTTTGTGTATGCCAGCCAAAGCTCTCCCATTTTTGCTCAAATGGCTCCAAATCCATGACATCGTATGTCGAGGCAGAAATAATATATTTGTTATAGTCCACAATTGCTATCAGATTGCTTAATTTCTGCTGAGCAGCAAGCATCACACCCTCCCAGGTCTGGCCTTCGGTGCACTCGCCATCGCCTAACATGACATATACAAAATTTGGCGGTATTTTGTGTTTGTTTTTAAGCCTTCCTGTCCACGCATAACCGCATCCATTGCAAAGCCCCATTCCAAGGGAACCCGTTGGAGCTTCTATGCCCGGCAGCTCCATATTCGCATGTTCCTGAAGCCTGCCATTTATCCTGTTAAACTCATTGAATAACACATCCCGCTCGAAGTACCCTCTCCATGCCATAGCAGCGTATTGCAGCCCGGAACAATGCCCCTTGGAATTAATAAATATATCCCTGTCCTCCCACTGAGGATTTTCAGGGTCAACATTTAAAATGCTGCCGTATAATACAGCCATCATATCTGCAGCGGAAAGCTCTCCACCTACGTGGCTTGACTTGGTTCCGGAATAATATGTCAGCTCTATTACATCCCTTCTTAACTGTAAAGCAAGGTCCTTTAAATCTTTTAGGGACATCTCCTTCTTGTATTTACTTATAACCTGTATATTGCTTTTATTTTTATATTCCAATTTAAAGCCTCCATCTGTTTAGTCAATTGGTTTTTTTGTTATAACCAAGCTCTTATCTTTTCGTATAATGCCATTTATTTTTGCCTGATTGGGTAAGCGCCGTATTCATAAGCCGCATCCGCTGCAGCCAGCAGGTTTTTTGGCGGGACACCGTATTGGATGCAGTGTGTCGGGTTGAAGACGAATCCGCCTCCGGGGGCAAATATTTTAATTCTTTCCTTTACCTGTTCTCTTACTTCATCTTCTGACCCAAATGGCAGCACAGTCTGTGTGTCCACTCCGCCGCCCCAGAATACTATCCTGCCGCCGAATTTTTCTTTTAACCTTGCAGTATCCATGTTACCTGCCGTTATCTGGACAGGATTTAATATGTCAAATCCTGCAGATATAATATATTCAATGATGTTATAAATGCTGCCGCAGCTATGAATAAATGTCTTTATTTTACTGTTTTTATGGACATAGTCATTTATCATCTTAAACCTGGGCAAAAATAAGTCTCTCCAGATATCCGGATTAAAAAGTTCGATTCGCTGGGTGCCATAGTCCGTGCCGGATATAAGGATTATGTCAATATTATTGCCAACTGCTTCAAGATACAGCTTGAGATTTTCAAGCGCTTTTTCCGCAGTTGCCTGCAATATTTCTTGGGCATATGCACGTTCTGTCAGCAGTATGCACAGCCAGTCTGTAATTGTATGCCCGGCTAAAAGGCCGTTTGTTCCCAGTCCTCCCCGCCCAAATTCACCAAAGACTGCATAGCCGGTATTGTCGTGAAAGTTTTTTGCCTCTGCAGAGATTTGCCCTAATTCCTCTTCCGTATAAAGAGCTATACTGTCTTTCCAATTTCCAGGGTCCATTTTTTTGATTTCTTTTGACATTGCGGTACCGGACGCAAATTCAAAATAAAGTGTGTCTTTTGCCATCCTGGCTATGGGCGCTCCTTTACTATCCTTGAGTACCAAAGCTCCTTTTTCATCGATTACCGGATTAAAATCCTCCGGCATCAGCACTTCGTTGCCTTTAAATGTGCTCCATTTTTTCCAGTCTTTGTTATGAAGCCCCCAGCGCATAGAAGGGTTTTCGAGAGAAATAACATCACCTCTTAAGCGTTTTCTTATCGGTTCCTCAACCCTTGCAAGCATCTCAAACTGTTCATATACTTTGGGCAGCTCTTTAATATCCAGGTATTTTAAAAGTTCGCAGTAATGGTCTATGCAGATCCCGGAAACCTGTGAACCTCCAATATCAATTGCCACTCTGTCCGGTTCTTCAAAGTTGCATGTTTTTAATATTCTTTCTCTGGGCGTCACTTAAAATCTGCCTCTTTCTTTTTACAGAATTAAACATTTCGGGCAAATCTAAAAGCTTCTACTTTGTTGAAAGCGCTTAAAAACCTTTATTCTGCCCATCCCTATCTCCTCTTATTTTAAAACCTTCCCGGTATAATCCTCTGAACTCAAAACTTAAAACCAACACTTACCTGTTTTCAAGTTCTTTTTTTACATAATTACATAGCAGGTATTTAAAGACTTTATTTTAAAGTTTCCTGGCAACACATTCGCGCACTGTCTTTATGACTCGTTTTGCATCAGCAATTGCGTCACGATTTACAGTCATAGTATTGCCTTTATTGTCCATCCCAAGATTATCTTCGATAAAAGTTGCCAGCATTAAGCCCCGTATATCATCGACTGCTTCAAAAAGAGCAGGATAATAGGCCTCAATTTCCCATGGGGCAGCATCCTGTATCTGTATTGTCAGCCTTCCGCACCCTGCTTTTTTGACCAACTGCGCAAAAACTTCGCTGTTGCCCATGGGTGAGTTATTGATAGCACGAATATTGTCTATTTTAAGCAGATTTTCTGTCTGCTGGCTGCCATTTCCACAATAATGCACATGTCCACCACCAAATTCCCTGAATATACGGCCATAATAGGGCACAACAAATTCAGAGTATAGCGCCGGCGTCATAGTGATAAGATCATCATCGGAGACCCATACCCCCACACCCTTTGGGGAAGCAATACCCTGAAGCCCGCCTGTTTCGTCCAAGTCATAGCCGGCATGCTGCTTCTGGACCATCACCCAGTTAATAAATGCCTCTGTTATCACGGCCATCAGGTGATGTATGGCTGAAGGCTCATCATACATCCAGATAAATGCATTCTCATACCCGCAGACCTGCATCAGGGTGGACAGCGGACTGTTCATATCAGTAAGCCCTATTGGAAGGTCGCTGTTTTTCTTCGCATAATCTATAAACTCCAAAACTTTAGGCATCTGGCCATCCCTGTAAGGGTCCGGCGCTTTGAGTTTTGCAGCATCAGATAAGGATTTAACCACAAATCCGCTAACACCCGGGTCATCCCCCACGCCGGTGGCTTCTTTTACCGGACAGCCAAAAGCCGATGCCAGTACACCCGTGCCAAACCATGGCATAAAATAAGGCATTGTGTCATCATCCACCTGTGAGAGATGAGACATGAATGCGTCTTCCTGGAACTTAACCATCACTTCAGGGTCTTCCCAGTATTCCTTTGGTCTTTTATTATTGCCGAATCCAAAGTAACACGGGGTGTTGACAATGATACAGAATTCTTCAGGTGAGATTATCTTTTCCCTGTTAAATGCCTTGATTATATTTTTTACTCGCTTTGAAAGATCAAAGTCTCTCCATGAGGTTATCATATATCTGGTTCCTTTGCCTTCAATTCATTTATGCTTAATTTATTTATCTTGACTATCGGCAAAAAAGATTATTTCTCTTCCTTCTTTTTAATAAACTCGTTGGTTCTTTCTATAAGTTCGGGATATTTTCCATATGGCTCAAATGCCGGGAGGAAGAAACATACAAGTGTCAGAACTTTGTCTTTTGTAATATTTATACATTCATGTAAGGTCCCCTTAGGAGCAAAAGCCAGGCTCTTTTCTTTCACCTCAAACACTTCTTTGTTGATAACAAATTTACCCCCAATATCAAAATAGATGTATTCGTCACTTTCCTGATGTACATGTCCTTCAGAAATCCCTCCCGGAGGTACGCTGCCGATTACGATGCTGCACCTTTGCTCTCCAGTAGTCTGCGGAGAAACTAAAAGCCTGATAAGCCTTGTGGGATTTTCACCAAATTCCGCAAACGGGAAGTCCTTTAGATTAAATACTTTCATAAAATTTTTACCTCTTTGTTATTTTTTGCAGTTTTTTGTCATTTTAGGGCAGGAATCACCAAATCAGTTTACTGAATAATTGGCTAAAAAAGCTATTTTAAAGTCTTTCACTTCTGATAAGGAAGGTGGAACTTTAGGAAAGCACTTTCCGGTTCCTTCTTACAATATCAGCATAAACGGCAATCAGGATGATAATGCCCTGTACAGTCTGCTGGAGGAATGTGTTGATGCCAACCATAACCAACCCGGTGTTTACAATATTCATAATAAATACACCGATAAGCGTCCCGATCAAACTGCCGTATCCGCCCGCAAGAGCAATACCGCCAATGGCGCATCCTGCAATAATCATCATCTCCCAGCCATCTCCGATGGGCGGGTAACCCTGTCTTGTGAAAGCTGCAACAAGCATGCCGGATAAACCTGCAAGCATTGATAATATAATGAAATTAATGTAACGTACTTTTCTAGTGTTGATACCGGCAAGTTTCGCAACTTCCCTGTTGCTTCCGGTAGCGTATATATTTCTGCCGAATTTTGACCTGCGCAGCAATATTTCGAATATAACAATCAGCAAGATGAATATAATAAAAGGAAGGGATATGCCTAAAACTTCAGTGCCCACCTTGACTATAGGTATCTGTGCGTTAGTGCCAATTGTATCCATAAAAAATTTTGGAAGCGGATAAATCGGGTTACCATTCGTAACAACCATTACGGCGCCGCGTACCGCCCATAATGTTGCGATAGTGACAATAAAAGCAGGCATTTTCATATCCACTATCAAGAATGCATTCAAAAAACCTACCAGTGAACATACAGCAATTGTGATAATCATAAACCCTATAACGCCTATCCATTCATAAGGAGTATTTAAGAGTCCAAAGCAATTAAATTTCATCATCAAAAACGTGCTGAACACAGCGCCAAAACCGGCAACAGAACCAACTGAGATATCTATATCGCCGCCCAATATTACCAAGGTTTCTCCCACACCAACGATCCCATAAAAAGCCATAACCTTTAATATCGAAAAAATATTCGGCGCTGACAAAAATCCATGGTTAAAAAAATAGAAAAATAAAACCAAAACTACCAGAGGTATCAGTATACCAACTTCCTGCACTGCGAATATTTTTGAGACAATTAAGCCGCCCTTACTTTGTATCTGAGTATTATTCTTTTCAGAAGCCATTTATTCTCCTTAAAAATTAATCATAATTATTCTGTTTTTAGTCTATTTTGCCAAGAATCCTGTTACGGCGTTTGAGGTCTAGAATAGTAGCCAGAATCATAATTACCCCAAGCACAACAGACTGCATGTTCAGGTTTATCTGGAGAAGTATCAGTATATTGGCCATAATCTGCATCATGATTACACCGATTAATACACCTATCATTGAACCGGCACCGCCTATCAGGCTGATTCCCCCAATAGCAACTGCTGCAATAGCCTGTAACTCCCATCCCGTACCAAAGTTCGCGTTGGCTACTGCTTCCTTTCCTATCAACAGAATGCTTGCCAAGCCAACCAGGAATCCGCTGATGATAAATGTTGACAGCTTGACATTATCCGGGCTTATGCCCGCAAGCCTTGCAACGTTATTGTTGTCACCTGTTGCATATAGCTTACGTCCATAAGCGGTTTTCTTAAGAACAACCTGAGAAATTATAATAAGCGCTATAAATATAAAGAAAGTCCAGCTCAATTTTAAAGGGGTCGCCTGCCCGAATTTTAAAAATAATTCTGAGCCCTGTGCCGGCGCAATAGGCACCGGACGCGCGTTTGTCATCATCTTAGACATGCCTCTGCATATAAACAGCATTGCGATAGTAGCAAGAAATGAATTTATTTTTAATTTAACAACAATGAGCCCGCTAATGGTAGAAAGTGTGACAGGCAGTAAAATTGCCAGTAATATTGCAACTGCCATAGGAAGGTGCCATTTAGCCGCTGCAACTGCAAAGAAAACACAATCAAAAGCAACCATTGCACCTACGGAAATGTCAAAATTGCCTGTCAAGATTATGAGACCCTCTCCGATGGCAATAAGCCCCCACATCGACATCCTTTGACCGATGACAACCAAATTGCCAGGGTTAAGAAACATCGGATTGAAGATAATGGCAATTATAATTAAAACCAGAACAGGCAGTATTGTGTTTACTTCCTGTATATCAAAAATCCTCTTTATAATCCTCCAAACGGCATTTTCTGTTTTAACATTTTTTAATTCTGAATCTGCCAATGCTTATCCCTCCTTTGATCCTGCTTTAAGTGTAAATTAAGCAAAGCATTTAACCATTACAGTTTCC
Source organism: Actinomycetota bacterium (assembly GCA_003155275.1). Lineage (GTDB taxonomy): Bacteria > Actinomycetota > Humimicrobiia > Humimicrobiales > Humimicrobiaceae > Fen731. The sequence continues at coordinate 14,848 of PMCC01000054.1, read as the reverse complement.
TGCGTCGCTTCGCTTTTTAAAAGCTCGCCCACAGTTGTTCTGTGAGCAAGTATTATGAAGCGGTCGCACATAGCTAAAAGTTCAGGCAGCTCGGAGGATACCATGATTATTGATATTCCACTTCCTGCCATTATATTTATAAGGTTATAAATCTCATTTTTAGAACCTACGTCAATGCCTTTGGTAGGCTCATCCAGCAATAATATCTTGGGATCAGTGTTGAGCGATTTGGAGATTACCACTTTCTGTTGGTTGCCGCCGGATAAGGTTGCCACCATTGTATCGTAACTAGGCGCTTTGATGCTTAATTTGGACATAAATGTGGTGGCCACATTATTTTCCTTTTTGCTATTTATAAATAAACCATTGAGGATCTTTTTTAAATTCGTCAGGACAATATTATGTTTGATGTTTGCAAGCATTAATAGCCCGTTTGCCTTCCGGTCCTCTGTAACAAGACATAGGCCATTTTTTATGGCATCGCCGCTATTTTTTATTTTAACCTCTTTGCCTTCTATGAATATCTTTCCTGATTTTATAGGGTATTCCCCAAAAAGTGCGCTCAATGTCTCAGTCCTTCCGGCTCCTACCAAGCCTACAAGTCCTAAAACCTCGTTCTTTTTCAAACTGAAGCTGACATTTTCTATCAGATTTTTATTTTTTATCTTGGGGTGTTCGACCGTTAAATTCTCAACTCGAAGTACTTCTTCGCCGGTCTGTACATTTCTTGCCGGGTACATACTTGTGATAGTACGCCCAACCATGTCTGTTACAATTTTATTTTCATTATACTGATTGCGTTCATATGTGGCTATATTTGCACCATCACGCAATATAACAACCCTGTCTGTAATTTCTATTATTTCTTCCAGTTTATGCGTAACAAAAATTATGCTCCTGCCGCCTGCCTTAAACTCCCTTACTATCTTAAAAAGATTGTCAACATCATCTTTGGCCAAAGCAGTAGTCGGTTCATCAAGTATCAGTATATGCGGATCCCATGAGAGAGCCCTCGCAATCATCAATAATTGTTTTTGGCCGATGCTCAGCATCCTTACCCGTGTTTTGACATCAAGGTTTATTTTTTCATGTTTTAAAAAATCAGACGCTCTTTTTTCAATTTCACCCGGTTTTAAGAATGCGCTTTTTAATTCGGTTAAATGACCGACAAATATATTTTCTGCAACAGTAAGGTCTTCCATGACGTTGATTTCCTGCGGTACAAAACCTATGCCCTTAATCAGTGCGTCATGGGGGGAATGAAGATGAACTTCTTCTCCATTTACCAATATTTTCCCTTCATAAGTACCTGAAACATATATTCCATTAATGACCTTAAGTATTGTGGATTTTCCTGCGCCGTTTTCCCCGATAAGTCCCAGTATTTCGCCACTTTTGACACTCATGGATACATTATTTAATGCCCTCACGGCTATAAAATCCTTTGTTATGTTTTGCGCCTCCAATACATTATGCGCCATGACCATGTTTCTCCTCTCAGAATATGTCTTCGCAGCGGGTTTTAAGTAAAACCCGCTGCTAAGACTCATTTCTACAGATTAAAGTTTATTTTAAAATCAACAATAATCTATTTAACGTTTGCCATACCTTTATCTACTGTATCATTTATTGCAATATAATCAGCAACCTTGTCTTTAGTTACAAGTGGAGCAGGCATTATATTATCAAACGGAACGGTTCCGCCACGAAGAATAGTGTCCAGCATTTCAGCGCATTTTGCGAATTCCTGGAATAAAGGCTGAGCGACAACAGCATATATTTCTCCGTTCTTTACAAGGTCAAGATTCACACGGCTGTAGTCCATTGCTATTGCNNGCAGTTGCTTTCTGGATTGCTGTAGGGGTATCAAAACCCTCTTCAGCAGGATCAAGGACCTTAACATCCTTGAAATTATCTTTCATTGTTTTAATGAATGAATTGGCAGCCAAGTCTTCAGTAGGGTTGAAGCTTCCTTCAGTTACTGCTACTGTACCTTTTCCGCCTACCTGCTGGCCGATAGCCATGGCAGCATCTTTACCGTATTGGATAGCTGAACATGCAGCCCAGGCTGTAAGGCCCTTATATGTTGCCACCAAATCGCCCTGAACTGCTGTGTGCCCGGTTACAACAGGTATACCCTGATCAGAATATTTCTTTATATATTGTGCTGTATCCTCACCGAAAATATACTGGCATAGACCCTGTACCTTATGCTGTGCCATACCAGCATCCAGAAGACCGTACTGCTTGGTAGCATCTGCTTCATCGGGGGCAAATAATAATGGTTCATAGCCAAGCTCTGTTGCCCTTACCAGGAATCCGGCGATCATAATCCTGACTACCGGATGTACCTTCAGGAATATACCTAAAGCTATCGGATGATCTTTAGGATTATACGCAGCAGCAGTTGTTGCTGCTCCTGCAGCTGCAGTTGTGGTTGTAGTTGCTGCTTTGCAACCTGTGCCGGCGAAAACCAGCGGAATTGCGATAAGCAAAACCAATAATATTGACAGAAATCTTTTCATTTTGTTCTCCTTTAATGATTGTAATGATTTTATAAAATTTGACATTTATTCACCTCCTTTTTTTAAGCGTTCATCCCTTAGTACTTTATAAAAGCCTTATAATATTTTAATAGAATTTACTATTTAATACTATTTAAAAAAAGATTTTATAAAAATAATAAGAGTTGTTAAAAATGGTTAATTCAGTTGACAATCCTCCCGCTTTAGGTTTAACCACCGGTTATGTCAAGCTTCAAATAAAGATAAAGAAACTATAAAATATTCTTTATTAAAATAAAAAAATATATATCACCAAACACTTATACTTAATACCTGGGTAACCCAGTTACTCAATTATTCTATTCCTTTATTTCAAAATGTCAATTGTTTGCACAGCACATAACTAAAAATGCCTGCCTTTTCCAGAATCAGCGCCTTATTTTTGGCTATATTGGCTATACACCCAGTATCGCTTTTTAATGAAAAATGTCTGCGGTTTTTTTGAGTGGACGGGACCTTTTATCTATCTGCCTGCCCCTCTTCATAATATCTCCTGCCGTATAGAAAATAACTTATGATTTTCCAAATATTCTATATCTGAAATTGTAAATTGTCAACAATGTAACAATTTATATATATTCTACCTGTAAATGTCCGCTGCTTCATACATCGTAATAATATTTTCCGGAGGTGTGTCTTCCTGAATGTTATGGCCGGGGCCAAATACATATCCGCTTCTGCCCATAACACTCATCATGCGTTTTGTTTCCGCCTCTATTTCCTGGCTTGTTCCTCTGGGCAGTACGTACTGTTCATCCATTCCTCCCCAAAAAGCAGCTCTGCCTCGATATTTTTGCATCAATAGCTCCGGCGACATACATGCTGCTTTTGTCTGAAGAGGATTGAAAATATCCACGCCTGCATCTATAAGATCGTCCATTAAGGGCTCAATAGCGCCGCAGCTGTGAAGCATTATCTTTATATCTGCTTTTTCGTGTATGAAGGAAAATATTTTTTTGTGATAAGGTTTTATGACTGTCCTGTAAGTCTCTGTAGACATCTGGGGCCTGTCCTGCATCCCAAGATCGTCAGCATAACCTATTGCCGCGGCATATTTTCCTACCTCATCCAGATAGTTATTAAAAAATCTCTTCTGAAGATCCAAAAGCCTGTCATATAACTCAAAAAGAAATTTCCGGTTTAAAAGCAAATCACAACCCAGGTTTTCATAACCTCTTATTTTCTGCGATGTCTCATAGAACCCCGGCACCCCAAAATCTGCAAAAATTGCAAAATCAGTATTATTAAACATATCCCTGGCCCGTTGCCTTAAGCCGGCGTAAAGCTGCGGCATATCAGGATCAGGCATTATAAGATTATCCAGGTCACTGCTGTCAGGTGTATCTGCATAGGCCAGCGGGCTGTAATATACATCAAAATATTCATGGGGAAGCGCTTTTTTATACCTTATGCCAAAGCCTCCTTCATATTTATTGTCCTTAATGTCTGGCGGAATAACGTTCAATCCAACCCGCCTTACATCTGATCCGAATTTCTGCATTATTTCTTCACAGGGCTCCACAGTCCCCATAGTATAGTCGATAATATTGTCATTATCATCGCTTATACACAAATATTTTTTTAACTTCTTGTGCGCATTCAGATCCATGCATGTCACTATGGTTGCTCCAAGGTCCAGTGGTGTCTTGTCTGCATCCTTAAAATTAACCGCCCTTATTACCCGTTCCCTTGATTTCATTTACAGCTCCTAAGCTTATATCCAGGCCAATTATATCTCCCTCAATTTTTCTAATGAAGGATAAAGCTCCATATACATGGCTTTTTGTTTTTTATAACTTTCTGATACTTGCCTGTCCGGCTTATATTCCCTATTTATTTTTACGGTCTTTTGTACCGCATCCTGGTAATCCTTATAAACGCCGCTTGCCATGCCTGCAAGAATTGCAGCGCCTCTGCAAACTGACTGCGTACTTTCCATGGTGTAAAATGTCCTGCCTGTTATATCTGCGCGAAGCTGGACTGAAAACGGCCATCTTGCGTTTCCCCCGCTTATACGGATAAGGTCAAATTCGCCGCAGACTTGCATTAAAGCCCCAATATTAAGATCAAGTTCAAGGGCAAGGCCTTCATAAACTGCTTTAAAAAGCTTATGCCTTGAAATGTCAGGCGCTAACCCGTATATTGCGCCTCTTGCACGCATATCCCAGTATGGATTGCATGAACCTATAAGATGCGGGGTAACACAGACCCCTGTCGGTCCAGCATCCATTTTTTGGGAAATGTATAGGTATTCCGAAATACCTTCTTTGGCAGCCTTTTGCCTATCCTCATAACAGAATTCATCGACAAACCAGCTTGTTATTACGCCTGCGGGAAAAAATGCAAGAGTGACATATTTGCCGTTTACAACATGGCAGTAAGAATTCAGGCTGTACTTATAAGCCATATCATTATTTTTAGGCGCGTCCGATATTGCCGCCAGGCATTCAAATGTACCGGCAGAATCTGAAACCTGGCCCTCTCCTATGGCACCGCAGCCTAAGGCTGCCAGCGGCTGGTCATGCCCGCCCACTACTGCCTTCACACCATTTTTAAGACCCAGAATTTTTGCAATATTTTTATTTATTTTCCCTGCTGTTGTCCCTGAGGGCACACATTCAGGCATCATATTCTCACTTAATCCTGCTTCTTTTAATATTTCACCTGACCAACTGTGCTTGTTGATATCAAATGCCATGGTCCTTGATGCAAGAGAGTAATCGATAAGAGGCGTCAGGCCTAATCTTCCAAGTATGTAATCCTGCGGGCTTAAAAACATGGCAGCTTTCGAAAAGACATCCGGCCTGTTGTTTTTAAGCCACATTATCTTATTGATGCTAAACATCGGGTGAAGAGGCACCCCGGTTATTTCATAAAGTTTTCTTTTGCCTAAACTATCTTCCCAGGATTTTGATTCCTTGTCTGCGCGGTTATCGGAATTCATCACTGCAGGATATACCGGTTTACAACCCTTATCGACAGGAATATATGTCTCGCCATGCGAGCCTGCACATATCGCCTCTATATCCGGAACTGCCGCTGCAATAGCTTTAATTACCTTCACTGCAGCCAGCCACATTAGTTCTGCATCTGCTTCTGCAGAATTTCCATCCCAAATTGTAGAATACGGCTCTTGCGCCTCTGCAACGACTTCACCGTTTTCATCAAAGGCAGCCCCCTTTATGCTGCTTGAGCCAAGGTCCAAACCGAGCAACGCCATAAATTCTTCCCCTTCGTTTCAGTCCAGTGTAAACATTATTTTAAAAAAGTACTCTTTTTTTTCTTCTATAAATTCCCTGAATACTTTTATTATATCGGTTATTGGAAAATGATGAGTTATCATTCCTTTTGTGCTTATCCTGCCCTCGCTCAAATATTTTATCATGTCCCTGTAATCCAGAGGCACATACATGGTGGTACCGGACAACCTTAGTTCATGCTGTACGAAATCAGGCAGATGCGGAATATTGTAATCCATCTGAAGTACTCCCACCATTACCACTCTCGAGCCTCTCTTTGCCATCAGTATTATCTCTTCAAGGATTTCGCCATTCTGCCCTACGCAATCAAAAAAGACATCCACTTCCCTGGTGCCGCCTATAAGCCGGACCAGGCCTTCAGTGATTTTTTCCTGCGCAACATTTATCACCCCGTCAGCGCCAAGCGACAGAGCAAGCTTGAGACGTTTTTCATCAATATCTGCAATATACACCCGTGAGGCCCCGAGTACTTTAACGCTTTGCATGGCAAATATGCCGATAGGGCCTGCACCTACTATAAGAACGGTATCGCCATTTTTGATTTCCCCCCTCTTTGCCGCATGGTAAGCCACACATGCCGGCTCTATCATCGCCGCATCATCGAAGGAAAGGTTATCAGGAATAGGTATGGCCATGACTGCGGGCATTACTATAAACTCACAATGCGCGCCGTCTGCTTCTGCCCCTGTGCATCTTAATTGTTCGCAGAAATTAAATGTCTCCGTTTTGCACTGGCTGCACTTTCCACAGACAAGATGAGGTATAACTGCCACCCTTTGGCCGATTGCCAGGCTTTTTACACCTTCTCCCAGTCCTGTTATCTCTCCTGAAAATTCATGCCCCATTACCAACGGATAACTGACATAAGGATGTTTGCCATAATAAATGATTGCATCAGAGCCGCACAGCCCAATGCGCCTGACTTTAATTAAAACCTCATCTTTGCCCGGTGAAGGAATGCCTTTGTAGCCTTCTTCCAATACCATCGGCCTTTTTAATGTCACACAATACATCCTGTCCTTGTCATTCATGGCCTACGCTCCCCTGACTGCTTTAATTCCTAAGAATTTGCAGAACATTTCCAGCGCATCTGCCACTTTCGGGTCATGGATCAAGGTACCGTGATGGATTATGCCGTTTTCTATCATCTTGTTTTCCCAGTCAAAAACATCGTTGACTTTCACCCATCCGTATGCGCCTCTTACAAAAGGCTCTGTGTCAATGATTTCGCCGGTACCAAAAAACATCGTGTATTCTCCCTCGTACTCCACCATCCTGGCGCATGTGACCGGACCAAATTTAAGCTTGAATTCCAGCGCCCCATGGCAGGTAGGGCACCACTGTATCAGGCGCTCATTCCTTACGAGCTTGGATTTACAGGACTCTTCCCTCAGGCTGGGCGCAGCATTTCCGCAGTGCCAAGCAAGCCATATATTTTCCTTTGTTGGATGCAGGTCTGTCCAATCTATAAAATCCGGTATTGCCTCACCAAGCGCCGCACAATAAATTGCCCACATAGTGGCTGCGCCAAGCAGGTCGACCTCACAGGCAGTTATAATACCTTTGTCGTTTAGCCGCCCGAAAGTGGAGCATGCAGATATGCCATATATTTCCTGTATCCTTGTCCAGCAGTTTACAGCCATTGCAGACACACCCAGCTCCTTTTGTATATTCATCAGGGAAAGTTCATACCTTGCCTGGGTTATTATATCTTTGTCTGTATATCCATCCGATATCTCACCTGCCCCTTTTCTTATTTCCTCAGCTATTTTTAACACCACAGGATCGGTTGGCGACACTTCATCGAGCTTTTTAAAAGCTGTTGCAAGATCCATCGGGATAACCATCTGGGAAAATTTGCGCTGCATATTTTCTTCACTCCAGAACTGTGATTCAAAGAGCTGGGGCCTTGTGCCTATCTGCCCAAACCTTGCGCCCTTAAACCTGCTTACCGCGCTTACAGCCCTGACAAATATGCTTAACCTATCCGTAAAATAAGCATCTTCCGGATTACAGGTATTTATATGAACGAATGTAAAACCCCTGCGCTTGATTGATGAACAGGTCATAAACTGTCCGCACCAGGTATCCGTTAAGCGTACACCCTCGGCGGTATAGGGGCCGCTTCTTGTGCAAAAATGCAGTATCGGCATATTTTTATTTGGTAGACCGTTTAAAAAAGCTCCAACAGCAACTTCCATGCCAAATGTCATATTGCCGATAATAAGGCCCTGCACTCCCTCGGCAAGAAAATATTTCAAAACTTTATCGGCGTCGCCTATGTCATTTACACAACCGTTACCGGTCATTTCTTTTGAAGGAACAACGAGTTCAATGCCGGGAATCTTTTCAAGGACGGCCACACATCTGTCACGTATTTTATAGGCCCACTTGCCATAAATATCATTGCCGTCCCAGGAATCCCAGTTTGAAGGTATAAAGCCGATTTTTGTTTTAAACATATTTTCCTCCTTACAAATACAGTAACCTTTTTATATATTAAGCTTTTACTAATCTATTTGGATTGGATAGTTCCCGTATTGTCTTACAGTCTCCAGCATTTGCATATAATTATCATATGGCACGTCGCTGTGTATGGTATTGCTGGAAGATACTATATGCCCTCCACCCGGGGATGCAGTCTTTATTGCCCTGAGTGTATCTTTGATAACATCCTCTTTAGCGCCCAGATGCAGGACACGCCCGCAATCCACGTTTCCCATTAAAAGCACCTTATCGCCATATTTTTCCTTCACCCATTTAAGATCCATTCCCGCTTCAGGATCAATACTGTGATATCCGTCAAATCCTGACTCAAGAAGAAACTCATCTGCAAAACTTGTAATGTTTCCGTCAGTATGCCTTAAGTAGTACATGCCGTGCTTATGCACCGCATCTGCAAGCTTTTTAAACCTTGGCGCATAATATTTCATATAGTCTTTGGGTGAAAAGAGCGGGCCAAGGTTTCCGGCAAGGTCCTCCCCGTCAAATATTGCGTCAGCTCCCATTGAGGCATATTTTTCAATAAATTTTAAGCCTTTTCTAACACGATAATCCAGATATCTTTCCACCAAATCACCGCGGAATGCCATTGCCTCCAAAAAATATCTGCCAATCGCCCCCATGCTCATCGGGGGGAAATCCACCTCAACTACAGCCATGACAAATTTTCTTCCGGCGCACTTCTGTATTATGTACTCAGCCTGGCTCCAGTTATACTTTTGTAAATCTATATCATCTTTTTCCAGGATATTGACAAAACGCTCAAATTCCGCGAGCCCGCCCCTGTGAAAATTTGAATCGGCTGTATGGAAAAGATCAGTCTTTCTGTCAAAATGAACTATCGAAAACATACTGTTTTTTTTGTCATCAAAACGCCATGTCGTCTCATCCAAGGCTACCGGTATTGCGAAATTTTTAAGAGGCGGGCGTTCTATAAGAACGGTGTCAAGCTCCAGTTTATCGTAAAGCTCAACAACGTCTATAGCTTCCTGCAGGAAAAATTCTTCCCCCCTGCCATCTATAAGCATATTGTTTAAAACACCGCATCTTATAAATCCGCTCCAACCGGTATAGGCAAGCCTGCCAAGTACCTTTGATGCAACGGGAGAATTTATATATAATTCGGAGACCGGCACCCTGTCTGCTTCCTTATGTAAAAATGCCATTATTACTCTTTCCCTGCTGTTCAAGTCAAGAATCCCCTTTTTGCACCTTACCGGGTTTTTAAAAAAATAAATTTAAAAATATATTATATTGCCGATGAATTTATATAGTTTACTATAAATTAAAGACCACTTTAATTTTTGATTTATTGGCACAATTTCTACTAAATATTTCCTTTAAAAATAAAAATGGTAAAAATTTGTTTGTTTGTAATAAGTACTAACTATTATATTTAAAATGATTTATTTGTCAATTAATTTAATTTTTTTAAATAAATTTTCAAATACTTGTGTTTTAAGTATTTATACTGTTATAATTAGTTTTGGTAAATTACAAACTAAATAATAATATTATATACCTTACTGAATAGTTCATTATTTTAGAAATAATTATATTTCTTCAGCATGAATTATTTTGGAATTTAAAATTCTTGCCAATTATTCAACAAGGGCTAATTAAAAAATAAATTACAAACCAAATAGCAATCAAAACAAAAAATAATGCTGCTTTTTGATAAAAAAAATAATCTTATAAAGGATTTAAACAGGACAAGAATATTAAAATATATCTGGGATAATGCCCCAATTGACAGGGCTAAAGTCTCAAAAGAACTGGGCCTTAGCAGAACAACCCTTACAATAGTTGCAAAAGAGCTTATTGAAAATAAAATACTTGAAGAAACCGGATACGGCGATTCTACAAGGGAGGGTGGCAAAAAACCCATTCTGTTAAACTTCAGGGATGATTTGGGCTTTATCATAGGAATTACGGTGGGGATAAAAAAAATTAAAGTCACCCTTGGCAATATTAAGGCTCAGTTTTTAAATGAACTGGAAACTGACAGGGCTGCTGATGAAAAACCTGAAGAAACATTAAAAAAAATCTCCAGCCTTATTAAAAAGCTGGACGTTTATAAAACCGGCAAAATATTGGGAATAGGTATCGGCATTCCCGGAATCATCGACCATATAAACGGAATAGTAAAATTTTCCCCCAATTTAAAAGGCTGGGAAAATGTAAAAGTTAAAAAATATATTGAAGACGAATTTCCGGGCACAAGGTGCTATATCGACAGGGAAACAAACCTGCAGATATTTGCAGAAAAATGGTTCGGTCAGATAAATTCAAAAAACTTTATCACCATAGAGACAGGCATCGGAATCGGGATTGGAATAATCATAAATGATATGATCTACAGGGGGAATAATGATGCAGCTGGAGAGTTCGGGCATACAACTATCGTCCCCCAGGGAAGCGAGTGCGATTGCGGCAATTACGGATGCTGGGAAACTGTGGCTACAGTAAGAAGCTTCATAAACAAAGCCAGAAACGGAATTGAAAAAGGTACCCGGACAAAATTACCGGATTACTATATAGGTGGAATCCTGACTTTTGAATCAATAGTAAACGCACACCTGGAGGGTGATGAATTTTCAAAAGAAATACTTGAGGAATATGCTTACTGGCTGGGTGTTGGCATTGCAAATATCGTAAATGTTTTTGACCCTGAATTAATAATAATATATGGCAGCGCTTCCCAGCTGGGAGACATGGGGATTAAAATCATTAAAAATACAATTGCCTCCAACGCGCTCCCCTGGGTGAAAAGAAACATTGAGGTTAAATATTCACGTTTTGGAAAGGAAGCAAGGATTACCGGGGCTTTCGGTCTTGTAATTAAAAATATCTTATCCATTCCTGACGAATATATAATATAGAATCAAACGTTTATATACGATCCGTCAATAACAATATCCTGGCCCACCATAAAATCAGAGGTCTCTGATGCCAGGTAAATGAGCGCCCCTTTAAGATCTTCAACACTGGCAGCTTTGGCGATAGGGGCCTTATATGTAAATATAGGCAATACCTCTTTAACAAAACCCTCTGTCATTGTTACGCCCGGGCTTATGCTGTTTACCCTGATGCCATGTTTTATCCATTCAACGGCAAGGCACTTTGTAAGATGAATGATGCCGGCTTTGGAGACACTGTAGACTGACTGGAACTGCGGCCACACCCTGTACCCGCAAATGGAAGCTATATTTATAATTTTTCCATATCCTTTTGGAATCATTGCTTTTGCTTCAGCTTGGGCGCAAAAAAATGTCCCGCGCAGGTTAACATCAAACGTCCAGTCCCAATCTTCCTGGGTCACTTCAAGCGCATCCTGCAATTTTGACACACCGGCATTATTTACGGCAATATCCAGTCTTCCCCAGTTACTTATTACTCGGTCAACCATTTGTATTGAATCCTCCCTTAGCTTTATATCCGCTTTTATGGGAATTGACTTTCTTCCCAGGGCAATTATTTCCTCTGAAACTTTTATGGCATTTTCAATATTTATATCTGCAATTGCAACATCTGCACCGGCTTCGGCGAGGGCAAGAGCAAAAGCTTTTCCAAGCCCTTGCCCTGCGCCGGTGACAAGCGCTTTTTTACCGTCAAGTTTCATTCTTTCAATAATATTCATTAATGTTTCCTTTTTTTAATATCCTGCAAAACAGGTTTTAAATATTTCTTTTTTCTTTTATTTCTTTTATTTCTTTTGTTTATTTAGTCAGGTCATGGGCGCATGGTTTTTAAAGATAATCATTTCAATGCATATACGTACTTGTGGCCCCGCCATCAACAGTGCACATGGAACCGGTAACGAATAAAGACTCGTCGGACGCCAAGAAAAGAGCTGCATTTGCAATATCTTCGGGTTTCCCATATTTTCCCAATGGAAATGTTTTAAGAAACTTGTCTTCATCAAAACCGGGGACACTTTTTGTGCTTTCCTCAAACATAGGAGTTTCAATGTGGGTCGGGACTATGCAATTTACCCTTATATTAAATGAGCCATATTCGGCAGCCATGGATCTTGTAATGGCAACAATGGCGCCTTTTGAGGCAGTATAAGCGTCACACCCGGGAATTCCCAGAACTGCAGCGCTTGAAGCCGTATTGATAACAGAACCGCCGCCGCTTTTTATTATTTCAGGAATGGCATACTTACAGCAAAGATATGTACTTTTTAAATTGATATCTATGATTTTATCCCATATAGCTTCATCAATATCAGTGATGTGCCCATCTCTGTTTTTCCAGAATACCCCTGCATTATTATACAGGATATGCAGTTTGCCAAATTCCCTAATTGACCTGTCGACAAGATTTAAGACATCTTCTTTTTTTGAAACATCTGTTTTTATAAAAATTGCCTTGCCGCCATTTCCAATAATTTCAGATTTGGTTTTCTGGCCGCCTTCTTCATCAATATCAGCAATTACAACATTTGAACCTTCCTTTGAAAACAGCAGAGCAGATGCCCGGCCTATTCCCCTAGCCGCTCCTGTTATTAAAGAAACCTTGCCTTTAAGCCTCACTTTTACACATCCTTTCAAATAAAAATCATCCGCATAAGTGATATTTTTTTGAAGAATTTGATAAGTCATGGATTTACCATTTTAACAGTATTCTCAACAAGGTTTTCCACATCCAGACCCTGGTATCTGTATTGGAATTCAGTGTCAGCAGATAATCCATATTTTGAAACGCCCATTTTTTTAAAATTGCAGTTTAGTTTGTTTTCGGCTATAAAGGAGCCTATCATTATCCCAAGCCCGGTATTTATATTATGGTCCTCATATACGACTATATTTTTGGTTTCATTAACGGCATTTAAGAGCTTTTTATCGTCAAGCTTGGGAACAGAGCTTACATTCAGGACCCCTATTTTAAGCCCGTGTTTATCCTTAAGGATTTCTGCTGCTTCGAGTGCCCTGAAAGCCATGTGCCCATAAGTTATAATAACTGCGTCAGTCCCTTTTTTCAGCCAGTCTGATTTGCCATACTCAAAAACATAATCCTTCCCAAAAAAAGGCTTCGCTCCACCGGCGGAAAGAACAGGTATTTTTGACCTGTTTAAAACCATCAGGAAATTACCGTGAGTGGTAGATATATAATTGGTAATATGTATCGTCTGGTTTGCATCGGCCGGTATGACAATCTTAAAATTAAAAAGATTTGACACAAGACTTATATAATCCAGGCAATGGTGGGATTTCCCATCCTCCCCTACTTCAAGCCCGTTGTGTGTACATACAANNTTTTAAAATTGAAAAGATTTGAGATCAGGCTTATATAATCCAGGCAATGGTGGGATTTCCCATCCTCACCTACTTCAAGGCCATTATGGGTGCAAACAAGTTTTAGGGAAGTATCGTTAATGTCATTTAACCTTAGCTGGTTATACACCTCGTCTATTCCAAAAACAGCAAAGTCGGCAAAAAAAGTAAGAAAACCTGTTTTGCTTATGGCACCTGCAACAGCAGCGGCATTATGTTCAGCGATGCCAGCCTGGATAAAATTTCCTGGAAACTCTTTTTCAAATAAATCAGTCTTTACGGATACTTTAAGGTCGCAGTCTATGGCAATAACAGGCGGCCTGTTTTTTCCGGACATATTGTCTCTGCCGATTTTTAAGAGAGCGGCGCCAAAAGCATCCCTGTTGGATATCTTCTGACCTGTTTTGTATTCCTCTGAAAAGCTTGCTCTTATACTTTCTTCTATATTTTTATTCCCGGATTTTTGGATTTTGGATTTGTTGTTTTCAAATGTTACAGAGCCCCATTTCAGGGCATAATCCCTGCGTTTTGCATAAATGGTTTCTTTCCCTATGTCTTTGTAATCAGCCATCAGGCCGGGCTCGATGTCGAATTTCTTTAATGCTTCACTGTATTGTTCGGGTGAAAGACACAAACCATGGCCCTCATACCTGTTTTCATACCCTTCCAGGCCTTTGCACATTGTTGTTTCTGCGATAATGCAGGTCGGTTTTGTGGCATTAAAATAAGACTCTCTTATGGTTTTATACAGCTTTTCAAAATCGTGGCCATCGGTTTTAACAACATCCCATCCGCCATTAATATAATTCCCTTCTATATTATTTTGCATAATATTATCCGAACTGTCTGTGGCCTGCATCCTGTTGCAGTCAACAATTACCGTAAGATTATTTAAGTTGTATTTGTTGGCAAACCTTATGGCCTCTGCAATCTGGCCCTTCTGCTGTTCGCCGTCACCCATTATGACAAATACCCTGTTTTTAATACCCTGCTTTTTGGAAACCAGCGCATACCCACACCCCAGGGAAAGGCCCTGGCCAAGATCGCCGGTGCTCCATTCAATGCCGGGGACCTTATTGCCTAACTGGCCCTCAAAAATACTGCCGCCGCTCCTGAAATTAAATATGGCGTCATCCAGGTCAAAAAACCCGTTTATTCCAAGGGCCACGTATGCGGCCGCGGATGTGTGGCCAATGCTTATGATAATTATGTCCCTGTCCGGCGCTTTAATTTTTTCCCTGCC
>PMCC01000093.1:15059-16597 GCA_003155275.1 Actinomycetota bacterium | reverse complement strand
ACCATGACTTTAACATCTTTGGTTGCTGCATCTGCCTTTAAAGCAATGATGACATCTTTCATGGACGGCATGGTAGTTGTAAGAAGAGCAGAAAGTCCGACGACTTTTGCGCCGCTTTTCTTTACTTCTTCAATAAACTTATCCCCGGGAACATCAACACCGGCATCGATTACCGTGTAGCCGCCGCCTTCGAGCATCATACATACAAGGTTTTTGCCGATATCATGCAAATCACCCTGTACGGTCCCAACAACGATTGTGCCTTTCATTATGGCACCGGCTTCAACTAGCAAAGGCTTGATGATATCCATTGCAGCATGCATAGCTCTTGCAGCTATCAATACTTCAGGAATATACATCTCGTTTGCTTTGAATTTTACGCCCACAACATCCATTCCCGGCACGAGTCCTTCGTTGAGGATCTCTACAGCCTTAACGCCCCTGTCAACCAGCTTCTGGGTGATTTCCTTGCTTTTGACATTGTCTCCGGCAATGATGGCGTCTGCCAAATCCTGATATTTTGCCATAGCTTCTCCTTTCCTTTTTTAGGAACCCCTTTTTATTTTACGGTGATTATACAATAACTTGTAAGCTTAATGAAGAATTATTTTTAAAATCAGCAAATGTTTCCCTCCCTGCTTAAAAAACGGGCAACTATGTTAAATATAGTTTTAAAAGTATATAATTTTTAAACCTTGGAAACTTTAAATTTAGCTTTTAGCAAATCCTTGTGTTTTTAAAAATATGAGATTTTCATTTAAAAAAAATGCGCCTTTGTTTGTAAGGTTTACAGTATTTACCTTGCTTTTTGTCCTTGCAGTTTTTGAAACGGAATTTATTTTTCCCCGGGATGTCCAGGCAATTACTTTAAATGAACTAAGCAGCCAGATTGCAAGCCTTTCCAGCGAAGAAGAAACTTTCGTGGAAAAAATAGTAACCACTGAAGCAAACATTGAGAATTCAAAAAACCAGATAGAGCAATTGACATTACAAATTTCAGGGATTGAAAAAGAATTAAGCGGCCTTGAGAGTGACAGAAAATCCAAGCAAAAAAGTATTGATGAAAAAAAACTTGAGCTTGAAAAAAGAATCAGGTTTTCATACAAATATGGTAAAAATAATGTACTGAAAATTCTTGCTGCTGCAAGAGATATAAATGAGTTTGCAGCATCTCTCTATCTTCTCCGTAATATTATGAAAAGGGATGCACAGCTTGCAGAGTCGCTGCGGCTTGATAAGGAAAGCATTGACAGGATAATGCGCAAATCCGAAGAGAAAGCAAAAGAATACCAGTCTGCCAAGGAGGGCCTTACTTCGGAAAAACAGACACTCGAAAAAAACCTGGTAGAAAATAAAGCGCAGCTTGAAAAAGCAAAGAGTGAAAAGACAAACGTCCAGCAGGTCCTTGCAGCTATCAGGCAAAGGATTGCAGAAATCCAGCCTCCCGGAGTGGTTCTTGTCGGGGAATGGACAATGGTCGCCACAGCCTATTATTCCGGAGGCGGCGGGCTAAATGGAGATGGCATCACTGCTACAGG
>PMCC01000093.1:4541-15047 GCA_003155275.1 Actinomycetota bacterium | reverse complement strand
CATTATGGACGAAGAAAAATATATGTTTATCAAATAGACCAATAATGCATATTCTGTCAGATAATCGAGAAGATTTTGGACAACTTCCTGAAATCACCAAAGTATTCCTGCTCACTTATCAATCCTTTCAATACATCTGATGGGCTGTATACCGGAACAAGTTTGAAGGAAGGATTTTCAAAAAGCCTCATATGAATTTTTGAAATATCGGTGTGTTTTTTTGTGACAGAAAAGAAATTCTCCAGTATTAGATTTGATGCCTCCAGGCCAAGAGATATTATTATATGGGGCGTTGTTATGGATATTTCTTCTGTAAAATAGTTAATGCAATTGGCTGAATGTTTGGCATTAGGACTGCATAGGGTTGCTTCAGCAGCTTCACCCGTTTCATTTATTTTTCTTGCAGTGCATTTTACAATGTAAGTAAGGTACGTGTCCTCCTCCAGGGAGAGCCCTGTATCAGCAATGATCGCTCTTAGCATGTCTCCTTCGTCACTGCCAAAAAAAGGCAGGCCGCTTGCTTCTGCTCCCGCAGCATCCGGGAAAAACCCCGCTATGATCAGCCTGGAATTTGGAGCTCCAACCCCCGGGACTGGCTGTACCCTTGTCCGGGCTAAATCCAGGCATTTCTTACAGATGGATATCTCTTCGTTTAATTTTTTTAAACTTTTTTTAGAACTTATTGGCATTTTAGAAAGTATACATTACGGGTTGCTTTTAGTAAACAAAAATTCATCAATTTGTAAATTTCTCTAATTTCATCAAATTCATTGATTTCTCTAATTTCATCAAATTCACTATTAATTAAGGCATTGCGGTTAAGAGCCTTGGGCTATTTAAAAAAATGATAACTGACCCCGGTAAAAATCAATATAGTTTTAAACATATGGCTTTGGAGTAATTTGTGCTCTGCCGGAATTTTTATGGATAACGATAATGGCCTTTTATTGAAGAAGAGCCCAGAATATCCCTCTCAACTGTATAGCCGGGGTCAATATAATTGTAGATTATCTTTGGTATGCCTTTACGGGTTGTAAAATCTGAAATTATACCGGCATTATCTGTGTATCCATCCCGATCCATATCAAAAAAAACAATGTCTCCCGGCAGCCATTGCTCAAGGTTTGCAATATCTGAAAGGTCAAAAACTGCAACCATGGCCTGGGCATTTCTCTTAAAAAAAATCTCCATGTTCTGTATCCGCCTGTAGTCAATATTCTTGTCAGGCCTGGTCTGCCCCCAATTTACCTTTAGCGGGTAACTGCCAAAATTTTCGGAAATGTCATCATTTACAAGCTGCCTTAAGTCAAATCCGGCCTCCCTGAATGCGCGTGCAATTATATCGGTGCATATAGCTATCTCTGCCGGAGGATCGCCTCCGTTGAAATAATTTGTTTCGTTGTTTCCATTTTTGAAAATATTGTTTGCCGGATTTTTAAGCTGGGCCTTTGCTCCCTGTAAAATATCCACCTGGTCACTTACGCCGTCTCTGTCAAAATCAGTTTTTACGGAAATTCTGTCCATATCAATTACCCTGTATCTGGGAAGAAGAGCTGCAAGCGCCGTTGGAGGGCTGTATACTTTTTTGAAGGTAAATTGGCTGATACTCAATGTGATTGCAAGAATTATCACCAGGATGATAATTATGATCAGCAAGTGTTTTATATTGAATTTTTTATTGTAAGTTTCCATTTGATAAACAGGGAAAAAATTTAACTTAAGCAAGATGAGGCAGATTTTAAACCGTTAAAAATTCCAGTTTATCAGGCTGAAATTTAAAAAACCCAAATTGACACCCAATATTTCAAGTAATCCCACTATTCCTGACAAAATAATTATTACTGAAAAGAGCGTAAGATAAACATGTAAAAACCGCGAAAATCTAAAGTGCCCTTCATCTGCCTGTTTTGAAATTGCATGGCTCCTGGATGAAGCAATAACAGAAGTTGGAACCGGTTCTCCTACTGCTCCACCGATTTGTCCGGATTCCGGGGGTCTTTTTGAAAGACAGAATATCAGCCTTATAACATTGGCAGCGATGAATACCCACGAAACAAGCGCCACGGCAAAACTTATGATATTTAATACTGACTGCCCGGCGTCAGTACCTATGCGCAGCAGCTCATTAAATCCTGCAAGGAAGGGCTGGATATACAAAAACCTTAAAATATAACCTGCAGTGCCGGTTAAGCCCCCAAAAGCAAGCAGTATTATCAAAAGATTAATTCCAATGTATTTTTGTGTCCTTAAGAATCCGGCCATATTGGCTATTCTGTCTGTACCAAACCATCTTTCAAGCTCCGAAGAAAAAAGGCCCAATGGAAAGTAAATAAGCGCCATGAATAAAATATTGGCAACTGCAAGCCATATTGCCCTTGAGCTGCTTAGTGCGCCCAGGCCAAACAGGGCAAATCCCAGAAGTATCTGTCCGGTCATTGAAAGATATAAAAATGACAGGATCCTTCTTAAGCCCTGCGCTTTTACGGCCCCGATATTTCCGCCAAGTATACAAATTGCTGAAACCGCAAGAAGTACGCCCGCAACCGGCTGAATGTGCCTGGACATAAAATAGAATAAAACATCTTTTAGTTTTAAAAACATCAAAATACCTGCAGGGAAATAGAAAAACCATACAACCTGCATGCTTGAATAATGGATGCGGTTTTGCATTTTAATATATGCGCTCTGCAGAGGAAAAATAAACATGAATATATAGAGGCTTGTAAGGATAATAAACAGCCCTGCTATCACAAGAGGACTGGACATTTTATCGGATTCCAGCAGCTGCTTGAAAAATTTAAAATCTGTCGAACTATAAATCAGCGAATAACCCATAAAAGTCAGCAAAAATGAAAATGCGGCTGCCAGGTAAAACCTTATTATGCTGTTTTTTATAGAGTATTCTGAAAAACCGCTTTTGCCTGCCCCGCTGTTTAATACGGAATTTAACTGAAAAACAGCCAGAAGTAAAACAGCAAAGCTTGTAAAGATCATTATGAAATTATTTGCATAAATAAATACCGTAAAGAAAAATATACAAGTTAAAAAAACCAGCACGATTTTTATGAAGTTATCATTGTGAAAATTTAGTATAGAAATAAAGATTAGAATGTTTAATGCGGTAAAAAGAACTATTACTATTGCGGAAGCAGCATAAAGATTAAAGCCAAAAAGATCACTGGAAAAATCACCAAATATGACAAATGTCCGGATGTTTAAAAATATTGCTGTAATAATTGAAACTGCAGCCAGCACTATTCCAAATATTTTAAATCCTTTTCTTTTGGATAGCCCAAAGAACACCAGTATTATACCGGCGAAGGCAATGCTTGCTCCTGCATAAAATGGGTAAATTTTATTTAAAAGTTCACTGATTATCATCAGGTTTTTCTTCTCCCCACCAGTCAGACTTGTCAAATTTAAACAATCCGAAATCTTTTCCTGCGTCCAATTCATAAACACCGGTCTGCCTTGAATAATTGTAAAATACTATAGCAAACAGAAGAAGGTATATGCTTGCAAATGCAAAAAAAACAAAAGTCTTATCCCAGGTAGATGACTCATAAAGATAAAGCGAAAAAGCAAAAAAATTGCAAAGGGATGATACGATTATAAATTGGAAAGAGATAATTATCGAAAGGAAGCCTCTGGAAAACGATGCCCCAAAAATTCCCAAAAGAAAAATTAGAAAACTTAAAAGTACTAAATACTGTAAATTCAATTCTTTGCCCTCCTGTTTGCAAGTATTGCTATAAACCAGAAGACACTGGAAAAAAGGGCAATGGACAGCATAAGGACGGCAGGAATATAATTGGCTCCAATATTATTTATGATATCCCCCATTACTGCAACTTTAAAGCTTTTCACAAGCAATAAATCCTTGAAAAAACTCTTTGTGTAGATGAAAAATATCACCCCTGCCCCTGCGCTTACAGCCAGGGACACAAAAAAGTTAATAATGATCGGCGGTTTTAGCCAGAAGCCCTTAGTGATATGCCTGCCCTTCTGCAGAAGCTTTTCTGCCGGTACAGAAGACTTCCCGAATCCGTAGAATTCCTGGCTGGCAACAAACATGTAAAGAAGAAGACAAAAAAATATTAATACTATTCCCGGCAATATGAAAGCTATTCCAGCAAAAAACAAATAGTACAGGACTCCTGACGAGAGAAGCGCCATAAAAAGAAATGAGAGTTTTCTCCTCTGGTCCCTGACAAGCAGGGAAATGAGCCCAAAAATAAAAATGAGGGTAAAAAATAAATAGTTCAAAAAGCCCAATATCAATTTTCCGTCCATTATCTCCCCCAGAACTCCCGTATTGAGTAATCAGCCTGTTTAATAAGATCCATCTTCTCAATCCTCAATGATGCCCTGTCGGGATCTGCAAGCATATGCCTGTATGTCATCTCGATTGCTTTTCTGTCACAGGCATCAACACAATTGCCGCAGAAAATACAGCTGCTTAAATCCATATAGAACTCCTCCAGCACTTCAAACCCCTTGTCATCAGTTTCTCTCCTGATTTCTATGCAGTTTTCAGAACAGGCAGTTTTACATTTTCCACAGCCATTACAAAGGATTTCGAGAGAATCAAGGTCAAGCTTAAGCCTTGGAATCCCCCTGCTGGCTTCAGGAATTATTATTTTTTCTTTAGGAAAAACAACAGTCCTTGGTTTCCTGAATAAGTTTCCAAAACCTGTAAAAAAATCCCTTACAACCGGTCTCATTTGATTATACCCTCTAAAATCTTTCAAGGACCTTTAATAATGTCCTTTGTTGCTTTTAAATTACTTTGCCCTGGTCACACCTTAAATTGCTTTGCCTGACCCCTTCTATTGCTTTTGCCCTGAATCTAAATTGCCAATGGTTTAAATCAGATTATATATATTTCTCAATATAAAAAATACTATGGTCAAAATGAAATTTACTGCAGATATCGGCACTATAAATTTCCAGTTTATGCTTATAAGATAATTATAGTCATCAAGCCGGGGTGTCGCCTTATCTAGAAGCAGTATTAAAAAAAATAAAATATAGAATTTCAGGACAAACATTATATTCCCATTGATAAAATACAAGTTCTGCCATCCTGCAAGGTAGAGTATAACAATAATAACCAGCAGGAAAAACAGTGTACTGTAATTTGAAACCCTGGTTATCAGCCTGCCAAAACCTGCACCTTCTTTTTCAGAATTTTCTGAAAGCAGTATTGTACTTTTCCTGACAAGCCCCGTCAGCTTGAATTGTACAAATGCCGAAGTCAACATCAATATGAAGCCAAGCGGCTGGTAGATAATATTCCAATACTGGTACTGAAACCCTACTATCTCCCTTAAGTTTAATGTCCTGTTTATCAGCACAAGGCTGGCAATGCTGAACAGCATTGGAATAAAAATTGAAAACATCATCAGGACTTTTTTTAAAAAATTATTCCACACAAAACCATAAGAGCTGCTTGAGGCATTTACCATGAAAAAAAATACAAGGATTATATAAAACAAAACAGCGGCAAGAAGGTCAGAATCAACTTTGATTAAAATAAGGGTCTGGGAAAAAGGTATTACGGTCCAGATAAAAAAAGAAAAGAACAAAAGAAATATCTCCCATATGCCCAACCTGGAGCTTTTGGCAAGATATTTTGATATTTCCAAAAAAGGGTATCCCAAGCCGCCCGCCCTGCTTGCAATAAAACCCCTACGCAGTTCCGACCTTGCAGATACCTTGTTTATCAAATAAGAACAGACAGCAAGGTTAACTGCAAAAATCAGGAAAATATATATGACATTTTTAAAAATTATCAGCATTATGACATCAATTCCCCGCTGCATATATCAAGGCTTGCAATTATCAGCTCTACATCTTCAACCCGGTTTCCCGGCAATATTTTCTCAGCAAAATAAAGGCTGTTCCTTGAAGGCCCCAAAACAATAAGGTTTAAAACCCGGTTATCTTTCATTTCAATAAATGTTTTAAAAACACCATGCGGACATTCGACACTTGAAATCATTTCTGAATACTCAAGTTCTACTTCTGATATATCGACAGGTTTTTTTATGTACTCATCAGGAAGGTCGCTTGTTATCTGGTCAATTATCTTAATTGACTGGTAAATCTCCCTGAAGCGTATCTGCACTCTTTCAAGGCAATCACCGTATTTTCCCATTGCCACAAGAAAAGAAAGATCCTTGTAAAGCATCAGGTTCCTGTTTTTTCTTATATCGTACCTTACCCCGGATGCCCTTAGGTTGGGCCCTGTTGTGCCGCAAGCCAACGCTACATCCTTATCGGCCACTCCGGTATTTTTAAGTTTTGCCGTGATTATTGAATTATCAAGAAGCAGAGTCTCAAGCTTGTAAACTGCCTTCAAAATCCCGGAAAGGCTGCCTTTAATATTTGCGGCCGTTTCCGGTTTAAAGTCCTTTTTTATTCCACCGATTTTAATGAAATTGGGATTTATTCTTGAGCCTGTTATCTCTTCCAGGATCCTCAAGACATGCTCTCTTTCCAAAAGCGAAAAATTGAATGCCATATCAGCTCCGATTACTTTTGCAATCCTGGCAACAAAATAAATATGGCTTGAAATCCTGGAAAGCTCACTTAACAATATCCTGATGTACTGCACCCTTCTTGAGACTTTGATCTTTAAAAGTTCTTCCACTGCAAGGCAAAGACACAATTCGGGGAATATGCCGGCGCTGTAATCGTATCTGCTGACAGATGTCTGCAAGTCAAAAAGGCTGGAATCTTTATTAAAGTTCTGCGGCAATACCCGGGAAATTGCAGTGTCTAAATATGCCCTGTTTATAATATCATAATCTGTTGAAAGGAAAATATCGAAGCTGTCAAATCCGTCAAAAACCTGGCTTTCAAAAACCGCGTCATTATAACTATGTGTGAGGTTGTTCCTTGACATATAAAACTCTGCTGCCTTAAATATCTGCACAATTTCCGGCAGTATTTCCTTATACTCCTGACGGGAGCCATCATCGGTTCCGGAATTTAAAAGCACTTTTAAGAGCATGGAGTAATTGTTTGCGACAGAGGAAAGGCCTATAAGCAGGCAGTATCTTCCATTGCTTTTAAAAAGATTTATGGAATTTATTACCTGTATATCAAATTCCGGATTTTCCTTCAACTCTTTCAGGACTGAAATCAGGCTGGACTTATTTAAAACACAAAAAAGCTCCTGCTGAAGCCTTTTTACTTCAAGAATCCTGTTTTTTAAATAATAATCAATATTCTTCTCTATGCGTTCTATAAACACAAGTTTGTGTGAAGAATAGATTCCGTCATATAGTTCTTTTGCCATTTAAATGACCTGTTTTTTTAGATTCCACATTGTTTTAATAATCAGGCGGACTTTCAAGCAGCCTTAAAATGGCATACATGAAAGCCTCAGGCCTTGGCGGGCATCCGGGAACAAAAAAATCCACATTTATTATTTCCCTGAAGCCGTCATCAAACTGGAAGCTTTTGTTTAAAAGATTGCAGTCTACAACACACTTGCCCACAGCAATCACCCATTTGGGTTCCCGCATTCTTGCATAATATTTTAAAAGCCTTGACTGGCCTTCTTTATTATAAAATCCCTGGATAACCAGTACATCGGATTCCTCCGGTATGCTGGTGAAATTTATACCGAACCTGGAAATATCATAAACCGGCCCGCTCGCTGCAAAAATCTCCTGTTTGCAGCATCCAAACCCAGCGACAAACAAATTAAGATTATTTTTTACCAGAGACTTCATGTCACTTCTCAGCAATCCTTGACTTTACAACATAAACGGCAATAGCGATTATTAAAAAAACAATGGCAATAATCATATAAAGGCTGCTGTCCATTTTAAAATTATTTGCAAGATAAAAAGTTAAAAGTATAAGTATTATAAAAAAAATCGACAATACAAATATGAGCCCCGCAATAAAAAGGTTTTTTAAAATATTTATATCCTTGTTTANNATGGCATAAATATTGCTTATAAAAATATTAATGGATTCTTCCGGCATAATATACTGATATAAATAAAATCTGTTATGAATGTATATTCAAAGTAAAAACTTTATCACAATTGCAATACTACTTCAATTAAAAATAGCCTCCTGTTGCAATATAATCATAAATCTTCGGGAAGTTTTTATTTAAACTTCTTTTATAGCAATGAATTTTTGTGTTATATTATATAAAATAGGATTATAAATAATAAGCGATTGCCAAAGATGGTGTCTGAGGCATATCATTTAATTTGGAAAAATATAAATCTTGTTTATATGATAATAAAAAGGCCTTCAAAAAACATAGAAGCGGTTAAGAAGCTCGGGATTTATTGCTGGTCCATAATCGGTCTTTTAATCCTGCTTGCTTTAACTTTTTATATTTTATTTAAAATAAAAATTGTAATATTCCCCCTTATTATAGCTGCCGGAATCGCTTTCCTTTTGAGCCCGTTTGTAAACTGGATGGGTAAAAAAATGAAGAAAGGCCTTGCCATTTTTATCGCCTACCTTGTTTTTACGGGTATTTTATTCACATTTTTTTTCTTTACGATACCAATGGTTTATGACCAGTTCAGGATATTTGTTTCAAAACTTCCGGTTTATATCAATAATCTGACTGATCTTGTAAACTATGGGATCAACAAAAGCATTTTTATTGACAATATTGAAAAGATTTTGGGTAAAAATTTCCTGCCTATAGATTCTAATGCCATTAACCAGTATTTTCTCAACCTGCTGAGCGGCAGAAATTTGAATTACCTGCAGAGCATAACGACATTTACACGGTCTTTTGCCAACATAGCCATCACCTTTATCATAGGTCCCATACTTGGAATTTATATCCTTAAAGATGCAGGAAAATTAAGGGCTATTTTTATAAAAGTCCTTCCACCAAGATATAAAAACCAGTTAAGCACCATTATCGACAGGGTAAACTATGTCGGCGGCAGATATATCAGGGGCCAGATTTTAATTTCGATCATTGTAGGTGTTTTATGCACATTGATTTTGTTTTTGTTAAAAGTGGATTTTCCGGTACTTCTCGGGTTTATTGCTGGGGTATCAAATCTTATACCATTTTTAGGGCCCATTGTCGGAGGCATACCTGCAGCACTTACCGCACTTTTTGTCTCACCGCTGAAAGCGCTTCTTGTAATTGTATTATTTATTGGCGTACATCTGATCGATAGTTATGCCATAAGCCCTAATGTCATGAAATACCAAGTTGGAGTACACCCGGCTATTGTCGTTATAGTCTTGATTGCAGCGGGAACAGTATTCGGTCCAATAGGGTTGCTCATTGCCGTACCATTGACAGCGATGCTACAGTCAGTTTTAAAGTATTATTTGCTTGAAAGAAAAAACATCAGGTCTTGATAGATTTCTTTCAATGGTTTTCCTGTTTTTAATGCAAGTTCCCTGCATGATTCATATTCCGGGGAATAAGTCACGGGTTTGCCGTTTAAATAACCTATTTTTGCTTTTGCCTGTCCATATTTAAGGCTGACATTTACCTCTTTCCGTTTGAGGCAGTACCTGGTTATTTCTTCAATACGGACCCCAAGGGAAGATGTTTCGGTAAACATTATATTTAGAAACCTGTCAATTTCCTGCCTGCCAAAAAGCGCGCAGATTTTAAAAGCCGGCCTGTTTTTCTTCATATAGACCGGTTCCGTCCATGCGTCATAGGCGCCGGCGCCGAACAATTTTTCTAATACATACCCTGCTGTCTCAGCAGTACAGTCATCGATGTTGGTTGAGAGAACAAAAAGTTTTTCCACAATATCCAAACCTGCCATAGATCCACTGTTTTCCGGGTCGTATTTGTCTGTATCACCGTATAAAATCCTTAAGATATTCGGGAGGTTTTTTTCGCGGGAACTGATTATGGAGCCAGCGCCGGTTCCTGAACTTTGTATAAGCATCTGCGGAATATCAGTGAACTCATTTACCAGCGTTTTNNACACTTCTGCTGAATACTTTTTCAATTTTAAGTTTTTTTACAAGAATGGAAACAGATAATATATCTATGATTGAATCTATTGCGCCTACTTCATGAAAATGTACTTCACCGGGAGTACTACTATGAATTTTTGCTTCAGCATTTGCAATTTCAGTGAAAATCCTGATGCTTAAATCTTTTACTTCCCTGGCAAGCCTGCTTTGTGAAATAAGCTCCTTTATCCGGCTGAAGTTTCGTGGCTGCTGCAGATCCGTAACTTCAACTTTAAACCTAGTTGCAGCAATCCCATTTCTTTTTTCTCTTGAAGCGCTGATGCTATATCCGGAAAAATCCACCAGTTTAAGCTCTTCTATAAGAAAAGAAAGGTCAGCGCCTTCTATTTCCAGGTCAAGAAGCGCAGCAGTCATCATGTCCCCGCTTATACCTGAAAAACAATCGATATATATTGCTTTTTTCAATGATTACCCTATCTTAATATAGTTATAAATCAATTACTTTTCGGTAATAATTTCCCCAATAAAAAATAAACAGACTAATCTCTTGAAGTCCCA
>PMCC01000093.1:3722-4510 GCA_003155275.1 Actinomycetota bacterium | reverse complement strand
GATTTTAAATACTCATAAGAAACAAACATATAAGGGTTTATAATACTTTTCAGGTAAGACGAAAGTGAGATGAATGCAAGAGATATGGCTATTGCCGCAAGGAAGAAACACACAAACCTTAAGGGGTTTTGTACTGTATTTCTTAATTTTAAATTGACGGCAAAAACCAGTATCAGGATAAGGGCTGCGACAAACAGCACCAATCCTGCTACGGCAATAATACTCCAGAAAAGAATTATTTGTTTATAAGCCACCAGGAAAATAAACCCTAAGGCCGTCCCGGAAAATATCCATATGATGAAATGCCCCTGCTTTTTCAAATACTGCTCCCGCAGGCATATGCCGGGTCTAAAAACCACTGAGTTTAACAGCGGTAAAATGAGAAGCGGAAGAAACCATCCGACAGCATATCCTGTTAAAAATCTTGCAGTATTATATGAGGGGATTATTTTTAATAAAGAAAGTCCGGATTCTGCGGCCATGGCTGCAAAAAGAATTACCATTATTGCTGTTATTTTCCAGCCGGAAAATTGAGTTTTTATTTTCCTTTCGAATAAAAGAATCAGCGTTGCAGAAAAAATTATGCCAATATATATGCCTGTGCATCTCGAACACACTGGCATATATGCCTGCATATAATTAAAACTTAGGCTTAAGCGCTGGTGGCATGCTCCATATCCAATAAATTCCAGAAACTTAAAGATATTTTTGGATATCAATAAAAAGTTCTAAACTTATCTATTATGGTAGGAAGAAATGCTGACATTCCGGTAGCGAAGCTTATTGCC
>PMCC01000093.1:0-3710 GCA_003155275.1 Actinomycetota bacterium | reverse complement strand
ATCTTTGATTCTTCTAAATTCTATTATACCAAGAACCAATGCTGTAATTCCCAGCGGGAGGCTGAAAACTATTGCCCACGAGCACAAAATACCGACAATGCCAACGACCATTGCGCTTATTGCCATACTACCGGCTCTTTCCTCAGACGGCTGTGATGCGCCAATAACCTGGGGCTTTATTTCTTCTGGCGGCTGAGAAGTTTCCGGTGCCTGGTATTTTACTTCTTCGGGAATCGGTGAAACTTCCGGAGTCTCATATTTTACTTCTTCAGAAATCGGTTGAGATAAGTCTGTTACCGGGATTTGGCCTTCCACTTCTTCGGGTTTCTGTTCATCCATTTATTTGCCTCCTTTTTTTAATTTTTATTTTTGAAAATTATTTTTGATAACCGGTTACCGGTGAAGGACCCGGATTTTAAAAAATATTTCTTTAAATTGAGCTATAAATTTTCTCACCCAAGCTTATTTGGCATAAAGATTTTTTCGTCTTTTAATACCCAAGCTTTTTTAAAAAATTTTTAGTGTTTGTATTTAAAATAATATCTGTTTCTTCTTCAGTAAATCCCGCGCCCAGACCTATTTTTTTCTGTCCGCCTTCCTGGTAGAGGTCCTGATGGCTGTGAGCATCACTGTTTATCAAAAAATTCACTCCTGCTTTTTTTCCAATATCAGCGACTCTGCCATTTGTAAGGCTGTGGCCGTTTCGTTTGGTTACTTCAATATATATATCGTTTTCTGCTGCAAGCCCTGCTTCCTGGAGAGTAAGGAGCCCGGGATGTGCAAGCATATCCACATATTTGGAATTAACTGCGGCAAGGTTAGTGCCGGGCTCAACCGTTTCAGCTATTGATTCGCCATGCACATTGACTATTTTTGCACCTTTATCTTTTGCATACCTGGCCAGTTCATTTAAGCTCCCGGCAGGTACGTGCGTGAGCTCAACACCGGGTATTGCCTTTATGTCCCAGTACTTTTCAGCAAGCTTACAGTCCTTTGTAACGCTATCAATAACCATTTCGATATTGCTTACGCTTGCATGGTCCGTCAATGCTATACAGCCATATCCGGCTTCAAGAGCGAATCTTATCAGTTCTATCGGCAGGTTTACACCGTCTGATAAAAAAGTATGTGTATGAAAGTCAAATATCATTGCAGTCCTTTCACATTTTAAAAAAATCTTAAACATAATACTTTTATTATAATAGCCCATAAATTTTTTAAAAAACACCTGCTGTAACTCAACTTCGGCCCTGTTTGAATATCTTATTAAAAGCAATCCTGTTATTTATTAAAAATACGGCTCCTTCAGTAATTCTATCAATAGAAAAAATAAAAGACTATAAAAAAATCGCAGTAAAATTTATAATCTTAAATATGGAGACCTGGTTTTTCAAGTTTATAGACCTTTTGGGCGCCTCGGTGTGTCACCAGCTCCCGGAGCGGAGTTTCAAGGCCGGCAGCCTGATACTTCCTGTGTGCGCCAGGTGCGAAGGAATTTATGTGGGATTTTTCATATCGGCTCTTTTTTTGTTTTTAATGTTTAAACGAAAAGAAAGCGACCTTCCGCGAATTTATATAGTGGTGATTCTTTGCATTTTTATAATCTCAACTGTTATAGATGGCGGACTTTCATATTTGGGGCTTATTAAAACAAACAATATTCTTAGATACCTTACCGGTTTCCTTTCCGGCGCCGGTTCAATGGCCATAGTATACCCTGTTTTTAATTTCCAGTACTACAGAGAGCCGGGTTATGTCAGGATCTTTAACAGGACATGGCAGTTTTTGGTTTTCCTGGCAGTCAATGCGGTTTTTATACTTGCCGGCCTTGCAGGCAGCAGAGCCATAAACCTTGTCTTTTTCTTTGTTGCATTCATTTCAGTTATTTTCACTTTTTACTTTATTAACCTTCTTATACTTTTCCTGATACCATATTTTTCAAAAAAGGCTCCTGCCCTTTTCTCAAGATACCTGATATTACCTTCAGTTTTATCTTTAGCCCTGAGCGCAATTGAACTGTTCCTTTCTTTCAGGTTACACCTTTTTATATTGAGGCTGTCTTTTTAATTTAGGGCCCTTAAATAAGTATTTTTATCGGCATTCATTGGTTTTTAAATTGACACTATCATTAAATAATGTTAATTTTTCTTTTTAAATATCAAACTCTTTAAATTTACGCGTGTTTTGAAAGACAGGCTGATTGAATAAGAATTTTAATGTCAGGGATAATAAGGATATAGATAACCAAGAAATGAATAATACTGATACAGATAATATTAATAATAAAAAATATATATACTTTGATCATGCGGCCACAACTCCTGTGCTGCCTGAAGTGGCCCAAGCTGTTAATGAATGCTTCACAAAGTTTTACGGTAATGCATCAGAGCCTCACCTTCCCGGCAGGCAGGCAAAAGAAATCCTTGAAAGTTCCAGGCAAGATGTTGCGCAAGTCCTGGGCGCAAAGGAATCCGAAATAACATTTACAGGCGGAGGCACAGAAAGTGACAATCTTGCCCTGTTCGGTATTGCCGAAGCTTACAGCGGGCGCGGCAACCACATAATCACTTCTGAAATAGAGCACCCTGCAATACTGATGCCGCTTAAGTTCCTTGCAAGAAAAGGTTTTAAAATAACATCGCTTCCGGTGGATAAATATGGCATGGTGGACCCTTCAGATGTAAAAAAGGCCCTAAAAGACACTACGATACTGGTTACAATAATGCATGCAAATAATATTGTCGGAACCATACAGCCCATTGAAGAAATTGGCAGGCTTCTTGCTGATAAAAATGTAATTTTCCATACAGATGCGGTCCAGACTTTTTGCAGCGCCGGAACCAATGTTGACAGCCTTGGAGTCGATCTGCTTTCAATTTCCGGCCATAAGATTTATGGCCCCAAAGGCGTTGGGGCATTATATATAAGAAAAGGGACAAAAATAATGCCACTTATACTTGGCGGGGGGCAGGAAAAAGGCAGGCGGTCAGGCACTGAGAATATTCCAGGAATAGCGGGGCTTGCAAGTGCGGCCAGGGCTGGTTTTAAAACACTCGATGACAGGATTGCAAAAATTACTGCAATGAGGGAATACTTAAAAACAGAGCTGTTAAAAAATATTGATGACGTCAGATTTAACGGCCATCCTACTCACAGGCTGCCCGGAAATTGCAATTTCTCGTTTAAGTTTATCGAAGGTGAAGCAATAGTGCTTCGGCTTGATATGGCAGGGATTGCCGCCTCGAGCGGTTCGGCTTGTTCTTCTTCTTCAATGAAGCCCACTCATACCCTTATAGCTATGGGGTTGTCCGGGGAAGAAGCTTTTGGATCTCTCAGGATAACACTTGGTTTTGAGAACACCTATGAAGAAATAGATTATTTTCTTGAGACAATAAAAAGAATTATAATGGATTTGAGGAATATTTCTCCACTATATAAAAAAGGCCGTTGATTTATTTAAAATGTTTTTTAATTTTCAGGAGGAAATTTATGAAGTTAACAAAAGATGATGTAATGAATGCTCTTTCAGAAGTGTATGACCCTGAAATTCCCATCAATATAGTTGATATGGGGTTGATTTACAGGGTGGATGTCGACGGCAGCAATAATGTCGATGTTGATATGACGATGACTACAAGAGGCTGCCCAATGCATTCAATGATTACGCTCCAGGCCCAGAAAAGAATTGAAAAAATCGAGGGCGTTGGGAG
>PMCC01000023.1 GCA_003155275.1 Actinomycetota bacterium | reverse complement strand
GCTCCCCGGGTAGGATTCGAACCTACAACATTTCGGTTAACAGCCGAACGCTCTACCATTGAGCTACCGAGGAATGCCTGATTTGCACATGCTATTATAAAGATTTAATATCTTTATTTCAAGAAAAAATAACAGGAAAATGTGAATAAGCAATACTGCAAACTATTGGCTCAATTTCGCAACCTCAATTAAAAATCCACTTCCTGCAATACACAGGACTGAAATTGCGGCACATTAAAAAATCAGGTTGCCAGGAAGTCTTTCAACGCACCGCTCTTGTTTGGGTGCCTGAGCTTGCTTAAAGTCTTAGACTCTATCTGCCTTATCCTCTCCCTCGTCACGCCGAACTCGCGCCCGACTTCCTCCAGAGTTCTCGGATGTCCGTCCTGCAGTCCAAACCTAAGCTGAATGACTTTGCGTTCCCGGTCATTTAAAGTGTTTAAAACATCATTTAACTGCTCCTGCAGCATGGTAAAGGAAGCTGCATCAGAGGGCGCCTCAACATCTGAATCCTCTATAAAATCTCCAAGATGGCTGTCCTCTTCCTCGCCGATTGGGGTCTCAAGTGAAACAGGCTCCTGCGATATCTTCATTATTTCACGTACTTTATCAGGAGAAATTTCCATATTCTTTGCAATCTCTTCCACGCTCGGTTCCCTGCCAAATTTCTGCAGAAGCTGCCTTTGTGTCCTGATAAGCTTGTTTATGGTCTCGACCATGTGGACAGGGATCCTTATGGTCCTTGCCTGGTCAGCAATGGCCCTTGTTATGGCCTGCCTTATCCACCAGGTTGCATATGTGGAAAACTTGTATCCTTTTTTATAATCAAATTTTTCAACCGCCCTTATTAAGCCAAGGTTTCCCTCCTGGATTAAATCAAGAAAAAGCATACCTCTTCCAACATATTTTTTTGCAATGCTTACAACCAACCTTAAATTAGCCTCTACNNTTTGTCGGTGAGTTAACTGAGAAATCAAGTTTTTTCTTAAGGATGTCCTCTTCTTTCTTCTGCTCTGTTATGCTGTCTATATCCCCGTCTTCCTCATTTACAACTTCGATGCCAAGATTCTGAATAACATCCATAATATTCTCAATCTGGTCGGCGCCCATATTAAGATTTGCCAGGGTCTCATTTATTTCCTCACTAGTAAGCATTCCCTCTTCTTTGCCCTTGTTTATCAGGTCCTTAACTTCTTCAAGCCTGAGTTCGGACATTCTTTTCATACTGCTATCACCCTGCTTAATTAAAAATTTAAATAACTTTTAAATCATTACCTTAAAAAACTAAGGTATCTTTTTATCCCTATTTTATTGTCCGGAAAAATATTTACCGGCTTATTTATAAATATATTTACAGACACAGAATTATCAAATTAAATCAGAAATTTTACATCAATAATTGTAAATTACAACAACTTTTTATTTAACTTTTTATTTAAGTCTGTAAAGAATAGGCCCTTTTTTCTGCATCAAGCTCATTGATTTTAAGGTTTAATTCTTTTATTTTATTATCAACTTTTTCTCTTGTTAATAATAGTTCGGCAGAAACAGGCTGCTGGTCAAGATTTTTATTTATTTCCCTGTTATAACTCTCAAGTTTTTTTAACAGATTCTGGGTCTCCTCTATCCTGTCTGCAATATATATCTTCTTTAAATTACAGTAGATTTCCCTGCTTGCAAGATTATAATCGGTGTAACTTAACGGACTGAAAACAATAAGATTATAGAGTTTCTTTAACTGCTCTCCCTCAAGCTTGTTTGACGAAATTTCAAATGGAAAGTTTAAAACCGTACCCGCAGCCGCTTCGTTTTCATCTTCTTTCCTGATAAGCTCATAGATTTTTCTTGTATCCTCATACTTAAAATACTCCGGCCCAATATACATCAAATCTTTTAAAGCTTCCCCTACTCCATTAACCAAAATCTTTAAGGCTTCTATTTCTATATTTCTTGCCGGCAGCGCTGCAATCCTGGTGTTTGCGCCTGCGTCAGCAAGATGTGTTTTCTGCATGCTTTCCTTTGTTTTTTTAATAAGCTGTTCAATAAGAAGCGATTCTCTTAAGTTTAACTTTTCAGAAATCTTTTTTATGCATTCCTCCTGGATGATTTTTGATGTAAGAGATGAAATAAAGCCCATGAGCTCATCAGTGGCTCGCATCTTGCCGTTAAGGCTGGAAATATCATATTTTTTTAAAATCATGCCGATTGTAAAATCAATTATATTGGCCGCTTTTTTTATCCTTGCAAGGAATTCTTCGCTCCCGTTTTTTATTACATAATCTGCCGGATCAGAACCTGCTTCAAATACTGCAACTCTCATATTTATATTGTTTTCATTATATAGATCCAGTTTGTCGTTATATTCTTTCAGCCTATCTATTCCTTTAAGCGATGCTGTAAGGCCTGCCGCGTCGCTGTCAAATACCAAGACTATATTTTTTGTAAACCGCACAATTATTTCTATCTGTTCGGAAGTCAGTGCAGTTCCGCAGCTTGCAACAGCATTTTTGATACCCTCCTGGTAAAGCGCAATTACATCAGTATAACCTTCCACAATCAGGGCTTCATCCTTTTCTACAATATTGTTTTTGGCATCAAATAGCCCGTATATGATCCTGCTTTTTGAATAAATCTTTGTCTCCGGAGTATTTATATATTTTGCGGCGGGCAAGGAATTTACAGCCCTGTCCGGCTGCTGCGGCCTGCTGCGGTATAATGCAAACGGCGCAGTATTATAGAAGCTGCCTCCGGAGGGTTTATTTTCTGTATTGTTTGGAGGGATATCGGCGTTATTTTCTGTCTTGCCGCTGGCAGCACTGGCTGCGTAGCTGATAACATTATTTGCTGCACCGGCGCTACCTGCTAAGCCGGCGCTGTTTCCTGCTGAGACGGTATTGTTTGCTGCTAAACTGCCAGCAGTATTGGCGCCTAAAATCCTTCCGCCGAAGCCGACAGTTTTTCCTACAAGATCCTTTATAGGAAACATTATCCTGCCCCTGAACCTGTCGTAGACATCCAATGCACCGCGGGTGCTTTGGATTGAAAGTCCCGTATCGATAAGCTCCTTTGACTTAAAGCCTCTTTTTTTGGCAAAATTTGAGAAATAATCCCATTTTTCCACGCTGTATCCGACTTCGTATTTTTTAATGGTTTCTTTTGTAAAACCTCTGCCGGTGAGATACTGAAGCGCTTTTTCTGCGATTTTGCTGTTTAAGAGGACATAATTATAATATTTCTTTGCAAGCTCATTTAATTCTACAAGGCGGCTTCTTTTTTCCACAACCTCGTGAGTCTCTGTAAATAAATACTGCAGATTATAGTTGATTTTCTTTGCAAGAAATTCGGCAGCTTCGACAAAATCCAGGTTTTCAATTTTCATAATGAAGGCTATCACGTCCCCGCCTTCACCGCATCCAAAGCAATGGTACCGCTGTTTTTGGCTGTCTACGGAAAAAGATGGGGTTTTTTCTTTATGGAAGGGACATAAGCCGGAATAGTTTTTTCCTGCTTTTCGCAGATTGACATAACCGGAAATAATGCTCTGGATATCTGCTCTAGTCTTTAGTTCTTCAATTTCGCCTTCTCTTAAGCTTTTAGCCATATTAAAAGTATAATATATCAGGCGCCAATATTAAATTAAATTAAATTATATTGTACGTTTTTTAAAAGATATGTTTTTTAAAAAGTTTTTTTATAAGATTTGAGGCAGCCCAGTTTAAAAAAGCTGCCCCAAATAATTTTTAAGAACCCTTTATTTATCCCTGAATATTTCCCCTGTCTTCTCTTTTATTGCCGCATGCGCTGCTGCAAGCCTTGCAATCGGTACTCTGTAAGGAGAGCAGCTTACATAGTTAAAGCTGTTTTTATGGCACCATTCAACGGAAGCGGGATCCCCTCCATGCTCGCCGCAAATGCCGACTTTTAAGTCTTTATTTGTTGCCCTTCCTTTGGCGACAGCAATCTTTATGAGCTCTCCTACTCCAACCTGGTCAAGTGTCGCAAACGGGTCCTTTTCAAGTATGCCCTTCTTAATATAATCAGGCAGGAATTTCCCTGAATCATCTCTTGAGAATGCAAATGTAAGCTGGGTTAAGTCATTTGTCCCGAAACTGAAAAACTCCGCTTCTGTAGCTATTTCGTCTGCGGTTAGGCATGCCCTGGGGACCTCTATCATTGTACCTACTTTATAATCCAGTTTTACATTGTTTTTCTTGATAAGAGCATCTGCGATTTGTACTATCTGTTTCTTTAACAGCTTTACTTCATTTAGAATCCCGACTACTGGTATCATTATCTCTGGCTTTACAACTACTCCTTTTTTGGTCAGCTCAATAGCTGCCTCGATTATCGCCCTTGTCTGCATTTCAAGTATCTCAGGATGAGTAATAGGAAGCCTGCAGCCCCTGTGTCCCATCATCGGGTTTATTTCATGAAGCGAGACTACAATTGATTTTAATTCTTCAAATGTTATATCAAGTTCCTTTGCAATCTCTGCGATATCCTTATCTTCTGAAGGCAGGAACTCATGAAGGGGCGGATCAAGCAGCCTGATTGTTACAGGCAGCCCTTCCATTGCCTTAAATATTCCTATGAAATCCTGTTTCTGGAAAGGAAGTATGGTCATAAGAGCTTCTCTTCTTGACTCTTCATCTTTTGCTACAATCATCTTCCTGAAAGCTTTTATCCTTGATGCTTCAAAGAACATATGCTCAGTTCGAGTTAGCCCTATTCCTTCTGCGCCGAAGTTTCTTGCAACTTCTGCATCCTTTGGGGTATCAGCATTTGTCCTTACACCCAGTTTCCTGAAAGTATCAACCCATTCCATAAACTCTCCAAAGCTTCCTGAAAGCTCCGGGTCCACAACAGGCATCTGGCCTAAAAATACTTCGCCGGTACCGCCGTCAAGGGTTATCCATTCATCCTTGTTTATCCTTATGCCACCAACAGTAAAATAATCACTTTTCTCAAACACTTTAATTGCTTCAGCGCCTGCAACACAGCATTTGCCCATGCCTCTTGCAACTACTGCCGCATGTGAAGTCATCCCGCCGCGGGCCGTCAATATCCCCTGTGCGGTGGCCATTCCTTCTATATCCTCCGGAGAAGTCTCGGTCCTTACTAGTATGACTTTAAACCCATCCTTAGCTTCCTTGACTGCGTCAGCTGCATGAAAGACCACTTTGCCCACTGCTGCACCTGGAGATGCCGGCAAGCCTTTTGCTATTACTTTTGCTTTTTCCTTTTCTTTAGGGTCGAGCCTCTTGTGAAGGATCTGGTCAAGCTGGTCAGGCTCCACTCGCAGCACTGCTGTTTTCTTGTCAATAAGTCCTTCTTTGAACATATCTACAGCTACCCGGATGGCTGATGCTGCCGTTCTTTTTCCTGTCCTTGTCTGCAGCATATATAAAGTGCCTTCCTGAAAAGTAAATTCGATGTCCTGCATATCCTTATAGTGATTCTCAAGCGTCTTAAAGATATCCATAAGCTGGTCATAGATTTTCGGCATGTCCTTTTTAAGGTTATCTATAGTAAGGGGCGTCCTTATCCCTGCAACCACATCTTCTCCCTGGGCATTTAAAAGATATTCTCCATCCTGCTTATTTTCACCTGTTGACGGATTCCTTGTAAAAGCAACACCTGTCCCGGAATCATTGCCCATATTTCCAAACACCATACTCTGGACATTGACTGCAGTACCAAGGCTGTGGGGTATATCATAAAGGTTCCTGTAGGATATTGCCCTGTTATTGTTCCATGAATCAAAAACCGCATTCATGGCCATTTTCAATTGTTCTTTTGCATCCTGGGGAAAACTGACGCCTTTTTCGTCCATAACTATCTTTTTATATTCATCAACAAGTTCTTTTAAGTCTGCCGCCGTAAGTTCTGTGTCGACTTTTACACCTTTTTTCTTTTTCATAGAGGTGAGCGCATGTTCGAATTTTTCATGTTTTACTTCCATTACAACATCCCCAAACATCTGGATAAACCTTCTGTAGGCATCCCAGGCAAATCTTTCATTTCCTGTTTTTTTAATGAGCGCCTGAACTGTTTTGTCGTTTAAACCAAGGTTAAGTACTGTGTCCATCATCCCGGGCATGGATACTGCAGAACCTGAACGGACTGAAACAAGAAGCGGATTTACAAGATCATTAAATTTCATGCCCATCTTGTTTTCAAGTTTTGCAAGGTTTGAAAGAACCTGTTCCCAGAGTCCTTCAGGCCATTTTTTGCCGAGTTCATAAAACAAATTGCATGTCTCGGTAGTTATCGTAAACCCCGGCGGGACTGGAAGGCCGATATTAGTCATCTCG
Organism: Actinomycetota bacterium; assembly: GCA_003155275.1. Lineage (GTDB taxonomy): Bacteria > Actinomycetota > Humimicrobiia > Humimicrobiales > Humimicrobiaceae > Fen731. The sequence continues at coordinate 5,638 of PMCC01000023.1, read as the reverse complement.
GATAAGTTTGCGCCTTTTCCGCCAAGAAGTTTTTTCATATCCTTTGTGCCTTCACCAAAAAAATACACGAATTGTTTGTCTGCCATTTATTAGTCCTCCTAAGCACTAAAAAAGTAATTTATTGATAATGGATTTAAAATAAAAATCATGTAATTATCCTATTTTTTCAAAAAAAATCAAGTACATATAAAGTTTAAAAAGGGCAGATATATTGATGGAAACATAAATTGCGATTTTAAATTATTATTAGTTAAGAACTGGCGAAAAAACCAGCTACAGGATTTTAGAAAAATCTGCAAAAAGATAATAAAGTTCTGTACAGCTTTTAACAAGATTAAGCCTGTTCTGTTTAATGGCTTCATCCTTATCCATTACAAGGACTTTTTCGAAAAAATAATTAATACTGCCAGCAAAACCTGCCAGTTCTGCAATCACAATATCAAATCTTTTTGAAACCACAAGAGATTTTATGGTCTTTTCTTTTTGGACCAGCGCCTTATAAAGTATCAACTCAGCTTCATCCTTTAAAAGCTTTTCATCAACCTTACCAAACTTTCTGCCGCCCTTAGTAATATTTTTACACCTTGTAAGAGGCTCAGATAATTTTAAAACATCACCTGAGTCTGTGATATATGTTTCCAGCGCTTTATATCTTAAATCCAACTGAATTATTGAGTTGCAGCCGGCCGCAACAACAGCTTCAAATATATCAGTCTTTTTGCCCTGTTTTTCCAGCATGAACCTGTAACGGGCCATTATAAAATCAAAGACAGCCCCGGCAGTTTCTGCGGCTTTATCGATTCCGGCATTGGCAGTTATGGCAGCTTCAGCATCCCTGGCAGTTTCGGCTGCAGCACCGGTTTTTTTAAGTTCTTTTTTATTTTTAAAATCAAAGCTTTCAAGATAAAGGCCAAGGTTAAACTTTATTATTTCACTTATATCAAAATCAAACCCCTTGTTCAAAGAAGTCATTACAATACCTGAAGCTTTCCTTCTTAAAGCAAAAGGGTCCTGTGAACCTGATGGGATATTGCCTGTAAGGAACATCCCGCTGATGGTATCAAATTTATCTGCAAGCGAAAGAATTGCGCCGGTAAGCGTTGCCGGGAGAATGTCGCCTGCAAATCTGGGAAGATAATGCTCAAAAACGGCATCAGGTATTTCTCGGGATTCATCCTTTTCCTTTGCATATTCTTTTCCGACAAGTCCCTGAAGTTCAGGAAATTCCACAACAAGATCGGTAACCAGGTCGCATTTGCAAATCATTCCGGCCCTTAAAAGATCTTTATCAGGAAAGTCCTTATCTATAATGCCTTTTTGTTTTAGGATTTCCGATATCTTTAAGCACATCCTTCCAAGCCTTATTTCTTTATCGTAAAGAGAGCCGATTTGAGAATAGAAAATGACGCCTTTTAGTTTTTCAATCCATGCTTCAAAATTGCTTTTGCGGTCCTGCTCATAAAAGAATTTTGCGTCGCTTAACCTTGCCTTAAGCACTCTTTCATTTCCTTTCACGATTGCGCCGGACTCATCCTGGGTCCCGTTCTGGACAGTTATAAAATTTGTACTGACACGTCCGTCGCTTTTAAGGACAGCAAAATATCTCTGGTGGTGCTGGATAGCTTTGATAAGAATATCTTTGGGTATGTATAAGTACTCATCAGGAAAAGTCCCGACGAGTACATTTGGCATCTCGATAAGATTTACGACTTCATCAAGCAGACCCTCGTCCACAATAACTTTATCGCCACCTGTCCAATTATCTGACTCCAGGCTATTTATTGCGTCCAGGATCATTTTCCTTCTTCTTAGCGGAACCAATATGACTTTTGCCTGCTGCTGTAAAAAATCGCAATACTGTTCGAAGCTTCCCTGTCCGGGAATTTTAATGGGTTGATTTTTTAATGCTCTGTGGCCAAAAGTGATATCCGAAGAAAAGATATTTTCGACTTTAAAATCAATAGTCTCATCACCGAACATGGCTGCAATCCATCTGATTGGCCTCGAAAATTTTAGGGTGTAATCCCCCCAAGTCATCTGTTTACTGAATTGAAGTGAGAGAATAATATTCTTTAAAATCTCCGGGAGAACATCTTTTGTCTTTTTGCCTTCCTCTGTGACATTATATCCCAGGTAGATGCCCTTGCCTGTATCAACCTCAACAAGTTGCCCTACTTTTATATTCAGGCTTTTGGCAAAACCTGATGCGGCAGCCGTGGGAACACCGTTTATGTCAAATGCGATATTTTTTGGGGGCCCTGTTAGTACTTTTTCCTGAGTCTTTTGTTGTTCTTCAAGGTTTTCTACAAAGACTGTTATTCTTCTTGGGGTGGCGCCAGCNNCCTTTATATTTTTTATCCCCTCAGTAATGCTTGATGAAGGAAGTTCTTCAGTCCCAATTTCAAAAAGTAAGTTTTTAGCCATTTAATATACTTAACTCCCTATTTGGATAAAAGCGGAAAACCCAGTTCCTCACGTTGCTTTATATATGCTGAACACAAAGCCTTTGCAAGATTCCTGACCCTTGTAATATATAATGTCCTCTCGGAAACGCTTATTGCTTCCCTTGCATCAAGAAGATTAAATATGTGCGAACACTTCAGTACGCATTCATGTGCCGGATAGACAAGCCCTTTTGCAATTGCCCTGGCAAATTCCTTTTCATACTTACTGAACATCTCAAGCAGCATTTCAACATCAGCGACCTCAAAATTATATGCCGACCATTGCTTTTCCGATTCAAAAAGAATATCACCATAAGTAAACCTGTCGTTCCATTTGAGCTCCCAGAAGCTGTCTTTATCCTGCAGATAAAGCGCAATCCTTTCAAGCCCGTATGTAAGCTCAGCTGAAACTGGTTTTAAGGCAAGTCCACCCATCTGCTGGAAATATGTAAACTGGGTTATTTCCATACCATCGGCCCATACCTCCCAACCTAGCCCTGCTGCACCGATTGTCGGAGACTGCCAGTCATCTTCCACAAACCTTATATCATGATTTTTTATGTCTATGCCCAGTCGTTCGAGGGACCCAAGGTAAAGTTCAACAACATCATCAGGGGACGGTTTTAAAAGTACCTGGAACTGATAGTAAAACTGTGTCCTGAAAGGGTTTTCCCCGTATCTGCCGTCCGTGGGCCTCCTGCTTGGCTCAACATAGGCAACACTGTAAGGCTCAGGCCCAAGACAGCGAAGAAATGTTTCAGAATTAAAGGTCCCTGCGCCTTTTTCCAAATCAAGCGGCTGCCTTATTACACATCCCCTGTCGGACCAGTATTTTTGCAAGTTAAAGATAATATCCTGGAAATTCATAATTTTCTAATTCTAATAATATTGGTTGTATTAGTCAATTTACTTTTTATCATAATACTGGATTTTCAGGCCTGCAATTTATCAAGATAGAGAGTTATGTCGATATTGCATTCAGTATGAAACCGGGCATAATTGCCGATTATTTTTAGCACGTTGTCTATATCCTGCGCCTGAACATTTAAATTCCTATAATTCTTTAAATCAATAGTAAAAATAAGGGATATTAATTTAAATTCCTCTTTTGTTATAGATTTTTTAACCTCCGGATGATTATCAAGCCCGGCAGAACAACTTCTACATAAAATCCCTCCCAGCGTTATCGAGAAAGCAAGGCTATTTTCAGAATTGATTGAGAAAGCGGGGTTATTTTCAACGCCGATTTTAGCCCCACACCTACAACAACTATCGATAAGGGGATTGTACCCTGTTATTTTTAAATATTTGGCAATAAAAAATGCTGCAGTCTTTTCCAGCAAAGACAGATCCCCCGAGGGTGCGCTGTTCATTTCACTAAAACTTACATAGATTAATTTAAAAAGAAGTGAAGCTGTCTTTTGTGAAGATTCAGATTCAGAAGGATGGGTCTTTAAAATTATCTCGCTTATCAGCTGGCAGAACAGGAATTTATTAAAATCAGAAGAAATATTCTTGAAATTTCTTACAAGCTCTGCCTGGGTAAGGATATCAAGGCTTTTGCCTTTTGAAAGTTCGCAGTCTATAAAGTTAAACAGTTCAAGCCTTCCGCCAAACTTGCTTTTAAGCTTTCGCGCCCCCTTTGCAACCGCATCAATGAGCCCCTTCTCCTGCGAATAAAGTCGAAGTATCTTATCGGCTTCCCCAAGATTATGAGTTTTAAGGACAACGGCTTTGGCTTTAAAAGAAGGCATTGTTTAATTGAACCAATCTTATTTAATTATTTTCCGAATAGCTCCAAATATTCTTCTATGATGTTTAATCCGCTTGAAGTGCCGAGTCTTGTGGCACCCGCATCAATTAAGGCCTGCGCATCCTTGAATGTCTTTATCCCGCCGGCGGCTTTTACTCCAATGCTCCTTGTGACAACTTCACGAATGAGCCTCACATCATCAAGCTCTGCGCCCCGGTTGCCAAAACCTGTGGATGTTTTTATAAAATCAGCGCCGGAATCTTCCACAATTTTGCAGATTCTCTTGATTTCTTCTTTCTCAAGCGCGCCCGCTTCCAAAACGATTTTTATATTGATGTGCTTGTTATATTCTGCCATCTGCTCCCGCCTGATGACGCTCACAATAATACTGATTTCTTTTTCCACGTATATAAAATTTGCACTTTTAATCATACCGAAATTTATGACTACATCAAGCTCGTCTGCCCCTTTTTTGACATTATCCTTGGCTTCAAACACTTTTGTCTCAATGGTATTTGCGCCCATTGGATAACCTACTACAGAACACACCTTAACATCGGTACCGGAAAGAATCCTTTTTGCTATCGTTATGTAGGAAGGATTTACAACAACTGCAGCGAAATGATTTTTTTTTGCAATAACACAAAGGCTCTGCACTTCCTGCACTGTTGCTGTAGGCCTTAAAAGTGTCTGATCGATTGTCTTTGCCAATTGTTCCCTGGTTAACATTTTATGCGCCAAACCTTTCTAAAATAAAAAATATTTTTATCATTAAATAATTTAACCGTATACACGCTTCTCTGATATAACCTCCGCATATTATGGCTGTCATTAATTGCTATAATCCAATAATGCTGCATACAGTATATGCATATACATAAGCAAGATAGATACCCAATATAACTATTTATGGCTGAAAGCCATTTTCAATAACCAAACCTGTCCATATAAGCTTCTTTTCTCGTCCAGTTTTCCTCCACTTTCACCCATAATTTCAGGAATACTTTTGAATCAAGCAGCTTTTCAATCTCAAGTCTGGACAAGCCGCCGATCTTCTTTAGCATTGAACCCGACTTGCCTATAATCATTGCCTTGTGAGATTTTTTCTCAACATAAATATTGCATTCAATTATTACAAGCTCTTTACCCGAGTCGGCCTTCACAACACTCCTACCCCCGGTTTCCTGTTGTATTTCTGGCGCCCGCTGTATTGCAGCATCTCTCCCCATGCCGGCTGCTTTCATAGATCCGGCCAATTCTTCAATGTCAGAACCTTCTGACAGTCCGGCAGCTTTTTCCAGACCAAGGCCTCTTTTAATGCCAATCTCCTTTTGAAGCCTGCCCCACTGCGCCATGTCTGTTTCCTGCTGCAAAAAGGCGTTTTCCTGTATGCCAAAGCTTTCACCCGGTCTGTCCCCTTTCTCCATTCCGGCTCCTTTTC
>PMCC01000145.1:12567-13330 GCA_003155275.1 Actinomycetota bacterium | reverse complement strand
TACTTGACGGAGCAGAAGCAACCAGCCACTTGATAAAAAGATGGCCTGATGCAAAAATCATTGCTTTGACCAGTTTCAATGATAATGATTTAATAAAAAATTCACTGAAAGCCGGGGCGGTAAGCTACCTGTTAAAAGATGTATCCGGCGCAAAACTCGTTAAAACAATTAGAGATGTCTATAGAGGAAAGTTTGCCCTTTCATCTATTGCCACCAGGATTTTGCTTTCAGAGTTAAGAGAAAAAACTAATGAAAATATCAAATTAACTAATCGTGAAATAGAAATACTCACCCTCATTGTCGAAGGATTGCCTAATAAAGAAATCGCAAAAAGACTGTTTCTCAGCAATTCTACAGTTCAGTTTCATGTCAGTAATATATTAAGCAAACTGGGTGTTTCAAAAAGAACTGAAGCCGCTTATCTTGCTTTAAAACAAAAACTGGTGAAATTACCAGGTTAAAACCAATCATTATACCACCCGAAATACCATAGACCTCACCGTTACTATTGTTGTGCTGCGCCCTTATACTAAAACAAAGAAAATTGTTTTTACATAGCACTGCTCGGTAGTAAAAATATGGAAAAATAAAAAAAATTAAAGATACAAAGAAACAGGGGTATAGTGAATGAGCATATTATTAATACTGAGTCTAATTAGTGTGGGCCTCGTAATGATTTCAGCAGTTGGCTGGCTTTGTTATAAAAAGTTAAATAATGAAAATAAAAATATAAAAACAGAAAATTCGAGGTAAAAAGTGTCAT
>PMCC01000145.1:5973-12521 GCA_003155275.1 Actinomycetota bacterium | reverse complement strand
CACATCTTAACAGTGAAATAAGCTCAATAGGCGAAATTACACAAAGTGTCGGTTCGATAGTCGGACAGGTTTCGATGGTTGTAAGGCTTGTAAGGATAATCATTACAAGCCCGATAATAAAACTCATCAGCACTAGTATCGGTCTTGCAGGCAGTATTAAAAAAGCATCAGTTAAAAGTAAAAAAATCAATTAATAAAAAGTAAGGAAGCGGAGGTAAAAATGAATCATGACGCAAATCATGGTGGCGGAGTATTTATAGCGCTTATGGCGGGTTTGGCAATAGGTGCAGTCCTTGGAATCCTGTTTGCCCCAAAATCAGGGAAAGATACCAGGGAAGATCTGGTGGAAAAGAGCGAAAGATTAATGGAAATGGGCAAAGAAAGTGTTTCAGATGTAGTGGGAAAAACAAGGGACCTGGCAGAATCAGGTAAAAAGAAATTTGAAGAATTAAAAGATGCAGTAAAGTAATTCTGCATAGAAAGCACAGCAACGAAAGAGAAACCGTGAAAAATTTAGATTGTTTTTTACGGTTTCTCTTCCATAAAAACCGATAAACTTGGAGCATATCAGACTTTAAATCTTATAGAGTTTATCTCGGCTCCTAAAAGCAATATCATACTTGATATATACACCCAGGTGAGGAAAGCTATTGCTGAACCAACAGAACCATAGGTCGACTGGTAACTGGCAAACCGGGCAAGATAGTAGACGAATATATGCTTTGCAATTTCAAGGCCCACGGCAACCGTAAGCGCTCCCCTGTATATCTGCCTGAAATTAATTTTTTTATTTATACCCAAATAATAAATGAGGGTAAAAATTAAAAAATTAAAGATAATCCCAATAGCCACGGATAATAGTTTTAATATCTCAGCTGATATGGATTTCTCAATATTAAATGTGCCGGCCAAAGTGTTAGACAGATAAAAGAGACCCGTTGAAAGGCCAAAAGTTATAACTATAATAAAAAAGATTAAAAACATTATTAAAAAACCATAAATTTTTTGTTTCCAGAACTTACGGTTTGTCTCAGTCTTAAATATTTTGTTTAAAGCAAGTTGTATAGAATCAAATACATATGCAGATGTAACAAACAGAATAAATAATCCTATTATTCCTATATTGGTCCGGTTCTTTACTATGTCTGCTATATTATTGTCCACAAAATCATATATTATTGGTATTCTCTCTTGGACAAATACCAATATATCAGATTGAAACGAGAATTTGTTAATTACCACCCCCGATACGGAGATCAGTATCAGCAGCGCAGGAAATATAGATAATATTGAGTAAAAAGCTATGGAAGAAGCAAAAACCTGGCAGCCATCTTCAATATATTTTTTATATAGCCTCATTAAATATGTGAATATTTTTTTTAAAAATATTTTTGTTTTCATACGGTTCCTGGATAATAAGAATTCTAATTAGTTCTGGTGAATAATTCATTATTTAATAAAAAATTTTGGTTTTAAGCATGAATTTTTTTGAAATTTTAAATTTTAGCTAATTATCAGCAAGAACAAATTATTTAAAGAATTTTTAATATTATACTCCTGGGTTTAATAATGGACAAAACCCAATAAATATTTTTTAAATGCCTGGATCCGGCCTCTTCTATATGCAGTTTTTGCTCCATTTGCCATAATCCTTTTCTGATGGACCGGTACTTAAGGCTAGGTATCGGGTGTTTCAAAAAGAACTGAAGCTGTTTATCTTGCTATAAAACAAAAACTGGTAAAATTACCAGGTTAAAACTAGCAGTTTTACATAATAAATACTGTAAACCTCACCGTTACCAATATTTTGCTATACCATTATACTAAATAAAAAAATGAAAATCTTGTTAGCAGAAAAAAGTAAAGATTTGATTTCAGCTCTTATGCTGTTACTTACCCATATAAAAAATACTGATGTTAAAAACATAGGCCTGATCCAGAATGTAGATAAAGTTGAAAATTTATATAAAAAATTAAAAAAGGAAAGACCGGATGTATTGATTATAAATGGCGGTTTTGTCGACCATAAAACAAGTGATAAAGTGGTTATTTTGCGGGAATTATATCCTCTTATGTCAACATTAATATTAAGCACAGATGTTAACCTGGAAAAAAAATGTTTGGAAATAGGTATGGATAATTTTATCTTAAAGGGAGATTCTGCAGAGGATTTTTATATTTCTATGGTTAAATTTCTGCATAAAGAACAAAAAAAATTTCTGGATAGAGGTTTGCAATAATATGAGCAAAAAATTTTTTAAAAAAATTAAGAGTTATACAAAGGGAGAATATGAGACTAATAATAATTATACTGATTTTATTATTAGTTTGCGTCTCGTTTATTCTTATGGGCTGCGCCCAAAAAGATTACAACGCAACTGAAGTACCAGATTTTAACCAGCAAATCCTTCAGGAAAAAAGCTCGGACATAGAGAAACAGCCTACATTTATAGAGTTTAAGAATGAGCTGCAAGAATATAAATCTTTTAGTGATGAATTATTTCCTGTATGGCTGGATCATATAAACAATACCTCATCTATGCTTGAAGATTTCAACAGCAGCGCTGTCTTTGAAGAAAAGATTAAAAAATCTGAGATATTAGAACAAAAATATACAGAGTTTAAAGCTAGCTTGGAAAATATAGAACCTCCCCCCATAGCTGAAGGCGCATATAGCCTGGCTGTTGAGGCTGTTTCCTACCGGATACTTTTCTTTAAGAAGTTTAATGAAAATGCTCCCATAAAGGAACTTAATGAAATAGAAGGCCAGTCTTATCTGGCTGAGACTGATTTTTGGGTAGAAATTGATAAAATATATACATATTTTGATGAAGAGATTGGCAGAGTAGGCACTGTTGGCGACAGTAGATACCTGGCGTTTAATTAGTTATTACATAATAAGAAAGGAAAATCAATGAGGGTAATATTAATGCTTGCGGCAATTGTTTTGCTTGTAGTGGGAATTTTAGGCCTCTTCCCTTCGATGGGTTGGGCCCATGTACAGTTGTGGCGTGCAATATTGGAAATAGTTGTAGGCGGCCTGGTATTAATAATAGGCTTGAGAAGGTATTAAGGTTTTGATTAGGCTCTTAACCTGAGAAAGCCAATATCCCAATATCTTAATATAAGGATTTTTTCATCAATCAGGGCAATATCTTTAATAAAAACTGAGTTCAGATTGTAATTGTCAAATTAATAAACTTTTAAAAGCAAAGGAAATAAGTAAATGAATGTATTCAATAGAATAGTTGTAGTATTGTTGCTGCTATGCTTGATCGTGCTTTCTCTTGTGTCAGTTGTAAATGTCTTTGCCAATCTTTTTAAATGGTCCGATGTAGCAAACAGGATGATTAATTCCACATCAAATGTCAATGTGTATCTTGCCGCGCTTATTTTACTTCTTATATTGCTGGTCTCTTTAATATTATTAATTTTTGAATTTTATAAGAGAAAGGCAAAAACGGTAACCTTGACTGCCGTAAAGTCCGGAGAAGCAATGGTTGACTTAAAGAGCGCTGCACAGCATATAACCGAAGAACTTTTAAAAGTTGAAGATATAAGCGACTTGAAAGTCAAAGTTGAATCAAAATCTGATGGTGTGATTATTAACATATATGCCAAATTGGCAAAAGGATTAAATGTTTCTCAAAAAATGCAGCAGGTAATGGATAAGGCTTCAAGGTTTGCTTCTGAAAATCTGGGTCTAAAAGTAATAAAAACCAATTTTACAGCCTCTGGTTTTACTCCTGAAAGAGTGACCAGAGCCAGAAAAGTTGAAAACGCACCTGTCGAAACCATAACCAATAATGCGCCCATTGAAAACATAAACGGCAAGGATTCCGAAAAAAGTTCAAACATTTATTGAAAGATTTAAGAGCTTAATTAAGATGTGAACTTAATTAAGGCGCAATCAAAATTTTAAAAAATCGGCGGGTTGCCTGTAGATTCGCCGGTTAGATTTTCGGCCTTTTATGGCCCGCCCCCCCTCTTAAGGGATAAAAACATCATGGGTTAGATTTTTAGAAAAAAAATAGATTTTATTGTATAATGTAAAGGAGTAGCAATTATATTAAAAAAGTATTCTGATATATTCAGAATATTGATAAATTGTTTTTTTGAAATAAAGATGGTGCAGTATTCTAGTCAGTGATACCAATAACAAAGACGGGGCTAAAAATCCGTTAAGGGCATATAGGTGAAGTCTCTGGCGTTGGCTGCCGACGCCCAGTCGGGGGCCGTGCTGGAGGTTAAGGCTTAAGGGCGATCTGCAATGGCATGCGGGCGTTGACCCTTTTTCCGTGGAGGATCCATATGTATTTAGCTTATATGAGCATATGGAAACAAACCTGCAGGTGTTTTTTACAGCTGCAGCGTAGCCTGCCTTGCGTGGAATATGGGGAGGGCAAATTGAAAATTTCCGGGTTTTTCAGCAGAAAAACCTGAAGTTTTCAACTGTTTGAAACTTATTTTGCAAAAAAGGCTAGTTTTGGTAAACTGCCGAGGAAAGCTCCTAGACTGTTCTTATTCAAAGAAATACGGCAGGGATTACAGTGTGGACTAAGTGGTAATCCAGTCCTATAAATGGCGACATTATAGAGGCAGAAAAAAGGTAACTGCTGATGTGGCAACATATCAGTCCGCCTGGGAAATCCTACTGGACCTAAGCCGCAAAGTTTACTTGCCGTATTACCATCTTTAGAGTTTTTGAGGTAAATCTATTGATTAAAGCGAATAATAGATCAAATAAACAGCACAGAAAAATTACTCGCTGGATTTTGATAATTCTCTTTTTAACATTCGCTTCTGCAGCTCTCTTAAGCTTCATATCTGAAACAATTCTTAAAAGTGTAAATCTGATAATAGCTTTCATTCTGCTTATTATTATTATTCTTATTCACTTATTGTTTGACCTTATCGGAGTTGCAGTTACCTCCTGCTCTGAAGTCCCTTTCATAGCAATGGCTTCAAAAAAAATCAAAGGAGCATCGCAGGCCCTGACCCTTGTAAAAAATGTGGACAAAGTTTCAAACATCTGCCAGGATGTAATCGGTGATGTTACTGGAATACTTAGCGGTTCAATTGGGGCAACAATAATTTTAATAATTTTACTCAGAAGACCAAATGTAAGCCAGATACTTTTAAGTATCCTGATTACAAGCGGTATTGCTGCCATTACCGTTGCGGGGAAAGCAGGCGTAAAAAATATTGCGCTGGCAAACAAAGTTACCATAATTAGCAAGACTGGACTTTTTATCTATTTTGTCACATATATTTTTAGAAAAAAACAGCATCAGAAAAATTAAATTAAAAATTTGACAATTATTTGATTTTTATTGATCCTAAAAAGAAATGAAAATTAAAACGCCAAAATTTTACAAGATTTTAAGAAAAATTTTCAAAAAATTAGGGCCGGGATTTATTACAGGTGCTGCCGATGACGACCCGTCAGGTGTAGCAACTTATTCAATAGCCGGGGCACAATTCGGATACAGGCTCAATTGGTTGTCACTTTTTTTAATCCCTATGATGTTTTCTGTTCAGGAAATGTGCGGAAGAATAGGCATGACATCAGGAATGGGGCTTGCCGGGGTTATTAAAAAATTTTATTCCAAAAAACTTCTTTATTTTTCAGTTACTCTTCTTATATTTGCAAATACTTTAAATATAGCTGCCGATTTAGGCATAATGGCTGCCAGCCTTAAAATGATTTTGGGGCTGCCGACAATTCTTTGGCTGACTTTAATTACTATCATTATCATATTGATGGAAGTATTCATTTCCTATAAGAAATATTCTATCTACCTTAAATTTATGAGCTTTTCCCTTTTGGTTTATGTAATAACTGCCTTTATTGTAAAACAGGACTGGCGCTCCATAGCCTTATATACATTTGTCCCGCATATTGAATTCAGCTCGGTTTATTTTATGACTATGATAGGCTTTATCGGTACCACAATATCCCCATACCTGTTCTTTTGGCAGGCATCACAAGAGGTTGAAGATAAAATTGACAATGGGAAAATTAAAAAATTTGGTGAAAAATCTGCCACAACAAAAAAAGAAGTTACAATCCTTGGAAAAGATACTATTGTTGGGATGGTTTTTTCAAACTTGATTGCCGCTTTTATTTTAATAACTACTGCCGCAACTTTAAATAAAAGCGGGATTACCAGTATCGGAACGCCTCAGGAAGCAGCGCAGGCATTAAAACCTTTGGCAGGAAATTTTGCCTATCTGTTATTTACCATTGGCATCGTTGGGATAGGTTTCCAATCAATTCCTGTACTTGCCGGGAGTGTTACATATGCTATTTCTGATACATTTGGTTTTAAGGAAGGATTAAGTAAAAAGCTAAAAGACGCATGGCCATTTTATTTGGTTTTAGGTGGGGCAACTCTAATAGGAGCCTTGGTGGACTTGATAAAAATAAATCCCATTACAGCATTATTTTATGTTGCTGTCATAAATGGCGTTATCTCCGTACCTTTAATCGCAATCATCATAAAACTTGCTGATGATAAAAGAGTTATCGGGAAGTTTAAAAGTAA
>PMCC01000145.1:2149-5962 GCA_003155275.1 Actinomycetota bacterium | reverse complement strand
CATATTTAAAGTTTATACATTCATTGCTTTGCCTGTAGAATCGCCAATTAGAAGCTCAGCTTTTAATTCAACGTCTTCGCAAGGCTGCCCGTTGATTACTTTTAACAATAGCTTCATTGCCTCATATCCCATCTCATATTTGGGCTGGACAACAGTTGTAAGGGCCGGATTTATAAATCTTGAGATTTCAAGCCCGTCAAATCCAATTATTGACATTCCTTCCGGTACAGAAATACCATGATTTTTTAACGCCTTGATAACAGTAACTGCAATCTTGTCTGAAGTTATAAATAATGCATTGCACTTTTTGATTCTTTCGATATTAGAGACAATGTAATCATAACTGCTTCCGAATTTCTCACCCCTGAATTTTTCGTCGACAAAAACTAATTCCTGGTTAAATGATATGCTGTTATCTTCAAGCGCTTTCTTATAACCCCTGAACCTGCTATCCACCTTCCCGACTTCAAGTGGTTCTCCCATGAATCCGACATTCTTATGTCCGAGGCTGATAAGATAATTGACAGCCTGTTTCGAAATCTTTAGGTTTTTTATCGAAATTGTCGGAATATCTTTATCAATAATAAATTTTTCTATTATAACAAGCGGAATATTTTGAGCTTTAAGCCTTTCTACATTATTGGTATCAAGAACCGCAGAAGCCATTATTACCCCGTCGAGCCTGTTGGATAAAACCGTATTTATATTCCGGTCTTCCTGTTTTTTATCAAAATTTGAAATAAATATTGAAACTGAGTAGCCATTCTCATTTGCGGCATCCTGAATGCCCGAAAATATCTCAGCAAAAAACTCAGAGTTCCATGGTTCTATAAATGCTATATTATAAGTTTTCCTTGTCTTTAACCCCCGGGCTATAGCATCAGGTTGGTAATTCAGGTCGCTTATGGCTTTTTTAACTTTCCTGTAAGTTTCTTCACTATAAAAAGTACCGCTGTCATTCAGTACACGTGATACTGTTGCAATGGAATAACCTGAATACTTTGCGATATCTTTTATTGTAACCCTGNNAAGACATATTCTGCATTTTACTGTCTCACATTCTGAACTTTGCTGGCTTAGGACTTTAAGAATTGTTATTATTAATTCTTTCTTAGCTCTAAAAGTACCCAAAATATTCAGGGGATGATCCAATCTGTGTTATAGCCAGGCATTCCTGGCTGTCTCATACATCATAAGGGCATTTTCCAGCTTTATTTCAGGATGGATCTCCGAAGTCGAGCCAATAAGTGTTTTGGCTCCCCCTGAATCAGCGATTGCCTTAAGTGTTGCCTCTTTGATCTGCTGCGGTGTGCCAAATGCCAGCAAATCCTGGCAATCTATCATTGAGCCGCACACCGTATCAGGATAAAGTGTCCTGAACTTTTTAATATCCATGTTCGCGAGCGGCTCAAAAGGATTTATGGAATCTGCGCCCATATCGATAATATCCCTGCATAACTCCCATTTATTGCCATCGCTGTGATAAATAACGTAATATCCGTATTTTTTCCATCTGTCTATGCACTTTTTTATCCTTGGATATATTATATCCCTAATAAACTGCATCGGCCACATTAGTCCGGTATTGAATGCTGTCGCTTCAGAAATCATTGCAATTTTTGATAGTCCTGTTGGCGCAAAACAATCTATCTTAAAAAGCTCATGATCCACAAGTGCATCATAGTATTTAATAAAGATTTCAGGATGATCATAATACATATAAGTTATCCACTGAAAACCATACCTGTGAGCTGCCGAGTACAATCCCGGAACAGTTTCAGGCGCAATCATCATGGTGTCACCAAGTTTTTTAACCACCCGTCCAAAAGATATGTTTAGCTGCTCAGGATCCTTAAAATATTCCCCATAAAGATTTACCTGTTCAAGAGCCTGAAAACAGAATTTTTTGGAATCTATTGCTTTGTAAATTCTATCTATGTCCTTAAGCATCATATTTTTTGCTTCATCAAGGGTCTTTATCGGTATGTATGTGACCTGTTTTGTCCACCACTCATCCCTATACCTGAAGCCATCCTCGTCCTGGCTCTCTTTTTTGTCAAGGAAATCAGGTATCCTGAAATGCCGTACCAGGTCAAGAGTATTGCGGACAGCTTTGCAGGTTATATCCTCTGCATTCGAAGAGTTTAACTTTTCTCCGCTTGCATGCTCTATGAATTCAACATTATGGATAATGTCAAAAACAGGCAGCCTGTCCAAAGGTTTGCCCTGAAATGTGTTCAATATTCTCTCTGTTGCATTTAACTTTTCCATCTACTCTCCCCTTTTGCTGAAATTGCCATTAATAATAAAAAATATAAAAACAATAATAATATGCTTAATACAAACTTCTGGGCGTGCTTATTTAAAATGTTATTCTATATATAGCTTATAATTAAAAATCCCGTGAACCCTCTCTTAAATAATATCAAATTTAAACGAAAATCTATTAATAAAATCCTATAAATATAAACCAGGCTCAGTGAAGAAGTTTTCCCTTGTCAAAATAAAAGACAACCGGCACTTCTTCAAAAACAATATCTCCCTTTACCTCATCGTAATATGGATAAGACTCCATCCATCCGGCTATCATCTTGTCCCACTTTTGGGAAGCATCATCGCCATCATAATACTCATATGCTTTCTTTAAGTCTTTTGCTTCTTCAAAAAGGATTATTTCCTGGCCGGATTGAAAAATAAGCATCTTTTCAAAACCTGCATTTATCATCCCGTCTATTATTGCTTTCCAGATTTTTTCTTTTTTATGCACCTCAACATAGTCCCGGATATGTTCTTTCTTTAGCTTCATCCTGTAAGCCCTGTACTCCAAATCCTACTCCTTATTTTTTTATTTATTTTATTACATAACTTCTTGCGGCTTCATACATTGCGAGCGCATTTTCAACCGGCACATTCGGATGCACCTCGGATGTTGAACCTATCAGTATCTTATAAGCTNNTTTTAACATCCATATGGGATAAAGGTTCAAAAGGGTCCACAGCATCAACAAGCCCCCATGAAAGTACCTCATCAAGTATGGGCCATTTGTAACCATCTGCAAAGTATATGTGGTAGTAGCCATAACTTTTCCAGCGTTGGATAATCTTTTTTGTCCTGGGAAGCAGCACATTGAAAGTAAAATCAGGGGTAAACATTAGGCTGTCGTTTACTCCAATTGGATCCGATGTAAAAGAAAACGGGGTCAAAGACAAATCTGCAAAATTGTCAATTCTTGCAAGTTCATAGTCCGTTAATGCATCAAGATATTTACAGGCCACTTCCGGATAGTCGTTATATAGATAGGACCACCATTGTATATCGTATCTTTCAAGAGCAATATAGAGTGTACAGCTTTCCGGTGCAATCATCCGTGTACCATTCATCTTGTCAACACATCTTTTAAATCCTTCTTTTATTTCATCAAAATACTCACATCCTTCTCCAAAAAGCTGTACCGGAAATAGCGCCTGCCTGCACACTTTCTTTTTGGATATGCAATCATATATTCTTTCAATATCTTTATTTACCATTTGGATGACATCATTTAACGAATTAAAAGGTCTTTTTAAAACCTGAATGGTCCACCAGTCTTTTTTATAAACAAACCCGTCTATGTCTGTTACCATTTCAGGTTCTTTTTTTGATGGAATAGAAAAGTGTCTCACCAGGTCCAGAACTTTACCTACTGCTTCACATGCAACATCCTCAGCATTTTTTTCACTTATTTCCCTGCCTGTTAAATGCTCCATGAGCCCTATATTATGCATTATGTCATATGTTGCTACCATATCCGGGATTTTTCCTTCAAATGTAGC
>PMCC01000145.1:0-2137 GCA_003155275.1 Actinomycetota bacterium | reverse complement strand
GAAAATAAATTGAATATATTTTGATTATATAAAAAATAAATAAAAAAGTAAACGTTTAATATAGCATAAAAAATGATTTTTACGGTCAGGGTTTGCTTACTTTGCATAAATAATAGACCCAGCCTCCCTGACTGAGCAATTCGTCATTATCCGTCTTTATACCGGAGCGGCTGTAAGTGAAAATATCAATAAACCCAGTTTCTTTAAGTTGTCTCTTCTGTTCTTTAGGAGTGACATAATATATGCTCGCTATGCCATTTAAGGAATTATCATATATGTCACCTTTTTCATTCCTCCTTAACTTATCAATAAAACTTTTCATATCAACGGTCCGGTTTAAAAAGTTAAGCCTAAAAATCCTGTATGCAGCTTTAGTGCCTCTAAGTACGTGCATTAACGGATTCCTGTTTTCGTTTTCCCGTTTTCCGTCAGAAGCAGATATTTTCTTTATGCTGTTTTTTATAGTGAAAAGACCCTCTAGCCCTGTCCAATTCAGGTTATGGGAAGAAAAGTAGAAAATCCCGCCGCTTCTTAAAACCCTCTGAACTTCCTTTAGGGCAGCCATCCTGTCCTTATGAGAAAAACTGTCAATCCCATTGAAGCTAAACAGGACAAAGTCAAAAGAATTATCATTAAAGCCTTCCATTGCCCTTGCGTCGCATTCAATAAAATTGAAATCCCCGGCAAATCTTTTTTTGCAGACTTTCAGCATCGCAGGGGCATAATCTGCGCCAATATAGTATCTGACAAGGGGTGCAAAATATTTAGTGGTCCTTCCTCCCCCTACTCCCATATCCAGCATGTCCATGGCAGCAAGCATGCCCGGGCCCAGCTCAGTTATCAAAGTTTCTTCAGCAGGTTCAAGATAATCCCTATTCCCATAGTCCATCGAAACCTGCTCAGAGTCATATAAGTTTTTATGGTCAATAGCCAAATCTTATCACCGATAATTTTTTATTTTAATCAAATCTTTTACCCGGTTTTTGCAGAATTCTCCAAATAAAATTCTAAGTTTTACCGGAAAGCTTATAAAGCAGAAGAGTTTTTTCCATTGTTTTGACAATATCCTCCTTAAGCTCAGCAGGTTCGAGTACTTCCACGTTTTCGCCAAAACCCATCGCCCATGTTTTTATTTCACTCAAGCCATCCACATTAAATTCTGCATTAAGGCTGCCGTCCTTATTTTTAGACAGTTTCTGGGAAGGATGCCAGCTGCACTCTGAAATAAAATCAGCAATACTTGCAGAAAATTTCAATCTGACTTTATATTCAGGACCCTTCATTATGCCCCAGCTGCCCAGAAAATAATCATCAATATTAAAATTTTCCGGGATATCAAATGACTTATTCAAGACTTCCGACTGCCTTATCCTGTCAATCCTGAAAGTCCTGATCTCGCCTCTTAAGTGGCAAAAACCTATCAGATACCATATGCCAAAGTTCAGCTTAAAAGCGTATGGGTCAACCACTCTTTCAGTGGTGTCTTTTGTATCAATCCCATAGTAGCTTATAAGAAGTTGTTTTTTGGCAATGGAGGCTTCATATATCAGGCTGAACATTTCTTCAATTTTCCTGTAGTCAACCTTTGTTTCAAGACCAAAATCTACCATAACATCATAAGCCGGGTTTAAAAAGACTTTTTTTAAACCATCGGGCAATGCATTGACTATTTTGTCGCAGGCGCTTGTCAGCAACTCGCAATAAGGCGTGCCCTTCTGGGCCTTAATCGAACTGCATAAAATCAGCAAAGTCAGTATCTCAGGAGTTTCGAGACTGATTTTAGGCATATAAAAGTCAGGCATCAGGGAAAAACCATTCTTATCAGAGTAGATGGGAACTGAAGCCTGTTTAAGGCATTCAATATCACGGTAAACCTGGCGGACAGAGATCTCCAGAGCCTGCGCCAGCTCTTTTGCCTTTACATTAGTTGTTTTCCTTGAAAAAATCAGCAAAATCCTCAAAAGCCGCCATATATTTGATATTTTCACTAAATTGCTCTTCCGCTATCTTTAAGACATCAATATTTTATTGATTTAAAGCCGTAATTATTTAAAGTTTTTAATAATATGTACTATATTACTTTTTTTCTTTTGGTGGTAAAGAAGCGGCAAATTCGAATGATTTGTAAACCCAATCA
>PMCC01000058.1 GCA_003155275.1 Actinomycetota bacterium | reverse complement strand
GTAAAGGAGTAGCTGATGCTCTTGGAATTTCCATTTAGTTAAGAGAATCAATCCTTATAAAAAAAACTAAATATGGGGCCAGCATATACTGCCACCCCCATATTTGGCTTCACTCTTCTTTATCTTAAGTTTCTTATCTTAAGAAACAATATTTATACTTTTCGTTTTTAAGAGTTTTAAAAGAAAAGCAATATATGNNTGCGCCAAGACTTAATGCCAGTAGAACCGGTTTTGCTCCGACTCCTATAGGAAATATAATGGTATCACCCGATACGGCAGGCCAGCCATTTATTCCCCCAGGGGCTTGGTAGCTCCAGATCTCATCTCCTGTTTTTCTGTTAAAAGCATAAATTTNNACCATTATAGGTGGAAGTAAATACCAGGTCATTAACAACAGTGGCAGCGCCGGCAACCATTTGGTCAATTTTTTTATCCCATAATATTTTTCCTGTTGCAGCATCTATTGCCACCAATTCTCCTGTTGCTGCTCCCAGATCAAATGATTTGCCAACAAACTCGGTTGGGGTATATTCAACTGTCATATTGATTACCGGAACGTATACTACTCCCTCTGCATATGCCATCGGAGTCTCGACTCCACCAAGGGGACCCGGGGAAACTTTTGTTGTTCCAGCCGGAAGTTCTTTGAGCTCATCATTTTGATGAAGGCCGACTTTTGTTTCCCAAAGAGTTTTACCAGTACTTTTGTCAAATCCAAACACTTTGCCCAGTTTGCCTGCGCCTATGATGATGTCATGATTTGAACCATTAATGCTTATAGTTGCAAGTATGGGAGATATCTGAAGGTCATAATCAAACAAATCATGGGGAAGAACCTGATTGTACCAAAGCATGCTTCCTTTTTCCGTATCCAAAGCAACTATACTATTTGTGTATAAGTTAGCTCCGGGCCTGCTTGTACCATTTGGAAATTCCGGGGTGCCGGGCCATGGCCCGGGATTAGCTATTCCCCAATACATGATACTGGTTTTTGGGTCGATAGCAGGAGGATACCAGGCACCGCCGCCGCTGTTAACTGTCGGATTTCCCCAGATATCTTTTGAATCCACTGTATCAAAACTCCAGGTTATTTTGCCTGTGTTTTCATCCAGAGCGTATAAAGTTCCTACACTTCCTCCCTTATAAAAATTAGAATTGCTTACTCCAGGAACAGTTGACACATAAAACTTGCCGTTAAACGCAGTTGACTGTATATCCATACCGACATTTTCATTATCCGAAAGCTTTACCGACCAAAGTTCATTGCCTTTCATGTCAAGTGCAGCAGCTTCATAATGGCCCTTGGTAATAAATATCTTCCCTCCGGCTATTGCTGGACCTGTAGGGCCTGCATTGTCAAGATTGTATTCCTTGCTCCAAATCAGTGCGCCTGTTTTAAAATTAATCGCATAAACGCTGCTTTTTAAATCCTGGAGATATACAGTATTGCCCAGTATTAATGGATTTGTAGCAGCTGCACCCCATTCGCTTGCTCCAGGAATGACAAACGCCCAGGCAATCCCAAGTTTTGATACATTGCTTGAATTTATTTTGGAATCAAAACTGGATCTGGAATTGCTGTAATCCTTATTGGCAATCGGCCAGTCTTTTGCATATTTGGTTATTTCTTTTGGGACACCTTTTGCGCTCGCGCATGAAACAGACAAAAATAGCGTAAGTGATATAATAAGAATTAATATAAGCAATGATATTAATATTTTTTTCTGATGGGCCATCAACTTCTCCTTCCCGATTTATTAAACAAAATATATTAAATCTGTTGTCTTCAATAAAATATGGTTACTTGAATAATATTAGTCACAATCAATAATTAAAAGCACACACCAGCAAAGGAATTGCTCAAATCTAATATTTTAATACTTTAACATTTATAAAAATCTATTGGGTAACTATAATCTTGCCAATCATCCCCAAAGAGAAATGTGGTATGCAAAAATAATCATATGTTCCAGCTTTATCAAATGTAAAACTGAATGTTCCTCCTGCATTTATTTTTCCGCTGTCAAATAATCCTGAACGCGCATCTGGAGATGTTCCGCTTGTTGCAGTGTGCGCATAACCATCCTGATTGACCCATGTGACCGTAGTTCCTGCTTTTACAGTTAAAGAATCCGGCTGAAACTTATTATTCTTGCATATGACCTGAACAGAATTACCTGCTATCGTTGTTGCTGATGCAGTTGTATCTGCAGCTGCTCCGGCTGCAGTTGTCATCTCAGTCATAGTAGTACCGGCAGAAGCAGTTGACGCGGTAGCCGCCACGCCTGATGTACCAGCGCCAGCGCAACCTGCCAGAGGAAAGGAAAAAAGCAATAGCACTGTAATAACCGCAAAAAATATTCCTGCATTATTTCTTTTCATTTTAACCTCTCTAAATCTAATTTTGGGTTGATCAAATTTCATCTTAACAAGTTATTTTTATACTAACATTGTCATCAAATGGAACATGATAAACATTATGTTTTCATTATAATTTGAATAAAGATAAAAAACACTCATAAAAATAGGGGATTTTACCTGTTTAAAACAATAGGTTTATTGTTATTTGAATAAATGGGGTATAAAGATAACTAAAATTTAAAGCTGAAAACAATCATTTCTTTAGATCTGCCGGAACAGCGGCGGGCTTGCCAATAGTAAATTTATTGGTAGCGCATATAAGCCTGCCAGTATTATAGGAATAGTCCTGGCGCTCGGCGGAGTACTGCTTGTAACCTCTTTAAGGATCAAAGCTGCAAGGATGATAATAAATATTACATTATTTGATACAAGTACAGCATTCATAGAAGCGGGAATTTGTGCAAGAGCGCTGAAAGCCAGGCAATCAAGATAAATTAAGATAAAATAATTTGGCCCGGAATAATATATTCCCAGGCGAGAAAATGTTGCATAAAGACTGGTCCGCTAAGCAATCGGAATCCTGAAAATAAATGTATTTATATGCCCTGCAGACTCAAAATCAAGTGTGGCGCCCAGTATGTTTGCTATTCTTTTTGATATGGCTAGACCTAATCCAAAACCTTTAATATTTTTAAATTCATATTTTTTTGACCTGTAAAACATATTGAATATTTTATCTTTATCATCTCCGGTTATTCTAAAACCACTGTTTGATACCGAAAATGCCACATTTCTTTTGTCCGAAAAAACTTCAACTGTAATCTCAGAGTCAGGGGATGAATATTTCATTGCATTGTTTACAAGGTTGGATATAACCGTCTGCACAAGGTATTTATCACTCATAAGTTTTATTCCGGTTTTGATATCATAAGTCTTTTTTATAGTCAGACCGTTTCTTGTAAGCTCCGGCTCATACAATTTTATGAGGTCATCAACAATAATTTCAATTTTTATCTCTTTCTTTTCGAGTTCAATGAGCCTGTTTTCAACACGGGAAAGCATAAGCAGACTTTCAGTAATATTTTCAAGATCCTTGGTTTTGCTCTTAATGATATTTAATGCTTCATTTATTTCATCCTCTGTAGAATAAACGCCTTCACTTATACCGACAGCATAACCGTTTACTGAAGTTATAATGTTTTTTATTTCATGGGAAAGCATATAAGTAAACTCTTTCAATGAATCTTGGCTTCTCTGGATCTTGTTTTTCATGTTATTGATATTGCTGGCCAGGATGCTTATCTCATCAGATCCCCGAACTGTTATATTTTCAGTATAATCCCCGTTTGATATCCTGCCTACGGACTTGCTTAGCCTCATTATAGGCCCGGAGATGCTTCTTCCGAGCAGCAGCCCGGTAATTATTGAGATTAATCCGGCTATCAGGAAAATTAGAAGCATGTCGATGGCATAACTGAATGGCGGCAATACGATTTCGTCTTGTTTTTTTAAAAAAATCGAAATCAGGTTTTGGCTGCTTATTTGAAATTCCCTGATGGATACGAAATATGGGCCGCCGCTGATTTGGGAATAAATAAGTTTATCAAAATTATTATTTGAAGAAATTACTGCAAAGTCATTATCAGTAAAAAAACTTTTGATTTGATTGCTTGAAAGGACAGGATTTTCTGAGCCTTTGCTTCCGGTATTTAAAGGATTTATAAGTACATTAATAGCCTTGTCTGCAATCAGAACGTTAACCCCCGAAATACTTTCCATTTTTTGCAGATAATCTGATTCCTGTAGGTATTTTATAGCTTTATTCTCATCGGAAAAATTGCTTTTTGCATATTCAATGAATTTTTTATTCTGTTCGGCCAGGTCATTTAGTTGATTGTTCCTGTTATTTATCAGGAACAACTGGGTAAAGGAAAATGCCGTTATAAAAATCACGAAAAATAATGTTAATGCCGCAGTTATGGTTATCCTGTCAGATATTTTCATAATCAGTTAATTTTTACCAAAGTCTGTAATTTTAATAATTGGCCAAGTATTTTATATATTTTCCATTATCCTCTTATTATTTTTTAGGATATAAAACCGCATAAAACCGGATGTTTTATTATTTATTTATTTATATATCGGCTCATTAAGTTCGGGGTCATAATTAAATCTGTAACCTACGGACCAGATTGTTTCAATCAGGTTTCCGTTGAAATCGCCAATTTTTTTCCTGAGCTCCTTTACATGCACGTCAATTGTCCGTGATTCTCCAATAAAATCATATCCCCAGATATTTTCAAGCAATTTTTCCCTGCTAATGACAATATCTTTATTCTCAATAAAAAATACGAGTATCCTGTATTCCTTGTTTGTCAGCCTGACTTCTTTGCCATCGGAAAAAACCCTTCTTGAGTCTGAATTTATCTCAATTTTTTTGATTCTTTGCTGGTTTTCCTGTCCTGCCCTTAAAACTGTCTGCTTTAATTTCTCAGTCAAATCTTTCAGAGACTTGTGCCGCTGTTGTTCACTGATTTTAAAAAATATTACAATTTTGCCGCCTGCAGTCTTAAGATTTTCATGGAATTTTTCCAGCTCTGTTTCAAGCATGCTGCTTCTTCGCAATATGGCTTTTATCCTGGCGACGAGCTCCTTTGGGTTAAAAGGCTTTGTAAGGTAATCATCTGCTCCTATTTTTAANNGGCTTTGTAAGGTAATCATCTGCTCCCACTTCAAGCCCAACGATTTTATCAATATCATCACTTTTGGCAGTAAGCATTATTATCGGGATGTTGGAGAATTTGCGGATCTGCTTGCAGACATCGACTCCGCTAACGTCCGG
>PMCC01000133.1:15573-17279 GCA_003155275.1 Actinomycetota bacterium | reverse complement strand
GCAGAGCGTCTTGTAAGCTCGGCGCCGAAACATCTGGACACCTGCTTCTTTTTATCCACCGGCGGGGAAGTGACCGATGCAATGATGCGCATCATGAAAAAAAAGACCGGCAACTATGAGGTTATTGGCTTTTTCGGTGGATTTCACGGCAGGATTTATGCATCTGCAAGCGCCGGCGGAATGTCTAAAATCAAAAAGGATTTCGGGCCATCGATGCCCGGGGTGATAAGGTCGCCTTTTGCGTATTGCTACCGCTGTCCTTTTAAATCCACGGTGGATATATGCGGAAATATGTGTCTGGAGTTTTTGGATGATGTGGTGGAAGCAAATTCAACAGGTTCATTAGCCGGTGTAATTACAGAGCCTTATCTTGGCACTGCCGGTTTTATATTTCCACCGGATGGCTGGATGACAGAGCTTGAAAAATGGATAAGGAATAAGAAAATTCTTTTTGCTTTGGACGAGGTACAGTCCTCATTTGGCAGAAGCGGCAAGATGTATTACATGCAGTGGGAAGATTTGACGCCTGACATAGCGGCTTTAGGCAAAGGAATAGGCAGCGGTATAACGCAGTCAGCGCTGCTTATAAGGTCCGATGTCGTCGATTGTCTTGGCAGGGGCGAGCTAAGCAGTACGGCTGGCGGCAATGCTGTCTCCTGTGCCGCCACTATTGCAGTTCTTGAGATTATGAAGCAAGAGGATCTGGCAAATAAAGCTTTACGGGCCGGCAAAATCATCAAGGAGCGCCTTGTAAATGTCCAGGAGAAATGTAAATACCTGGGCGATGTTCGAGGCAGGGGGCTTGTGATGGGCATGGAACTTGTTATGGACAAGAAAACAAAAGAACCGGCACCCAAAATTGCACAGGAACTTGTGCTCCGGTGTGCAGACAAAGGGCTTCTTATCGGCATAGTCGGCATATATGGCAATGTGATCCGTGTAGGGCCGCCGCTTGTTATAAGCGACGAAGAGATAGAGGAAAGCCTGGGTATAATGGAATCAGCGCTTTTAAGCCTGCAGTAAGGGGACACGGCTGTTGCTTCTACATGGCGGCAAGTTGATTAAAAATGCTCATCAAATAAAAATGTCGGTTGACCGCAAATGCATACATTTAGAATAGGAATTTGTAATAAATAAAGCTATATTGATGGAAAACACATCTGTTTTTGATGATAACTTAAAAGATACGGCGCTTTTTTTAAATAAAATTATTGCCGTAAAATCGCTTTCAGGCGAAGAAGAAGAGTTAGTGGGCGTCTTAAAAAGCGAGTTTCTTCCACTCTGTGACAGTGCAGAGCTTGTAAAAATGCCTCAGAGCCTAACGTCAAATCCTTATTACAGCAATGTAAAAGATGGGATATCATATGAAAACAGGCATAATCTTGTGCTTAAAGCAAATGGCCTTACAAGCGAAACAGTGGTATTAAATGCGCATGCCGATACCGTACCGGCTGCCGAAGAANNATAAAAAAGTCCGGTATAAAACCCCTGAAAACGCTCCAGGTCCATATTGTTGCTGAAGAGGAGATAGGCGGAAACGGGACGCTGGCAATGATGAAGGAAGAGTTTCGCGCAAGCCTTGCGATAATCATGGAACCGACGGATTTAAAAATACTGACAGCCAGCCGGGGCGCTTTGTGGTTTCGGGCAGTTACCCGAGGCATAGCCGGACACAGCGGAGATGTAAAATCCGTAAAAAACGCCTT
>PMCC01000133.1:8753-15499 GCA_003155275.1 Actinomycetota bacterium | reverse complement strand
GGCGTATGGCCGGCTACAGCGCCAAAAGAAGCAATACTGGAAGGTGTGTTTGGTTTTTTACCCGGTATGGCCACAAAAGAAGTCATTACTGAAATAGCCAAAAGCATAGAGAGTGCAGGCACTGGAATATCAGGATTTACAGAAATCAGTTTTCCGCTGCAGCGCGACCCCAATGTCACTTCAAGGGAGCTGGCATGTGTAAAGGAATTTGCGGAATCAGTTCAGGAAGCTGGAATAAAAGTACAGTATTCAGCTCTTCCAGCCTGCTGTGACATGTGGTTTTATTCTCATGAAAAGAAAATACCGGCTATAGTATTTGGAGCCGGTGAATTGCGCCACGCCCATTCTGACAATGAACAGGTTAAATTGGAAGATATCAAATCCTGCGCCATGGCAATATACAATTACTTAAACCTGCAGGTGCAATAATAACGGTTTTTTAATGATTAAAAAGTTTTTCAAAGAATAAAGGAGTTTAAAAAAATGGCAAAGTATAAAGTGGTAGTATCAGATAACCGTCACGGCGACTACAGTATTGAAGCAGCGGTATTAAAACCGGTTGATGCTGAGGTTGTTATCGAGGACTGCTCAACAGTGGAGGAAATGATAATTGCATGCAGGGATGCAGACGGAGTACTATTAGACCAAGCGCCCATGCCGGCAAAGGTTATAGAAAGCATGACCAAATGCAAAGTGGTTTCAAGATACGGTGTGGGATACGATAATGTGGATGTTGAGGCCTGCACCAAAAAGAAAATCTATGTGGCCAATGTACCGGATTATTGCATGGAGGATGTCTCAGACCATGCCATGGCGCTTTTCTATTCCTGCGTAAGACGCATTACACTTCGCGACAAGCAGGTCAGGCAGGGCGGATGGAACATGGACAGAAGCGGCATATACAGGATAAAAGACAGGGTTTTTGCATTAATTGGCTTTGGCAATATCGCGCGATGCCTTGTAAGAAAACTCTCAGGCCTTGGATTGAAAAAAGTCCTGGTTTATGACCCTTATGTCTCAAAAGAAATCATTGAAGCATCAAGTGCACAGAAAACCGATCTGGAAACGTTATTAACCGAGGCAGATTATATCTCTCTTCACGTGCCTGTAACCCCTGAAACCAAGGGCATCATAAATAAAAAGGCATTTTCCCTGATGAAAAATTCGGCAATCCTTATTAATACTGCACGCGGACCGCTGGTTGATGAGGAAGCCTTGATTGATGCGCTGTCAACAGGAAAGATTGCTTTTGCAGGGCTCGATACCCATAACAAGGAACCCCTGCCGGCTGATAGTCCGCTTTTAAAAATGGATAACTGCATACTGACGGACCATGTGGGATTTTATTCCGTGGAATCCATGAAGGAATTACATACAAAAATCGCGCAGAATATAAAAGCTGTCCTGGAAGGCGGAAAGCCTATATACCCGGTAAATAAATTCTAAGAAAATTTCGGAAGGTTATAGGTCTTATAAGAAATACTTTTAACTATCTAGTCTTATTAGAAATACTTTTTATTATTATTTTGCAACTTTAAGTCTAAAAGAAAATACTTTTTATTATTTGCGCCTTGAAAGGAATGGTTAAAAAATGAATGTTCTGGAAAGAATTGGCCTGGCAGGACTCGTGCCGGTTGTAGTTTTGGAAAACGCCGATGATGCAACAGAAGTGGCAGAGGCGCTTTTAGCCGGCGGCCTTGATATCATGGAAATAACCATGCGCACAAAAGCAGCGATTGACTGCATCAAAAAAGTTAAAGCAAAATTTCCCTTTATACTTGTCGGGGCGGGTACTGTAAGAAGCGTAGAACAGGCAAATGATGCCGTAAAAGCAGGCGCTGAGTTTGTCGTAACACCCGGGTTTGATGAGACAGTTGTTAAATGGTGCGTTGACTGCGGGGTTGCCGTGACGCCCGGATGTGTTACTCCGACGGAAATAGAATTTGCTGACAAATATGGGCTGGATGTGTTGAAATTTTTCCCTGCGAACGTTTACGGCGGCGTGGAGGCGCTGAAAGCATTAAACGGCCCTTACAAAAGCAAGAAATTCATACCGACAGGCGGAGTGGACCTGGCTAACTTAAAAGATTATGCTGATAAGGAATATGTATTTGCCGTAGGCGGCGGCTTTTTATGCAGCCCGTCTGCGATAGCTGCAAAAGCATTTGTAAAGATAACAGATGCTGTAAAGCAGGCAATCTCAATACTGCTGGGATTTGAGCTTGCGCATATCGGTATAAACACTCCGGACGGGCAAACTGCAATGGACGGGGCTTTGATATTTGATAAGGCTTTTGGCCTGGGCATTAAGGAAGGGGAAAGCTCCAATTTTATCGGCGGTATCATAGAGGTCAATAAAAAAATAGGTTTGGGGCAGCATGGCCATATTGCAATTCGTACAAACAATATTGCGCGCGCCATTTATTATCTTGGCAAGCGGGGTTTTGGGGTTGACATGTCTACTGCAAAAGAAAAGAACGGCAAAATGATAGCAGTGTACCTTAAAGAACAGATAAGCGGATTTGCAATACATCTGCTTCAGAAATAGGAAAACTAAAAAAAGAAATAAGGTAAAAAAGGGCCAGGGTAAAAAAGTCAGCAAAGCAAAAAAGTTGGATATGGTAAAAAAAGGAGATAAGAATATGCAAAGGGTAGTTACTTTGGGAGAGATAATGTTAAGGCTGAAATCTCCCTCTTTCGAACGTCTTTTTCAATCTCCGGCACTTGAAGCTACATTTGGCGGAGGAGAGGCAAATGTGGCAGTTTCACTGGCTAATTTTGGTATCGAAGTCTCATATGTGACAGCGTTGCCGAAAAACTACCTTGGAGAAGCATGCATAAGGGAGCTTAGGAAGTTTAATATTGACTTAACGCATATAGTACGCTCTGAAGGAAGAATGGGCATTTATTTTCTTGAAAATGGGGCAAACCAGAGGGCATCAAATGTCATTTATGACAGGGCAGACTCTACTATAGCCGTTGCAAAGCCAGGGATTTTTGATTTTAAAAATATTTTTTCTGGCGCAGGCTGGTTTCATATTACAGGTATAATGCCTGCAATAAGCGAATCAGCCGCAGAGCTTTCGCTAAAATCACTTCATGCAGCAAAACAGATGGGTCTTACAGTATCCTGTGATCTAAATTACAGAAAGAATCTCTGGAAATACGGCAAGACTGCACAGGAGGTGATGAGTACCCTTATGGAATATGTTGATGTTGTGATTGCAAATGAGGAGGACTGCCAGAAATCGTTGGGGATACAGTCAGATGCAGAGGTTCAAAAGGGCAGTTTGGACACAACAAAATACGAACAGCTATCAGCAGCCGTTCTTAAAACATATCCAAACGTAAAGATAATAGCCATCACTCTGCGGGAAAGCGAAAGTGCGGATGTAAATGGCTGGTCAGCGTGTTTAAACGATGGGCAGCAATTTATCTTAAGTAAAAAATATATGATTAAAGATATTGTTGACAGAGTGGGTGGCGGAGATTCCTTTGCTGCAGGCTTGATATACGGACTCAATTCTTATGATGGTAAAAAAACCGCCCTGGAATTTGCAGTTGCGGCAAGCTGCCTGAAGCATTCAATATCGGGCGATTTTAACCTGGTTTCTATAGCAGAGGTAGAAGCCCTAATGGGCGGAGATACTTCAGGAAGGGTCAGGCGCTGATTGGAAGAAAGAGGAATTTTTATTATTGATTGTGGCCGTTTGGTTACTCGTTGAAATCATTTATTTATAATTTAAAACAATATGGGGGGGGTAATTAATTATGAGCAGACTTGACACGTCAGAAGAAAACCTGCTCAAGCTTTACAAAGATATGTATCGCTTAAGGCTTTTTGAGGATATGGCTGCGGAAAAATATAAATCCGGCGAAGTGCCCGGGTTTGTGCATTTGTACCAGGGAGAGGAAGCTGTAGCAGCAGGCGTTTGCGCGGCATTAAAAAAGGAAGATTTTGTGACTAGCACGCACAGGGGACATGGGCATGCCGTTGCAAAGGGCATTCCTGTCAGGGAGGCTTTGGCTGAGCTGTTCGGAAAGCAGGGAGGATGCAACGGCGGGCGTGGCGGCAGTATGCATATGTACAAGCTTTCCATTGGATTTCTGGGTACAAATGGTGTGGTGGGCGGAGGCATAGGGCTGGCAGTCGGCGCAGGGCTTTCAGCCAAACTGTTGAAAAAAGAAACGGTAGGTGTGACTTTTTTTGGCGATGGCGCCAGCAACATGGGTATTTGCTATGAGTCTTTTAACATGGCTTCCTACCTTAAGCTGCCGGTGATATTTGTCTGTGAGAATAATAAATATGCAACGGCAACGCCCCTAACGATGGTCGCCGCAAATCCTGAAATTGCTTCACGTGCTTCAGCCTTTGCAATGAAAGGTGTCGCAGTGGATGGAAATGATATCATTGCGGTCTATGAAGCCACAGCGGCGGCAAGGGAAAGGGCAGTAAACGGCGAGGGCCCCACTCTTATCGAATGCAAAACATACCGCCATGGCGGCCACTATCTCGGCGACCAGCTTTATGGCACTTACCGGACAAAAGAAGAAGTGGACACCTGGATGTCAATAAAGGACCCTATTAAAAATTTTAAGATTATTCTTAAAGATGTATACGGAATCGATGATAATTCCATCAAACAGGCAGAAATATCAGTGGAAAAAGAAATGGAAGATGCTTATGAATATGCCAAAGCAAGCCCGCTTCCGGACCCATCCACAGTTGGAAAACATCTTTTTGAGGAGGTTTAGTTAAATGAGCAAGATATCATATATGAATGCGGTACGCGATGGAATTGCAGAAGAGATGAGAAGGGATCCCACGATTATAACAATGGGGGAAGGCATCGGCGAAAGAGGCGGCAGCTATGGACAAACCAAAAACCTGTTCCAGGAATTTGGCGGCGACAGGGTCATAGACACACCAATAAGTGAAAATGGTTTTACAGCAATGGCGGTGGGAGCTGCAGCCACTGGCCTTCGTCCGATAGTGGATATAATGTTTGCAGATATACTTTATGAGATATTAAGCCCCCTTTGCCAGGAGGCAGGGAAATTATCCTATATGTCTGACGGACAGGTAAAAGTGCCGATGATAGTAAGGGCGCAAATGGGGGGCAGGGTATCAGGTCCGCACCATTCCGCTTGTCTTTATGCCATTACCATGCATGTGCCCGGGCTCAAAGTGGTGGTACCCGGCAATGCGTATGATGCCAAAGGTCTCATAAAGACAGCTCTGCGGCAAAATGATCCGGTGGTCTTCTTTGAACATAAGTTTGCATATCCTGTAAGGGAGGAAATACCGGATGAGGAATACACTGTCCCGTTTGATAAAGCCAACATATTAAAAGAAGGCAAAGACGCAACAGTTGTTATAATAGGCCCAATAATACAGCAGCGCATAAACAGCGTCATGCAAAAAGGCATGATAGGCGCAGATATTGATATAGAGATAATAGACCCAAGGGTGCTTTATCCGTTAAACTTTAAGGAAATAGCAGATTCAGTAAAAAAGACCGGCAGGCTGGTAATAGTGGAAGAGGGCCATCTTACATGTGGCGCAGCTTCAGAAATATCCGCAAAAACTGCGGAAGAATTATTTAAATATTTAAAAGCCCCGATTGTCCGTGTGGCCACAAAAGACCTTCCTCACCCATATGCTCCGGTTTTGGAGGAAGCCATGATACCCACAGAAGAGATTATAGCGGCAGCAATCAGGCAGGTGCTTAAGTGATAGGAATAAAAGGCTTAAAAAAGGAGCAAAAGCAATATGAGAATTGAGATTAAAGTACCTCAGCAGGGCTTAACTACAGAATATGTCGTCTTAAGAAAGTGGATGGTAAGTATAGGCCAGAAAGTTAAAAAAAACATGCCTGTGGCTGAGATTGAATCTGAAAAAGCAACACTGGAAATAGAAAGCCCGGCAGACGGTGTGCTTGTGGAGATAACTGCGCAGGTAGACGATGAGCTTACAATCCAGCAGGTGATGGGGTATATAGAAACAGAGCAATAAAAAATACCTGCGCCCACCTTAATGTTGAGTGCAAGACTACCGTTATATAAAGGCATTGGAGGCATTGGAGGCATCGGCGGCAGAGCAGTATTCTAGATTTTTTGTTAAGCAAAGACTTTTAATTGATATCTGACAAACAATTAAATGATGAAAGGTATAAGGTTTTTATGAGGGCATTGCAAAAATATGACAGGGGCAAAGGATTTATAGAAGTACGCGATGTGGACAAGCCAACTATAAAAAGAGATGGCGACGTGCTTATAAAGGTAAAAGCTGCGGGTATCTGCGGTACAGATCTGCATATAGCTGATGATGAATTTACATACTGGCCCCCAGTTACATTGGGGCATGAGTTTGCCGGCGTAGTTGTAGAAATGGGTAAAGATGTAAAAAATGTAACAATCGGTGACAGGGTTGTAGCAGAACCTCATGCTGAAGCTTGCATGGTGTGCGAACTATGCCGGCGCGGTTATTGGCAGATTTGCCCCGAAAAACGATCCCCCGGGTGGGGGCAGAATGGTGCGTTCACTGACTACCTCACAATGCCTGCAAAGTTGCTGCACAAAATACCGGACAATCTTTCCTTCGATGTAGCTGCGCTGATTGAGCCTCTTGCAGTGGCAGTAAACTATGTCTGTGAGCGTGTCAGGGTTATGGCGCAGGAGACAGTCGTTGTTGTAGGTTCAGGGCCTATAGGGATATTATGCGCATTTGCAGCAAAGGAAAATGG
>PMCC01000133.1:1862-8716 GCA_003155275.1 Actinomycetota bacterium | reverse complement strand
CGGCAGACAAATGACAGGATGGCAGATATTGTCATAGAAGCGTCAGGAAATGAAAAGGGCATCCAGACTGCAATTGATGCAGTAAGAAAGCTCGGCAGGCTCTGTGTGGTTGGACTTACAGGCAAGCCTGATGTACGTGTAAACTGGGACACGGCACAGAAAAAGATTCTTGACGTATTCTTTAACTTGAGCTCCAGCTATACAAGCTGGGACAGAGCCATAGCAATAGCTTCCAATACAAAAATGGATCTGGCAAAACTGATTATCCACAGAGAATCAATAGAAAACTGGGAAAAGGCTTTTGCTGATCTTCGAAGCGGCAATAGTATAAAAACACTGTTTATACCTGACTGTGAAAGAAAGTAGTAATAATTTAAGAAAGGTGATTAAAAGAAAAATAGTAATTTAAGCAATACTGTTAAAAAGAAAAAGACCATATATTTTGGTTATCTGTTTTGCCTGGAAGTTTTTGTTAATTGCTGTTAAGACCGGGCTTGGGTTATTAATCATTATATGGCAGGTATTTGAAGACTATTAAAAAACTTTTGGTTTGGATGTAAGGGGGTAATAAGTCTATGAATTATGACGGTAAATTAGTGCTTGTTACAGGTGCAGGAAGCGGCATTGGAAAAGCTATTGCCAAAATGTTTGCCCTGGAAGGAGCATTTGTGGTAGCCTGCGATATCGACAAGGCCAAAGTACAAAAAACAGTAGCTGAAATAAAAAAAATAAACGGGAAAGCAGTCTCAAAAGATTTTGACGTATCAGAAGAGTTTCCGATAAGGGAAGCAGTTGAGCAAATCCTGGAAGAATATGGCGCGATTGATGTTTTAATAAATTCTGCCGGCATAATATTTTTAGGCAGGATTGAGGATATTTCCACAAAGCAATGGGACAGGGTTTTGGATGTAAACCTTAAAGGTACTTTTCTTATGTCTAAAGAAGTCATTCCCGGCATGAAGGAGCGTAAAAAAGGTTGCATTATTAATATCACAGCAGCTGCCGCAAAAACCGGCGGATTAAATGTAGGCGGAAATTATGTTGCCTCCAAAGGCGGGATATCTGCGCTTACCATACATCTGGCAAAACAGCTTGCGCCATTTGGTATCAGGGTAAACGCAATCAGTCCTGGCCCTATTGATACGCCAATGCTCGGAGGCGACATCAAAGGCAGCAGCGGCATTGGTTCAGGTAAAAGTAAAGAACCCGGCACCGGCATCACCAAAAGCAAAGATACCGGCATAAAAACAGGTTCTGATACAGGCGCAGACTATGATAGTCAGATGCGTGAAAATATCGTAAAATCTGTGCCTCTCGGAATAGGGTATCCTGAAGACATTGCCTACGGAGCGATATTTTTAGCAGATGAAAAGCGGGCAAGATACATAACAGGAGAGATACTGGATATCGATGGCGGGCTTTTTATGGATTAAAAGAATTTCATGCAGCAGAGCATTAAATTTCTGTTGCGGTAATGAAAAAATTGGAAGAAAGAACAAAAAAATAACCAGCTGCTGGTGCATATTCAGCAAAACAGGCCAAATTGGGAAAATTTCAAGCTTAGCTTAAACAAAATATTTCATAAGATTTGAGTTATTAATCAGGAACTGATTCGTTTAATATAATTAACCTGATAAAAAGAAAGGTTGATAATAAAATGCCTGATATTAAAATCCCGGGCAGAGAAAGTCTGCTTAAGATTTATGAACAAATGCTGCGTATAAGGCTTTTTGAACAGAAAGCTACGGAGCTTTTTACACAAGGGCTGGTTACCGGTTCAATGCATTTATATATCGGAGAGGAAGCAATCGCGGCGACTGCAGGAGTGCTTCTGCGCAAAACCGACACCATCACAAGCACACACAGGGGCCATGGCCACTGCATTGCCAAGGGTGGAAAAACAGACAGGATGATGGCGGAACTTCTGGGACGAAAGGCTGGTTACTGCGGCGGCAAAGGAGGCTCCATGCATATGGCAGATTTTACTGAGGGTAACCTGGGCGCAAACGGTATGGTGGGCGGAGGGCTTGCCATTTCTGTGGGTGCAGGAATAACAAATGCAATTATGAAAAAGAACGACAGTGTAACCATTTGTTTTTTTGGTGAAGGGGCAACAAATGAGGGTATTTTTCATGAATCGCTAAATCTGGCGGCCATATGGAAGCTGCCTGTTATATTTCTTTGTGAAAATAACCTTTATCAGGTATTTACAAGCGTTAAGGAAAGCCTTCCCGTTAAAAATGTAAGCGTCAGGGCCGCTTCCTATGGAATACCCGGCATTATCTGTGACGGCAATGATGTGTTTGAACTCTATGATGTTTTAAGCTCTGCAATTGAAATTGCAAGAAAGGGCGGTGGCCCTTCGTTAATAGAGGCTAAGACTTACCGCTGGGAAGGCCACTACACAGGTGACGGCTATGCAAAAGGCGGCTATAGAAGTATTGAGGAAGTTGAAGCATGGAAAGCCAAAGATCCAATTGCAAGGCTTGGCGCATATATTATAAAGAACATGATTGCTGAGCGCGGCCTTCTTGAAAAAATACAAAAAGACTTGAAAAGTGAGATGGAAAAAGCGGCCCTGTTTGCGCAGGAAAGTCCATGGCCGGATGATGGCGACCTTTGTAAAGATGTTTTTTTTGAAAGGCAGGTATAAAGATGCCGGTAATCAGATATTCTCAAGCAATAAGGGACGCTATTGCAGAAGAAATGCGCAGAGATAAAGATATATTTGTTATGGGCGAAGACGTGGAAACAATGGGCGGCGTATTCGGATGCACAAAAGGAATCCTTGAAGAGTTTGGACATGACAGGATAAGGAACACCCCGATTTCGGAAGCTGTAATTATCGGTGCTGGTGTCGGAGGAGCGCTGACAGGCACCAGGATGTTAGTCGAAATGCAGTATGTGGATTTTATCCTCCACGCCATGGACCAGACAATCAACCAGGCCGCAAAAGTTCGGTATATGACAGGAGGCAAAGCTATTCTTCCCCTGGTTATACGCGCCCAGCAGGGAAGCGGAAGAGGCAACGGCGCACAGCATTCACAGAACCTGGAGGCTATATTCTGCCATATGCCGGGGCTAAAGGTAGTGATGCCGTCTAACCCGTATGATGCAAAAGGACTTTTAAAAACCGCTGTAAGAGATAATAATCCAATCATGTTCTTTGAACATAAGGTTTTATACAACACAACAGGGGAAGTGCCGGATGGCGAATACACTGTACCTTTTGGCAAAGCTGATATTAAGCGTGTGGGCAAAGATGTAACAATTGTGGCAACTTCCTGGATGGTACTCAAGGCAATGGAAGCGGCGGGTATTCTCGAAGCGGAAGGTATAGATGCAGAGATAATTGACCCGAGAACACTCGTTCCACTGGATAAAGACACGATAATAAGTTCAGTTAAAAAAACAGGTAGAGCGGTAATTGTCCATGAATCACATGGAGTATGCGGAATCGGCGCCGAAATTGCATTTGTCATAAACGAACTTGCATTTGACTGGCTCGATGCGCCCGTAAAGAGGATAACTTCTGCGCAGGCTCCGATACCTTACAGCAGGAAACTGGAACAGTTGACGATACCTTCTACGGAAAAGATAGTGAGTGGAGTAAAGGAAGTATTAAATAGAAGTTAAAAGTGACAAAATAAATACGGCTGATGTATTTTATTTTAAGATTTTTAAATGCTGTGCATTGATATAAGAAGAAAAACCGGTTATGAAAGAAGTAAGGCAAAAAATAAATTTCAGATATTTAGCAAAAGGCAAGGTAAAAATATGGAACTGACAAATGAGAGATTCTCGGCATATCCGTCGCTAAAGCAATTCAGCCTGGAAGGCAAATCAGCAATAATAACAGGCTCTGGCAGCGGGCTNNGACAGCAATTTGGAAGCCGTACAAGAACTTGCTGAGGAACTTGCAGATTTCGGCTACAGGGCGCTCGCTGTAAAGGCAGATGTCACTAATGCGGAAGAAGCCAGGGCAGCGGTTGAGATAGCGGCAAAGGAATTTGGCGGCGTGGATGTGCTTGTAAATTGTGCAGGTATAACAAGGCGAATGCCTTTGGAGGAGTTTGATGAGAACGCATGGGATATTGTACTTGGCGTAAATCTAAAAGGCACTTTTTTATTTACAAAATATGCAGCAGTTGAAATGCTTAAAAAAGGCAATGGTTCAATAGTAAACTTCGGTTCTCTTGGCAGCGTGGTGGCAATACCTTTAAGCGCAGCCTATTGTTCCAGCAAGGGAGGAGTTGCGATGTTTACAAAAACTGCCGCATGTGAATGGGCAAAGAGGGGAATCAGGGTCAATGCAGTACTTCCCGGCACATTTGAAACACCGCTTTTAAAGCAATGTATAGACGAAAACCCCGCATATGGTGAAGACATGCTAAAGAGATTTCCCATTGGCCGTTTTGCAAAGCCCGAAGAGATAGTAGGCGCATGCATATTCCTGTCTTCTGATGCATCTACTTATGTGACAGGACATCTTCTGGCTGTTGACGGAGGCTGCACAGCATATTAAGAATATTTTTTACAAAACAAACAGATTTCCTGGAGGTTATTTATGAAAATGATGGCGCAAAGGCTATACGGAATAAAAGATTTAAGGTGGATGGAAGTGGAAATCCCGGAACTTATGGAAAATGAGGTTCTTATTCGTGTTAAATACTGCGGGGTATGCGGGACCGACCAGGCTATTTACTCGGGCGAAAGCAGTTTCTGGGAAGCCGGGCTGATAAACGTGCCTATGACATTTGGGCATGAATATTCCGGTGTCATTGAAGCTGTCGGCAAGAGAGTCAGCAAGTTTAAAATCGGCGACAGAGTCGTATGCGATACGGGCATATCCTGCGGAATATGCGACAGGTGCCTGGCAGGCGACTATCTTTTCTGTTTGAAAATGAAAGCCGTAGGCACAATAGTTGCCCAGGACGGGGGTTATGCAGAATATGCCGTTATGCCTGAAAGGCATGTATTTGCGCTTCCCGGAAACGTTTCATTTGAACAGGGCTCAATGGTCGAGCCTGTTGCTACAGGACTTTATTCTGTCAAGAAGAGCAATATAAAAATCGGGGACAATGTGGTAATAATCGGCACAGGTCCGATTGGTCTGGGCGCTGTTCCGTTTGCAATGCTCTCCGGGGCAAAGAAGGTCATTCTTGTCGGCAGGAAAGACTTTAAACTGGAAATAGGAAAGAAATTCGGCGCTGATGAGACTATAAACACCACAAANNTAAAGGAAGCTGTCAGGATGTCCAATTACGGCGCCAGGGTGTCCTGTGTCGCTTTTTATGAAAAACCAGTAGACGGGCTAAACCTGGATTTGATGATTATAAGATGTATACACCTTGTCCCGGTGGGCGGGAGCCCCAGTATGGGTACCGTGGTTATAAGCATGATGGAAGCCAGCAAAGTGGATTTTACCCCGATGATCACTCAGGTGATACCGCTGGCAGATGCAGAAAAAGCGCTTATTGAACTTAAAACAAACAGCGCATCAAGGATAAAAATACTTTTAAAGATTTAGGGCAGGAAATAAGGCGCGCTGAAGAAATAGGCTGAAGGCGCTAAAAGTTGACAGGGCCGGTGAAAGATTAAATAAAAAAGGAGGCTTTATATGGGTTTTAAAATTTATGAAGGCAGCTACAAGGACCAAAAAGCAATTGTAATGGAAAGCAGTTTGCTTGCTTTTAAATTCCTGCCGGATTTTGGCGGTAATATCGCCTCCATAGTTGATAAAAAAACATCCAAAGAATTTATGGTGCAGCGCCCCGAACCAAAATACAGGACAGTACCGTTTGACGGTTCATATGTGGACGCCGAGTGCTGCGGTCTTGACGATATGTTTCCGACCATTGATACCTGCTACTACCAAAAAGAACCATGGGCAGGCATAAAGCTTGCGGACCACGGCGAGATATGGAACCTTAAGGCAAAAATACTGGCAGGCAAGGATGATGTACGTTTTACATTTTACGGTATTCGCCTGCCGTATGTTTTTGAAAAGCGTATTCGTTTTCTTTCTGACAGTGTATTGCGTATAGATTACAAAGTGATAAACAATACGCAGTTTGATATGGATTTTTTATGGGCAGCGCATACCATGCTTAACGCCGAGCCGGGAGTAAAAATACTTGTACCCCGGGATTTAAAAAAAGCAATCTCAGTATTTACCAATACCGGGCGGATAGGCAGATACGGGGAAGAGTTTGAATGGCCGGAATTTACAGATAAAGGCGGAATCAAAAGAAATGCCTCTATTATGGGAACCCGGGAAGATAATTGCGAGAAGTATTATTTCAAAGATGCATTAAAAAAAGGCTGGTGCGCGGCTCAATATCCTGACAACAGTGTTTTTGCACTCTCCTTTCCACCGCAGAAAATACCTTATCTTGGAATACTCCATAATCCGGGCAGCTTCAGGAATATCTATAACCTTTTTCTTGAACCCTGCAGCGCATCTTTTGACAGGCCCGATTTTGCTGCGGCCCGAGGGCAAAACAGTGTTGTAAAAGCCAGCTCATCATATGAGTGGTACTTAAATATCACTCTAGGGAAAGCAGCCTCAGTTAAAGAAGTGGACGAAAACGGGGTAGTCACTTAACTGTAATTTAAGTGATTAAATGATTAGATTAAATTATTAGGGTCAATGATAATTCCATTTTTTAAGGATATTTCTGCGTTCTTCCACATTAATTTTTAATTTGTTTCATCCTGCAATTCATTTTTTAATGAATCAGTTGTTGAAATTAAGCATGAAAACTTTTTAATCTTAGCTTTTTAGCCAATTGTTCAACAGAAAATAATTAATTATTTGTTTGAATCAATCTTAAAAATTTCATAAGTTTGTA
>PMCC01000133.1:279-1832 GCA_003155275.1 Actinomycetota bacterium | reverse complement strand
TTGATTTTTATGCTGACTGCGTGTTCTCCCGCGCAGGCTACATCTGTGAAGGCTGCCGAAACAGTAATGACTACAGAAGCAAATATTTCCATGTCAGCTGACGCAGGGAATCCGCCGGTCAATGATTCCGTTCAAACGGTCACCTTTACGTTCAGTGAACCGCTGAATCCGGGCACTATTGCCACCGCAGTTGCTCTTTACCAGATAGATACCGGCGGCAATCCAGTCAAACTACAATGCGTGGCAAAGATTAACCCGGATAATCCTAATCTCCTCGATATCAACACCGCGAATGTTGAAAAATTTGCCGAGGGCCAGGAGTATAAAATAGTAGTAAGCAATGCTTTAAAATCAACAACGGGCCTGGCTCTGGAAAATGACTTTACAGGCTATTTTGCTACCAACTATACACTCAATCTTGCCGGTAATGCTGCATTAAAAAATACCCGTTCACAAATCGTTGTTATAAGCGATATACATTTAGGAGTAGACGATGCTTTTACAGAGACCAAGCAGAACAGGCCGGCACTGGTAGATTTTTTGGTTCAAATTAAAAATTCACCCAATGTAGCAGAACTTGTTATAGCAGGGGATTTGCTGGACGGTTGGTTTGTGCCTATGGATTATGTATTGCCTGACTCACAATCTACCTTTTTTGATTCGGTGGGCGCAAACAACCAGGATGTGATGGATGCCATAAACGCAATCATTACTGCCGGCCAGATAAAAGTAACCTATGTGCCGGGAAATCACGATCTGCTGCTGACGGAAGCAGACCTCGAAAGGATTTTACCCGGCATAAACCAAAAAAGAGGTGATGTACAGGGATTGGGTGAATATATTACCGGAGCCAATTCGGAGATAATCATTGAACATGGGCACAAATACAATATTTTCTGTGCGCCTGATCAAATTTCAAACAGGGATATAACTAAAAATAATTCTTCTATACTGCCGCCGGGTTATTTTTTCACAAGAATAGCGACCTCGTCGGTTGTTGAAGGTTTCCCGAAATCAAGCAATGTTTTTGTTGATGTAACTGCTGATAAAAATAATGTAAGCCAGTATGGGTATTATGTATATAATCAGAGCTGGAAAGGACTTCTGTCCGGTTTGCCTGTAAACGAAAAATTTTCCGATAAGGCCATTAAAACAAACATTGACGGATACACACAGGATTATGCAATAAATGATTTAATTCCTTATCAAAATTCACCAGGTGGATTAATTGATGTGAATTTGTATAAAGGACTACAGGATAACTGGGACAAAAGGCAGACATTAAATGGAGTGAAAGTAAAAACTTCTGCAATTGAAGCAATTGCAAAAGCAAACGACTACGATTTCACTGATGTCCAGGCAAAGCTTCAATACTTTGATAAAGATGCAACCAAGAGAATAGTTGTGTTTGGTCACACGCATGGCGCAATTATATTGCCTGACACTAATCTTAAGAAACAGAAAACAATTTATGCTAATTCCGGAACCTGGATAGATAATGCATCCGGTTATCCGACAATGACTTTTGTTGTAATAACCCCGCCGCAATCCGG
>PMCC01000133.1:0-250 GCA_003155275.1 Actinomycetota bacterium | reverse complement strand
CAGGGCTTTTCTTTTGCTGCAATGAAATTTAAGCTTAATTTAAATGACTGATTTTACTGAATTCGAGTCATTCAGTAAAAAATTTTTTTATAATGCAAAAAAAACAAATATTACCAATTTAGCGGTCATAGATATTAAAAAATTGATATAAATTGATATAAAACTTGGTTACTTTAAATAAATTGACAAAAATTTGAGTTTATATATTATAGCTAATACGCAATACAAACATACAACATTAGGCCACAGT
>PMCC01000048.1:77854-91300 GCA_003155275.1 Actinomycetota bacterium | reverse complement strand
GGGGACATCCAATGGCTGGTTCAGAAAATGAAGGTGTTCTTTCTGCAAGACAAGACCTTTTTAAAAATGCATTTTATATCCTGACACCTACAGACAATACAAAAACTGAATCACTTGTCTCACTTCATTCCCTTCTTACAAAAATCGGCGCAAAGGTAGTGTCGATATCGCCAAAAGAACATGATGAAGTAGTCTCCTTAATAAGCCACCTGCCTCATATAATGTCCACAAACCTGGTAAAAATGGTTGATGATGAGCAGGCAGAGCTTAAAAATCTTTTTAAATTATCCGCAGGCGGATTCAGGGACATGACAAGGATTGCTGCTTCAAATCCAAAAATGTGGTTGGACATCACATTTGAAAATAAAAATGAGATTATTAAAGCAGTTGATAAATACATTGAATACCTTCAAAAATTCAAGGATAGCCTAAAAAACAATGATACGGAATACATTAAAACACACTACAATGACGCCAAAGAAGCAAGGCTAAACCTCCCGAAATATGTAGAGAAAGATATTTCAAAACTTTATGAATTAATGATTTCAATACCTGACAAGAAAGGCGTTCTTTCCGATGTTACGCTTGCAATCAGTTCAAGTGGAATAAACATCGAAGATATTTCCATATTTCATTCCACAGAATTTGTAGGCGGAGGTATTCTTAAAATACTTGTCGAAGGCGAAAATGCAGGTGAAATAGCAAAAAATGCAATAGAACAGAAAGGTTACGAAGCAAGGATAAAAAAAATCCTTGGCGAATAAGAATCATGGAAATATCTGGAGCTCATTCAATAAATGGCGAAATAAGGATTCCCGGAGATAAATCGATATCACACAGAAGCGCAATAATATCTTCCATCACCCATGAGACTGTAGCAATTAAGAATTTTCTTTTTTCAGAAGACTGTGAAAATACTATTACAGTGCTTGGAAAGCTGGGGGTCAAAACAGAGAAAATTGACGATACGCTTATTATACATGGATGCGGGATTGAAAATTTCAAAGAACCTGATGATGTTTTATATGTAGGAAATTCCGGCACTACAATAAGGTTGCTGGCCGGCATACTTGCGTCTGCGGGTTTTAATTGTGTTTTATCCGGGGATAGCTCAATAAACAAACGGCCTATGGGCAGGATACTTAAACCCCTTTCTGAAATGGGCGCGACTATTTACGGCAGGGAAAACAATTCAAAAGCGCCGATTATAATTATTGGAAACAACATACTGAAAGGCAGGTCTTTTGATCTAAATGTTTCAAGCGCACAGGTAAAGTCCTGCCTTGTGCTTGCTGGTCTCTTTTCAGAAGGAACTACTGAAATAAATCAGCCTGAAATCTCGCGGGATCATACTGAAAGAATGCTTGAATATTTTGGAGCAGACATATCCTATGATGGAAAATATACCAGGATAACTCCGGGCAAAAAACTGACCGGTAAAAACATTTTTGTGCCATGTGACATTTCCTCTGCTGCTTATTTTATCGTCGCCTGCCTTATATTAAAGGATTCCAGAATTGTTATTAAAGATATAGGTATAAATCCGACCAGGAGTTACTTTATTGAGCTCCTGAAAAATATGGGGGCAGAAATAAAAATAAAGAATATCCGTACCTTAAACAATGAGCAGCTGGCTGACATTGAAGTTAAAAGCAGCCGGTTAAAAAGTGTTCAGATAAATAAGAAATTTATTCCCAATATCATTGATGAAATTCCTGTATTATGTGTGGCGGCAGCATTTTCCGAAGGGAAAACGCTCATATCCGGAGCGAAGGAATTGAGATTTAAAGAAAGTGACAGGATTTCAAGTATAGTCACACAATTTAAAAAAGCAGGAGTCAGCATAGAAGAAATGGATGACGGCATTACAATTAACGGAAACCCTGATTTAAAGATAGATGAAGGTGCCTACGAGAGCTACGGAGACCACAGAATGGCTATGTCTGTTGCAATACTTGGACTTAAGTCAAAAACACGTATAAGAGTACTGGGTTCGGAATCCATAGATACATCTTTCCCGGGTTTTAAATATGAGCTTAAAAAAGCTATGCATTAAAATATTTATAGTGAATATCTCTCAAACGACATCTGGACTTTCGTGAATATTTTTTTAGGCAATTTGTTATTATGGTAATAAAGATTTAAAAAATCTGTGGCAGCTTGATTAAGGTAAGTCATTGTATGGTTTACGCAAGCATGCAGGGTGAAATAAGATATGGAATAATCAATATAAAGAACATAATAAATTTAAATAACAGAATTAAAAAAAATGGCAGGATAAGTAAATATGCATGAATCCGTGAAAAACGATAAAGACAAATTGGATATTATAACTATTGACGGGCCTGCAGGCAGCGGGAAAAGTACAGTTGCTAAAATGCTTTCGAGAGAGCTTGACCTTAAATACATTGATACCGGCGCAACCTACAGGACACTTACTTTGCTTGCCCTCCAAAATAACATTAAACCTAACGATGAACCTTCTATATTAAAACTCGCAAAAAAATCCAAAATAGAATTGGAAAGCAATCCTAAAGATGAGTCACAATATACGACTGTAAGATTAAACGGCAGAGATGTTACAGATGATATAAGAAGCAGCAAAGTCGGTGCCGCTGTATCGATAGTCTCAAAACTTTCGGGAATAAGAAAGTATTTGGTAACTCTTCAAAGAGAACTTGCAGATTCAGGAAAAGCTGTGCTTGAAGGAAGAGACACCGGCAGCGTTGTCTTTCCGAATGCCCTTCTTAAAATATACTTGACCGCAGGCATTGAACAGAGGGTGAGAAGGAGGGAACTGCAAAACGTGCAAAAGGGCCAGAAAATTGACGCCAAAGAGATAGAGA
Organism: Actinomycetota bacterium; assembly: GCA_003155275.1. Classification (GTDB taxonomy): domain Bacteria; phylum Actinomycetota; class Humimicrobiia; order Humimicrobiales; family Humimicrobiaceae; genus Fen731. The sequence goes on along the minus strand of PMCC01000048.1, from coordinate 88,454 downwards.
CCGAGATTTCCACCCGGGACTCAATAGACAGTTCAAGAAGCGACAGTCCGCTTACTGTCCCGCAAAATGCAGTAGTAATAGATAATACAAATCTAACAATATTAGAAACTTTTGAAAAAATCAGGGACCTGTATAATGAAAGAATACATTCTAAGAATTAGACGTTCAAAAACATATTTTATTTTATACACTTTTATAAGGTTTACTGTCTATGTTATTTTAAAAATCATATTCAGGATGAAAGTGTATGGAAGGGAGAATATTCCCGCTTCAGGAAAGCTTATACTATGCTCAAATCACTTAAGCTATATTGACCCGGTATTCACCGATTCCTGTATAAAAAGGCAAATATGCTATATGGCCAAAGCCCAGCTTTTTACAAATAAATTTGTTAGTGCAGTAGTCACATGGTTTAATACTTATCCTGTCAATAGGGGAGCATTTGACAGGCAGGCTATAAGAAATTCGGTTGCCATATTAAAGTCAGAACAAATAATAGGGCTCTATCCTGAAGGTACGAGGTCAACTGATGGGATCATAAGAGCAGGCCATCAGGGTGTCGGACTGATTTCAATATTGGCTGAAAGCCCTGTGCTTCCGGTTGCGATAACAGGAACTAATATGATTATCCGCAAACCGTATAAAAGGCTGTTTTTCCCACAAGTAAAGATTGCTTTCGGCAAGCCTATCGATACAGCTTCCATTGTCAAACAGTACGGCAACAAACGGGCTTCTGAAATCATTACTTTGCAGACAATGGCTGAAATAATAAAGCTTTACCAAAAAATAAATTGAAGAAAAAGACAAGAAGTAAAAAAATATAATTATAAAACCGGAGATAAAAAGTGCAGGTTGAAATAGCAGGACTGGCAGGGTACTGTTTTGGGGTAAAAAGAGCATTAAGGATTACCGAAACAACCTTAAAAAAATATAAAGATAAAAAAGTGTATTCAATAGGCCAGATAATACATAACCGGGGCGTAATTGAAGACTTAAAAGCAAAAGGCCTTATTCTTGTTGAAAATGAGGAACAGATCGAACCCGGAAGCGTATTTATTGTAAGATCGCATGGAATGTCACCGGATTTTATCAAAAAAATCAAGGCCAAGGACGTAAAAATAGTAGACACTGCGTGCCCTTTTGTAAAAAGGGCGCAGTCGAAAGCAAAAATGCTTTCGGGCAGGGGTTATCACCTTGTTATTATCGGCAACAGCAAACATCCGGAAGTATTAAGTGAAATGGAGCATGCAGACAAGGGTAATCTGACTATTATTGAAACTCCTGCGGAGCTGGGCACTCTTAAAAAACAAAAAAAAATCGGTGTTATAATGCAGACTACCCAGATAAAGGAAAATGCCAAGGCTATTATTGCCGGACTATTAGATAAAGCAGACGAGATATTGATTGCAAACACGATTTGCGTTATAACTCAAAACAGGCAGGAGGTCACAAGGGAACTTGCCAAAACAGTTGATGCCATGTTTATCGTAGGAGGAAAAAACAGTGCAAATACTACACATCTTGCACAAATATCAAGCCAGTATTGTAAGAACACCTATCATATCGAAAGCTATAAAGAAATAAAAAAAAGCTGGCTGGAGCATTCAATAAAGGCTGGAGTAAGCGGGGGGGCGTCAACTCCCAAAGACGATATTAAAGATGTCAAAGAATTTCTGGAAAAACTTTGAAAAAAATAAAATCCTGTAAAAACAACTGTATTTTTTGTTTTATTGCGCAGCTTCCAGAAAACTTAAGGCCGACTTTGTATGTCAAAGATGACGATTATATAGAATCTTTTTCCCATGGCAACTTCATAACTCTTACGAATGTCTCAAAAAAAGATATTGAAAACATTATAAAGTTTAAAATAGAACCATTACATATATCTGTTCATAGTTTCAATTTAGATATAAGAAACATTCTTTTCGGCAACTCTAAAACTGCTTGCGCAATAGATAATCTTTTTATCCTTGACAAAAATAATGTCAGAACAAACATACAGATTGTTCTTTGCCCCGGAATAAACGATGAAGAAGATCTTGAAAACACCCTCAATATTCTTACAGGCAGTTTTAAAAAAATACAGTCCATTGGTATTGTTCCTGTGGGAATAACAAAATATAACATAAATCCAGTTTTAAAGCCTTATGACAAAAACTCCAGCACAAAAATTATAAATTACATTAACAGCTACAGGCAAAATAACAAAAATAATCCTTTTGCTAAAAAGGTTTACCTGTCTGATGAATTCTACCTTATTGCAGGAAACGATTTTCCCGGCTCAAAAGAATATGGAAGATTTTTACAAATCCAAAACGGCATAGGCAAATCCGCAGATTTTTTGGATGATTTTGAGAAGGAAATCAGGAGGCTTGAAATAAAACACTTCACCGGAAAAAATCCTTTCGAGAGTACGCTTAAAAAAATAAGCAGAAATGCATCCCTGATTATTACTTCCGAATATGGCGCAGCGGTACTGGAAAAATGCCTGGCTTTATTAAAAATTGTTTTTAAAAATTGCTGCTTAAAAGATCAAAATAGTATAGAATTACAACCGGTTAAAAATATTTTTTTTGGCGGGAATGTAAAAGTAACCGGACTGCTCTCAGGGAAGGACGTATTGAATATCCTTGACTGCAGTGATTTAAGTAAATATGAGAACATTTTGGTTCCGGAAATTATTTTTAACCATGATGGGCTGACCCTTGATGATATAAATATTAATGTTTTCAAAAATCTAAACCCCCGGATAAAAATCGTAAAAGATAATGGCAAAGATATGATAAAAAACCTGGCAGGATAAAATATATGAAAAGAAACTTACCCGTAATTGCAGTGATTGGTAGGCCAAATGTTGGAAAGTCGACACTTATTAACAGGATATGTGTAAATCAGGAAGCAATAGTACACAGTGAACCGATGATAACACGCGACAGGAAATATAACCGGACTGACTGGGACGGAGTGGAATTTTTTATCCTGGATACAGGCGGCATCGATATGTTTTCCGAAGAAAAACTTGCACCGGAGATTTCAAAGCAATCAAAAAAGGCCATTGAGGAAGCAGACATAGTTATATTTGTTGTAGACATAAGAGATCCCATATCTCCGCTTGATGAAGATATAGCGGACATGTTGAGAAAATCCGGGAAACCGGTTATTTTTACCGGAAATAAATGGGACAGTGAAAGAGCCAGTTATTATACCGAAGACTATCTTAAATTTGGTTTCGGCTACCCGGTAAGTATTTCCGCAATTCACGGATTGAATATATCAGAACTTTTAGACGATATCATTAAAAAAATAAGAAGCCTTCCTGCGTATGACGATATCTCCGTGCAGGACGATGAAGAAGAGAGTGAGATACCCCATATATCTATTCTTGGACAACCAAATGTCGGGAAATCGACATTGTTTAATACCCTTATAAAAGAAGACAGGGTCATTGTTGATGAAGTAGCTGGTACAACCAGGGACAGTATTGACAGCCTTGTCGAACATGACGGCAAAACATACAAATTCGTTGACACTGCAGGTTTAAAAAAAGACAAGATAAGGGAGGAAGACCTCGAATTTTACAGTAAAATTAGGACATTAAAAAGTATAGAAAGATCGGATGTCTGCCTGCTTTTAATCGATTCATCCAGGGAAATAACAAACCAGGACGAAAAAATACTGATGACCTGCCTTGAAAAAGGCGCAAGTGTTTGTGCCGTTTTTAATAAAATAGATATTTTGGATGATGATGAGTTAAATGCAAAAGTGGAAGATTTCCTGGACAGGACAGATTATTTAAGATTTATACCATATATTAAAATAAGTGCATTAAAAGACATGGGGATAAAAAGAATATTTAAAATAATCGAAGAACTGCTTGATGAAAGAAATAAAAAAATCCCCGACAATAAATTAAATACACTTTTTAAAGAACTTGGAGCCAGCAGCAGCCTTAATGTCAAGGGCAAAAAATTTAAAATAAAATTTATCAGGCAGATAAGGATTTCTCCTCCCGGATTTCTGGTTTTCTCCAACATGGATATAAGCAAGAAAAGTAATATTAAAAGATACATAGAATCCAACCTGCGGGAAAAATTCGGTTTTAAAGGCACCCCTATTTTCTTGAAATTCAAGTTTTAAGTTGGTTTTATACTGCCGTCCAGTATGCTAATACTCAGCTGCCAGGTGGTTTAAGCGGTGATAGCGTATGGTTGAAGAGATATTTGCATGTGATTTAAGCTCTACTGACAGATTTTAAGCCAAGCTAACTGATAAATGGTTTCTTACTGCCGGATAACTCAAGCTTTACTAATGTTTGTTAATATTTTAAAATTATTTCTGCAGGATCGGGATGTGGCGCAGTTTGGCTTAGCGCACCAGTATGGGGTACTGGGGGCCGGAGGTTCGAATCCTCTCATCCCGACCATTTTGATTATGGCGGTTTTCAGGCATTATCGGTCCTTTAATCATTTAAAACTATGTCAAGAATAAAATTTGGTACAGATGGCTGGAGAGCAGTTATTGCAGAGGATTTTACCTTTGCTAACCTTGGATTGGTTATTGAAGCTATTACATTATACCTCAAACAAAATAACTCCTCACAGAAAGGTATTTTTATAGGATATGACAACAGATTTCTCTCTAAGGATTTTGCAATGCATTGTGCAGGGGTATTTTCAAAAAATGGCATAAAAACGTTTATTGCATCTGAATCTGTGCCAACACCCGTCACTGCATTTATGACGCTTAGTATGGAACTTGACGGTTCAATAATGATAACAGCAAGCCATAATCCTTCAAAGTATAACGGCATTAAATTTATCCCTTTCTACGGTGGGCCTGCAAAAGACAGTATAACCAAAGAAATTGAAGAAAATATAAAAATTGTAATTAAAGAGAGACAAAATCACTCCAAAGAAGAATCTGATTTAATCGATAAAGATATTTTTTTGAGTGAACATGAAATTTTGAAAAAAGGCATTGAATTAAATGCTGCAAAGATAACTGAAATTTCCGACTTCACCGATTATGTAAAAAAACTGCTTGGCATGGTTGACACAAATCTTATTAAAAAAGCAGGTTTAAATGTAGCCGCCGACACGATGTTTGGCGCCGGCAGTGTACTGCTCCCAAAAATATTGAAGGATTATCTTGGTATTGACGCTTTCTTTTTTAATAATTTCAGGGACCCCCTATTTGGAGGCAGGCTGCCTGATCCTTCAAATAAAAACCTTGCCGGATTAAGGGAAAAAGTATTAAAAGACAGGATGGATATAGGGATAGCGCTTGACGGCGATGCCGACAGGTTTGGTGTTATTGACGGCAAAGGCATATTTATCAACCCCAATAATTCAATTGCAATAATATTAAATTACCTTATTGAAACAAATCAGTTTAATAAAAATGATATTGTTGTGCGCTCAGTCGCAACCACTCACCTTATTGATGAGATTTGTAGCGAAAATGGAATAGCTCTTGTAGAAACTCCAGTAGGTTTTAAGTTTATCGGAGAGGCCATGCTTTGCGGAAACGTTATCATCGGGGGAGAAGAGAGCGGAGGCTTAAGCTTAAAAGGGCACATCCCTGAAAAAGACGGCCTGCTTGCATGTTTAAAGATGCTGGAAATAAGGGCCTATCTTAAAAAGTACAGAAACTCATTACATATTTCTGATTATCTTGAAAGTATACGTGATAAATACGGCCATTTTTATAACATCAGGCTGGATATTGAAGTGCATCAGGATAAAAAACAAAAAATAGTGCAAAATTTTTTAAATCTTAAAGGACAAAAAATAAACGGCATTATGGCAGCAGCAGTATCAGATATTGATGGAGCAAAAGTGGTTTTTGAAAATAAAAGCTGGATACTTGTAAGAGCTTCTGGAACAGAACCGCTTATAAGATGTTACATTGAGTCTCCCGACGCTGAATATTTTGACATTATTAAAAAGTATGCTTCAGAAGTTATCCGGAATATATAAAATAAATAAAAAGGGTTTTGTCCTGTATTTTTAATGGTTTTAAAAAATTATTTTTATAAAAATTTTTATTTTTTTCTTAATCATTTTTTTCACAAATATTTTTTAATTTGTTTTTATTCGAATATTTATTTTTATGATATATAATTAAAACATATAAATATATCCACAGAAAATTCAATGAAAGACGAAAATTCNNGAAAATTCAAAAAATAGCCATACAGATTCTATAAAGAACCAGGAGATAGAATCAATAAAAGAGATTTCTCCGCAGATATTTGAAGAGTTGAAAAAATTGCATGGAAATCAAGCAGGTCTTCTCACTATAAAAGGCCCTATCCTTGGAGAAAAATTTTTGCTCACCAAGGACAGCCTTTCTATCGGAAGAAGTTCAGAATCAGATATTCTGCTGGATGATATAACCGTATCCAGACATCACGCAATAATTGAAAAGAAAATTACAGAAATGAAAAAAAGCGCGTTTGGCATACGGGATCTTGAAAGTCTAAACGGGACTTATGTAAACGGGGTAATAACTGGCAAGTCAGATCTGGGAAATGGCGACAGGATACAGGTGGGCAAGTATGTGTTTTTGTTTTTTATATCTGAATGATTTTTTTTAAAAAAAATGGCTGAAAATAAAAAAACATTTCTCACAATAGGGGAGCTTGTTAAAAAATTCAAGACTTTTTATCCTGACCTTACTAACAGCAAACTGAGGTTTTTAGAATCACGGGGATTGATTGCTTCAAAAAGGGCAAACAACAATTACAGGGTTTATTTTAAAAACGATGTAAGAAAAATAAATCTTATCCTGAGCCTTCAAAAAGATTATTTTATGCCGCTGGAAATAATAAAAGAAAAAATTGATTCAATAGACTTTGAAAAAATAGAAGAACAAAAAGNNGTTGAAGACATCAGAGAAAAATTCAAGCTTTCGCATGCCCACATTGAAGAGATTTTTAACGAAGGCCTGATACAATCACATATAGAGGACGGTAAAAACATTGTAGATGGATATGATGTCGAGATTTTAAGAGTAATTACAGAGCTTCAAAAGTATGGTATTCATGTCAGGCATTTAAAAATATTTGAAAATTCTGCTATCAGGCATTCCACATTTCTACAGCAGGTGGTATATCCTGTAATGATGTCTTCAGGAAAAGATGGCCGAAAAAAAGGTGCAAAGATTTCATACAAGCTTGAAGCGCTTTTTAACCAGCTTCATGAAATGCTTTTTAAAAAAGAGAATAAAAAATTCCTGGACAATTATAAATGACCTTCTGCCTGAACAATCAAAAAAATATTACAATCAAAAAAACCATAAAAAAAGTATTTAAAAAATCTTTATTTTTTTTGCTCGCATTTCTTTTTATTTTTTCTGCTGCCAGTATTTTTTTTAATGCTGCAATCCTTCAAAAATCCTTAAGTGCAGAAATATATCAAACCTCATCAGAGTCACTGCAAGTTAAAAATTTTTCTTCGCCCATTGCATCAAATAGTAAAGCTGATGTTCCCGATATAAGCGCAGAATCAGCTATTATTGTTGAGTATGATACCGGCAGGATATTATGGGAAAAAAATTCTTCCGAAAAGCTTTTCCCGGCCAGTATTACAAAAATGATAACAGGAATCATAGCAATTGAAGAAGTAAAAAACCTGTACGACAAAACAATAATATCAAAAAATGCTTCAGGTTTTAATAATTCTTTTTTCCCTTTCAGGGCAGGTGATGAGATTACCATAATGGATTTGCTGAAAGCCGCACTTATTAATTCCAATAATAATGCAACAATAGCGATTGCGGAATATATCAGCGGGAGTGAAGCAGGATTCTTAAAAAAAATGAATGCTAAAGCCCAGGAAATAGGCGCTTATAATACAAATTTTCAAAGCACAAATGGCCTTGATTCCAATCTGGCTGAAAATAAATCCACAGCTAAAGACCTGGCAATCATTGCGGAATACTGTATGAAAAACGCTCTTTTCAGGAAAATAGTAGGCACTAAAACTGATTATATAAATGTCAGCGGCGAAACTGTTATGCTGTTTAATACAGATGTTCTTTTATTTTTTGATTATATAAAAGGTATCAAGACCGGGTTTACAGATAATGCAGGATATTGCCTTGTGACATTTTCTGAAAGACAGGGATTAAAATTGGTCAGTGTTGTTTTGAAAAGTGCAATAGGGATGCGCGAATCGGATATGCTCAAAATGATAAACTGGGCAAACGATAATTATTCCTGGAGGAAAGTCGTTGATTCTTCAATTGCATACAAAGTCTTGGAAATAGATAACAAAATAGAAAATAATGACTATATTTACAATACAAAAGTCTTTACACCGGTTTATCCGGAGAAAGATTTTGTGAATCTGACAAATATAAATGATGCAGTTGAAATTACTGACGATATTACTGAAAAAAATACAGGTCAGGCAAAGGGCAAAACACCTTATCTTTTAATTAACCTTCCGATACAGAAAGGCCAGCAAATCGGCAATTTAAAGGTAAGTATAAATGGCCAGGAAAAGCAGTCAATGCAATTGCGGTCAGGGAATAAAATAAGCCGGCAATACATATTCGAGGATTTAAAAGCCGGAATGGAACCCAAACTAAGGAGTATCATTATTTTACTTATTTCATTTTACTTTTTAATTTTTATATTTATAATTGTTAGAAATTTATTTCTTAGAGAAAAACAGGAATAATACTTTGTCACTTGATAGGAATAGGGTTTCCGGTTTTTAAAAGAGGTTAATTTAAAAAAAATAAGCCATAAAAGACATTACAGGAGGTACATTGATTTGAAAACTGACAAGAAAGAAATTGTAAATATGTTTGCGATTTCTATAATGATTCTAATACTTGTATTATCATTAAGCTTTATGGGATGCAAGGCAAAGACAGCTGTTGAAACCACGGCGGCAAATGTTACAGCTGCTGGAGAAACTACTGCAGAACAGACATCGGCTCCTGAGACTACTGCTGAAGAGAGCCCTAATCCAAATGAGATAACAGGCAATATTAATATGTTTTCGGGACAGGAGATATCGGATAGTGTCCTAAATTCCAGGCCTTTTGCAATCATGATTGAAAATTCTCCGGATGCAAGACCGCAATCAGGGATTATTAATGCTGATGTTCTCTTTGAAGCTGTGGATGAAGGCGGAGTTACAAGATTCGTTTCTGTTTTTTCCTCTAAAAACCCTGACCTTATTGGCCCAGTCAGAAGCACAAGGCCATATTATGCAGAGGTTGCTCGAGGCTTTGACCCTGTTCTTGTTTTCTGGGGCACGGCTCCGCAGTTCTATGTAGTCGTAGCCAACCTTGGCTTGGATTACCTGGCACCTCTTGGTGACAGCACCGGAAATTCATCAATTACTGCTAACTTTGTTGATCCTGGAAGCGGTGAGGGCAAAGATGCCTTAAGAGATGCAACCAGGGCTGCGCCCCATAATGCATATGTAAGGCTTCCAAGAATGAAAGAAATTGCTAAAAGTATTGGTTATTCGCTGGAAGGCGGCCAGTCGCCATTTAAATTCAAGGAAGACGCACCTGCAGGGGACAGGGGAGACATAACTGACATAACCATAGATTTTTCATCAGCAGACTTCAAAGTAGAATATAAATATGACAGCGCAACCAACACTTACTTAAGGTCCAGCGGCGGCAAGCCCTCACTCGACAGGGAATCAGGGAAACAGATGGCATTTAACAATGTCATAGTCCTTTTTACCGATATAAAAAATTCAGGTGATGAAGCCGGCCATATGTTAATCAGGACAACCCAAACCGGAGAAGCTTATTATTTTATAGACGGAAAGGTTATAGAGGGTACATGGGGCAGGAATAGCGTTCTTGAACCATTCAGCTTTAAGGATAAGGATGGTAAAACTATCCTTATAAACAGAGGAAAGACTTATGTAAGCATGGTCTCAGGTACTGAACAGTTAGGATATTAATTTTTCAATGTTGGATCAATGATGGAAAAACCTGGCACTGAAAAAACAGGTACTTTTAATTTAATAAACAACCCTATTTTGGGAAAGGTCTTATTCCCAAGTTCAGAGATACAAGCCCGTATATCTGAGCTTGGGGAAATTATTACAGCAGATTACACGGGAAAAGACCTTCTGCTTATAAGCGTACTTCGAGGTAGCGTTATTTTTTTTACTGATTTAATAAGGCAAATAGACCTTGAATCAAGCATTGATTTTATAAGTATCTCTTCTTATGCCGGGAGCAAAAGTGTCCACGCCACAGGTGTAGTCAAGATTACAAAAGACCTTGAGGACCCGATTGAGGGCAGGGATATTCTAATTATTGAAGACATCATAGATTCCGGGCTTACCATAAGCTACCTGGCAAGAAACCTGAAGTTAAGAAATCCAAACAGCCTGGAGGTTTGCACATTGCTTGACAGGAATGTTAAAAGAATTGCCGCAGTAAGCATTAAGTATTCAGGGTTTACTATTGGTGATGAATACGTCGTCGGATACGGTCTTGATTACAAACAAAATTTCAGGAACCTGGATTCAATCTACCGTCTAAATACAACTGTTATAAAAAAAGACATTGAACTAATGGGTAATTAAAACTGCAATACAGCAAGACAGCATAA
>PMCC01000048.1:46415-77804 GCA_003155275.1 Actinomycetota bacterium | reverse complement strand
CTATTATAATCTATTCCCTGGAAACCAAATTGAACAGTAAATTAATACTTATCGAAATGACACTTGAAGGTGTCCGAATAGAATTACCTTCACAGAGGCCCATACTGCTATTAAAAGAAAGAGAAGGGGATAGGTATCTTCCCATATGGGTGGGCACTTTTGAAGCTTCTGCCATAGCCCTGGAGCTCTCAAACATCAAAACTCCGAGGCCGATGACACATGATCTCATCGTTAATATTTTAACCGGGATTAATACAAAAATTGAAAGCATTGAAATATGTGATATCAGGGATAATACTTTTTATGCATTTCTAAACATAAAACAGGCAAGAAATAAGCTTGTAAAAATTGATTCAAGGCCTTCTGATGCTATAGCGATTGCAGTAAGGGAAAAATGCGATATTTTCGCAACCTTGGATGTTTTAGAAAAAGCCGGGATTAAAATACAGTCAATAGAGGAAGAAATCGATAAATTTAAGAATTTTCTAGAACATGTGGAACCCGAAGACTTTGATCTTAAAGAATGAAAAAAAACGGTAATGTACTAAAACATGAATATAAAGACATCTGTTTTGCTAATGAAAGCGAAAAAGAATTTGTAAAAATACTGGATTTCTATGGAATAAAATGGTTTTATGAACCGAAGACTTTCCCAATAGAATGGGGAAGTGACGGAAAACCCATTGTCAGCTTTACCCCGGATTTCTATTTACCGGAATATGACCTGTATATAGAGCTTACCACATTAATGCAAAAGCTCATTACCAGAAAGAATAAAAAACTGAAAATGTTAAAAGATTTCTATCCAGATATTAATATAAAATTATTCTACAAGAAAGACTACCAGAATCTGTTATTTTCTAACCAGATAAATAAATGACTAATTAAGAAAATAAATGAATATTTATAATCTTAATTTTCTTAATATTGTCGTGCGGAAAAAAATTATATTTTTTAGATTAAGATTAAAAATCTTTAGCTCAAAAAACAATACCCATAAATCTTCAAATATATATTACAGGTTCGAGTAGAGAAGATGCCCTGATTCAGTAAATCCAAAATATTTATTCAGCAATATTGTGTTGTTTTCCAGCTATTAAAGCACTCAAGTAATTGTTTAATTTAAATAGTTTACATAATATATATTATCGGAAGTTACTTCTGTAAACACAAAAGTTACTTAAACATAGCAATATCAAGATCTTGATTGAAATTAGTTATATTCCTGTGCTGCCAAAACCACCCTCGCCACGATCGGAATCATCCAGTTCTTCAAATTCTATAAGATTTGCACGTTCTATTTTTTTTATAACAAGCTGGCAGATTTTATCTCCTTTTTTTATGGCAAAATCCATTTCTTTATCGAGGTTTATCATAATTATGCAAATCTCGCCCCTGTAACCGCTGTCAATAAGCCCCGGACTGTTTACAAGTGAAATGCCATTCTTAATTGCAAGGCCTGACCTTGGCAGTACAAAACCTGCATAACCCTCTGGGATTGATACTTTTATACCTGAAGGTATAAGTTTTCTCTCGAAAGGTTTTAAAACACAGCTGACAGTACTGTAGAGATCTATTCCTGCGTCAGTTTTATGTGCATATAACGGCATTGGAAGTGATTTATCAAGCAATTTTATTTTTATATCTATCATGAAATATCCGCACGATTATAATTATTAAACAATTTTAACATTATTTTTAAAGACCTCACAGTAAATAAATTAAATTAAAGAAACATTTAGTTTGCAATTATTGGGATGTATATTGTTTTACCATATACTGATTTATCGCTTAAATCAGCTAAATTATTAACTTTTTTAATTTCACTGATGATTTTCTCTTTACTACTTTCTCCTGCAAAAGTAGAAATTATTTTCTCCATATCTGTTTTTTCGTTTATGGTCACCTGGCTATACCTGACAATTTCACCGCCATAAAATCTGGATCTGTTGGAATATATAGCATAAATTACCAAAAGACTGACAATTAAAGCCAATAAAATCATACCTAATTTTTTAATTTTTTTAACTTTTATTCTCATAATATTCCCCTATCTGACTACATTGTTATTACTACTGTTATTACTGCTATTCGTATTGTGATATATAAAATAAACATAGAACGTATGTTCGCTTATTATATTAATACGAACATACGTTTGTGTCAATATTTTTCTAAAAAAATTTTAATTTTTTAAAATTTGTTAATTTATCAGTAGTTTTTTTATTTCATTTGTTATTTGATTTTTTATTTGACAATTGTTTTTTGACTGATTACCCTGTTTATTCCTTTCACCCAGGAAATATCTTGATCCATTTTTTCGGTTATTCTACCTGAGAACTTATCCCAGATTGATTGGGTATTGGCATATCCCCTATTGTTTAATTTATAAAAAAGATTATAATTTTTGAGGTTTTTGTAGAACGATTTTTGTATAAGTATTTGTTTGAATCAGGGGATTTTTTAAATACTTGCAATGTCATTCAGTAATAATTTATAGAATACCGGCGATTTAATAAATATTACCTGCAGAAACTTTATTGCGACATATTTAATATCAATAATTAAAGCTTTATTGTGACATTTATAATATATCAACTGGGACTTTAAGATGAAATTAGGAATAATTGGCCTTACAAATATTGGCAAAACAACCCTTTTTAACGCCATCACCAAGTCACACATTGCAACAAATAAGTCTCTATTTTCAACCATAAATCCGAATATCGGCATAGTTGCTGTACCGGATGAGAGGTTAAACAGGCTCTCTGAAATATTTAAACCCAAAAAAACTATTCCGGCTTATATTGAATTTGTAGATATTGCAGGCCTGGTTAAAGGCGCCGGCCGTGGTGAAGGAATGGGAAACAAATTCCTCGTGCAGCTTCGTGAAGTTGATGCCCTCATACATGTTATAAGATTTTTTGAAGATGCGGATGTGGCCCATGTGGAAAGCAGCCTGGACCCAATAAGAGACATGCAAACTATTAATCTTGAGTTGATTGTTGCCGACCTTGAGAGTGTTGAAAAAAGGCTGGAATCCATAGAGAAATCTTCTAGGTCCATTGACCAGAAAACCAGAGCTGAAGCCGAAATACTTCAAAAAATAAAACTCTCACTTGAAAATGAAATTCCGGCCAGGAATATTGATTTAAGCAGTGAGGAAATAAAGATAATCAAATCATTGGGCCTTCTAACCTTTAAGCCTGTTATTTATCTTGCAAATATTTCAGAAAATAATATCAACAAGGATATAAGCGAGACTCAAAACTTGCTGGACTTAAAACAGTTTTCAGAAAAAGATAATTCTGAAATGGTAGTTGTAAGCGCCAAAATAGAAAACGAACTTTCTCAGCTGGATACTGAAGACCGGGAAATGTTCATGAATGAACTCGGCATCAGCCAGTCAGGGCTCGACCAGTTGATAAAGATTTCATACAGGCTTTTAGGGCTTATAAGTTTTTTAACAGCGGGAACAGACGAAGTAAGGGCATGGACCATAAAAAAAGGTACTTATGCCCCTGCTGCAGCCGGTAAAGTTCATTCCGATATTGAACGCGGATTCATCAGGGCTGAGACAATCCCCTACGATGCATTTATTGAAGCTGGTTCGTTTGTCAAAGCAAAGGAAAAAGGTCTTGTGAGGTCTGAGGGCAAAGCATATATCGTAAACGATGGTGATATCATCGATTTCAGATTTAATGTTTGAAAAAATGGTATGCTTTGCTTTAAAAAAAGCTGATCATCTAATATAATACAAAAACTATAATCAATACAGGAGGAAAAGGAAAATGGCTGAAATCAATTATGACAAAGATATCGATATCGATATTCTCAAAGGCAAAAAAATAGCAATAATAGGCTACGGCAGTCAGGGACATGCACACGCGCAAAACTTAAGGGAAAGCGGCATGGATGTGATTGTCGGAGAACTTGAGGGAGGCAAACCCTGGGAGGCTGCAAAAAGCAAAGGATTTGAAGTTTTAAGTGCAGATAAAGCTGCCAAGGCTGCAGATATTATAATGATACTTCTCCCTGACCAGCTTCAGAAAGAGATTTATTATAAAGCAATTGAGTCAAACCTTGAAAAAGGGAATGTGCTGTGTTTTGCTCATGGTTTTAATATTAATTATAACCAGATAGTTCCAAAAGAAGATATAGATGTAATAATGATAGCCCCCAAGGGCCCTGGACATATTGTCAGAAGGATGTATGCTGAAGGTTCAGGCGTGCCTGCAGTAATAGCTGTTTACCAGGATTTTTCAGGAAAAGCAAAACAATTGTCACTCGCTTACGCAAAAGCTATTGGCTCCGGCAGGGTTGGCATAATAACTACAACTTTTCAGGAAGAAACCGAAACAGATTTGTTTGGTGAGCAGGCAGTTTTGTGTGGCGGTACATCCGAACTTATAAGAGCAGGTTTTGATACCCTTATTGAAGCAGGATATCAGCCCGAGATTGCATATTTTGAAGTTTTAAGTGAACTAAAGCTGATTGTTGATTTAATCTATGAAGGCGGTATTTCCTGGATGAGGTATTCTATCAGTGACACTGCAGAATATGGCGATATAGTCGTCGGTAAAAAAATAATTACTGAAGAGACCAGAAAAAATATGAAGAAGGTCCTGAAGGAAGTCCAGAGTGGTGAATTTGCGAAAGAATGGATCCTTGAAAACCAAGCTGGAAGGCCGGTATTTAATGCCATGAGGAAAATAGAAGCTGAGCATCCTATTGAGGTTGTGGGGAAAAAACTTCGAAAAATGATGACCTGGATAAAAAAAGAGGAAAAATAACAACTGGATAGAATAGATTATATTTTAAAATTATTCGGGGCATAAAAACCTCTGAATAATAAGATCTAAATTAAAAAAAGACATTTTACAATTTTTTAATAAATATATATAAAAGCGAACTTATGTTTGTAATAAGTTCGCTTTTATGCTAATATTATATCCAGATATTAAATTATTTTAAAATTATTCGGGGTTTCTAGAATTTTATGTTTAAATTCAGGATATTTTTTAATGCTGATTTTTCCTATGGTTATTATAACACATAAACCATATGAATATGTTTTTAAGGCTATACCTAATTATTAACTTAACAGCTGGGTTTTATCATGACAAACCATGAGATAAGTGAAAGACAAAAAGAAATTCTTCAGTGCATCATAAATAAAGTAAAAGAATCCGGGTACCCCCCTACTGTCCGCGAAATAGCAACAACAGTAAATTTGCATTCTGCGGCAACTATCCATGCACATCTCACAAAACTGGAAAAGTTAGGCTACATAAAAAGGGATCCTGAAAAACCAAGGGCCATTGAAATAATGCACAGTATTTACAACCTGGATGAAGACCTTTCCCACCGAAGTGATAATAACGTGGTTCTTGTACCAGTTGTTGGGACCATCGCTGCAGGGACACCTGTACTCGCTGAAGAAAATATCGAAGAGTACTTCCCTGTTTCTTCCGACTTTGTCAAGGGAACAAGTAAAGTCTTTATGTTAAAAGTAAAGGGTGACAGTATGGTCAATGCAGGGATCCTTGACAAAGATTACATAGTTATCCGAAAGCAGGAAACTGCAATGAATGGAGAAATTGTTGCAGTCCTTCTTGAAGACGAAGCAACAGTAAAAAGGTTCTTCAAAAAAGCAAACAGCATAAAGCTAATGCCTGAAAATGACTTTATGGAACCAATAGAAGTCAAAGATGCAAAAATACTCGGTAAAGTAATAGGAGTGGTAAGGAAATATTTTTAATCCTCCTGGATGCTGAATTCTTTACATGCAAATCCCGAGAGCTTGTCTTCGAATCTAGAGTTGGCATTTATTTTCAACACTACTCCGCCATCTTCATATCTTTTATCAAGTATTTTACAGTTATTAAAAATAAAGGATATTAATTTCGTTTCACTGTATGGTATCTTAAGAAACATAGACAGCCTGTTTTTATCAACAGTTTTTTTAATTTTTTCATAAAGGTCGCCTAAGCCTTTTTTCTTTATAGCAGATATAAATAAAGCATTTCTATACTTGAGTTTTAGAATACCAAGGGATTTATCGTCAAGCTTGTCTATTTTATTGAAAACCAGGACAATTGTTTTGTGATGCACTTCCAACTCTTTTAACACATTCATTACACTTTTGATGTGCTGCTCAAAATTAATATTACTTGCATCAATTACCATTAATAAAAGATCGGCCCGCCTTACCTCCTCCAATGTGGATTTAAAAGCTGCTACCAGTTGATGCGGAAGTTTCTCTATGAAACCGACAGTATCGCTTATAAGGATTTCATCTATTTCTGGGATCTTAAGCCGCCTGGTTGTCGAATCCAGTGTGGAAAAAAGCATATCCTTTACAAATACTTCTGATTTTGTCAGCATATTTAACAGTGTTGATTTTCCACCGTTAGTATACCCAACAAGAGATATTAAAAATATATTGTTGTCCTGCCTTGTTTTTCTCTGGATATCTCTTTGAACAGCTATCAGGTTTATTCTTTCTTCAAGAAGGGCTATCTTTTTTCTAATCGTTCGCCTATCTACTTCCAGCTTCTGTTCTCCAGGCCCTCTGGTACCGATTCCACCTCCAAGCCTCGATAACTGCACACCCTTGCCTATCAAACGAGGCAGGAGGTAATTTAATTGCGCCAGTTCGACCTGCAATTTTCCTTCGCTGCTCTGCGCTCGCTGGGCAAAAATATCCAGTATAAGTGCAGTCCTGTCAATTACTTTTACCTTAAGCTTGTTCTCAAGATTGTTTTGCTGGGCGGGAGTAAGTTCACTATCAAATATGGCAAGGTCAAAGGCCCCTTCTTCAATAGTAATTCCTATTTCTTCAAGCTTGCCGGTGCTTATCAGGTATTTTGGATTTAAGTTTGATTGTTTGTGAAAAACGACTTCTTTGACTTCTGCACCTGCCGCTGAGGCAAGGTTTTTCAGTTCTTCTATCTCTTCATTTATTTTAAACTCCGGTCCATAGCCATTTTTAACAGTATCATCAGTAGCCTTATAAACATTTTTTTTTGTTTCCCTGGGAAATTTCAGCTTTATAAAGACTAAAAGCGCCTTTTCTTTTTCATCTTTTATTTTTTCAATTTCAAGCAGTCCGCTCATAGTTTTACAGGACCTTATTAATCCTTTCCAGGGCTTCCGCCAGCCTTGCATCATCAAGAGTTATGGATATCCTGAAATATCCTTCGCCAANNTGCCTTTTCCTTTTTATCTTTTAATTTTTCCGTTTCAATCATGCTGCTCATAGTTTTTTACAGGATCTTTTTTATCCTTTCCAGTGCTTCTTCTAGCTTTGCATCGTCTAGAGTTATGGATATCCTGAAATAGCCTTCGCCAAATATACCAAAAGCGTTTCCGGGCGTTACGACAACATTAGCTTTATTTAAAAGCAGCTCAGAAAAGCTCTTGGATGTATGGCCTTCCGGAACTTCTGCCCATATATATATGGTTGCGTCAGACTTGTAATACTTTATACCTGTTTTATCCAGTGTGTTAAAAATAATTTTTCTTCTATTCCTGTATACTTCAAGGTTTGGCCTGACAAGGTTCTCATAATTATTTAATGCCTCAACTCCTGCATACTGGACGGCGTTAAATACACCCGAATCCACGTTTGTCTTATATTTACCAAGGCTTTCTATTACTTTTCTGTTCCCTGCAGCAAATCCAATCCTCCAGCCTGTCATATTAAATGTTTTTGACAGCGAATTAAACTCAAGGCCTACTTCTTTTGATTCTGCAGCATTAAAAAAGCTTACCGGCTTATTGCCTGGGTCAAAATAAACATCTGAATATGCATTGTCATGGCAGACAAGGATATTGTATTTATTTGCAAATTGGCTGACTTTTTCAAAGAAACTATTGCTGCATGTGGAAGATGTCGGATTATTAGGATAATTAAGATGCATTATTTTAGCTTTTTTTGCAATTCCTGTGTCTATTTCATCGAGATTTACAAGAAAATCATCTTTCTGCCTTAAAGGCATAATATGATACGTCCCCCCGGCAAACAAAGTACCCAGCTTATATACAAGATATCCCGGGTCAGGCACTAGAGCCATATCGCCTGGGTTAATAACGGTATAGGCAATATTTGCTATGCCCTCTTTTGAACCCCATATCGTAATAATCTCTGTTTCAGGGTCAAGTTTGACATTAAAACGCCTCAGGTAGTAATTTGCTGCAGCTTCTTTGAATAACTTTAAACCATAGCTTGAAGGATACCTATGGTTAACCGGATTTTTGGCTTCCCTGCAAAGCTCTTCTATAATCAAATCCGGAGTGGCAATATCAGGATCCCCAATTCCAAGGCTTATGACATCCTCCCCTTTTGCCTTTTTTTCATTTATTACTCTGTCTATTTCCGCAAAAAGATAGGGCGGTATGGTTTTAAGCCTATCAGCTTCTTCAAATATCATTATTTCCTTCCTTTTAAAAAATTACGCATACATGTAGTACTGCCCTTCAAAAACATATCTGGTTTTTCCTTCTAGAAATACAGGTTTGTCTGGCCCTTCCCAGTAAATTGTCTGGTTTCCTCCGGGCAGAGCAACATCTACTCTGGAAGTTTTAATTTTTCCTGTAATTATTGCACATACAGCGGAGGCGCATGCACCGGTACCGCATGCCATGGTCTCCCCTACTCCTCTTTCCCAAACTCTCATCTGTATTTTGCCGGGGCCTTTTACTTTTATAAATTCCACATTTGTTTTGTTTGGGAAAATACTGTTATTCTCGATTGCGGGCCCCCACTTATCTACAGGAATCTTTGCAATGTCTTCGCTTTCGTCAAGAAAAATAATACAGTGAGGATTGCCCATCGAAACACAGTTTATGGTAAATTCACCTTCTTGGGTTTTAAGCAAATATTTCCCTGCAAAAAACCCCTCTATTAAAGACTCTTTCCCTATATTTACAGGTATCCTGCCAGGTTTAAAAACGACATTTCCCATATTTACCTTTACAAGTCCCTCCTGCGCTCCCTTACCTTTCGGACCTTTCGGAAAGTCTTTACCTGCGAATGGCCCGGCATCTGAAAACTCCACAAATTTAAGTCCTGCACGGGTATCAATTTTTATGGCTTTCCCGCCTTCTGCCAGCTTTTTATCAATCAAAAATCTTGCCATGCACCTTATCCCGTTGCCGCACATTTCCGCAACTGTCCCATCAGCATTATAGTAATCCATGAAAAAACAACCGTCTTTTAATTTTTTTGCCAGTATAATCCCGTCTGCGCCAATACCAAAATGCCTGTCGCACATCTTGATTATTTCTTTCTTTTCAAGGCGGATTTCTCTGGAAATTGCATCTATTATAATAAAGTCATTTCCCTGTCCATGAAGTTTAGAAAAATTAATTATATCCATAATAAAATGTCTTTCCGAAATATGATTAAACTTGCGCACCTCGGGATATTGAAAATACGCGCACTAAAAAATATTTTAAAAACATGTCCACCGTAATATTTCAAAAATCTTTGAGATTGAATACTTCAAAAACATTTGCAATTAAGTCAAAAATGTTATCATAATTATCTGTTCGAATCCAATTAATTCTTGGATCTGCCTTAAACCATGTCATCTGCTTTTTTGCAAGTCTCTTTGTATTCTTAACGATCTCCTGTCTGCACATATCTATATCTATGTCTCCACCCAGATATCTCAGTACCTCTTTATAGCCTACTGCCTGCGCCAAGCTGTTTGAGTCTTTATATCCCTGTTCTATGAGAGCCTGTACTTCGTTAATAAGGCCTTTTTCAAACATCCTGTCTGTACGTTTTTCTATATTTGCGTAAAGCATCTCTTTTTGAGTTAAAAGACCAATTATAATGCAATTATATATTGATTTTCTTGTCTTCCATTTATTTTGAAAACTGGAAAAAGGCCTTCCGGTAAGAGTATATACTTCTATTGCCCTTATTATTCTTTTTTTGTCATTAGGGCTTATTTTGGCGGCATAGACAGGGTCCATTTCCTTTAGCTTCGCATAAAGCCCTAAAAGGCCGTCTTCGCTGCTTTCGGCTTGGCAATATAATCCTTCGCGGATTTTATTATTATCTTCTCCAATTATACCGCCAATGTTTTCCTTGCCAGTGGCGATTTTATTAATGCTGCATTTGCGATTTTCTATGCCGATTCTGATATCTTTGCCTCTGCCGGAGTCTTCCCCTGTCGCATTTGGTATGTCATTGTCTGCCGTAAAATCCAGCTCATCGATTACTGCCCTTAAATATAGTCCGGAACCACCGGCCATAATAGGGGTCCTACCCTTTTTAAAAAACTCTTCTTCAATTATATTTCTGCAGATATCCCTGAACTTCACAACAGTAAGTTTATGATCTGGTTCAAAAATATCAGTCATGTACTGATTAATGCCAATTTGAGAAGAATCATATTTGTCAGTTCCAATATCAAGACCTTTGTAAACCTGCATTGAGTCTATCGAGATTATATCTGTTTCAAAAATTTTGGCTAGGTTAAAAGCCAAAGCGCTTTTTCCTGTACATGTCGGACCGCATATTACGGGAATAATTTTTTTTTCAAGCATTAATTGACGTATAGATAAAAAATCAGGTTCGAAATATTTTTTATTGTTTTGGATAAAATTTATTTCGTCTTTGTCAAGGATTTTCATTTATGTTCAGCAATCTTTCCGCTAAGATAAAAAGGATGCGCTTGTGTGATTTCCAAGTTAATAAAGCTTCCGGTTAATCCTTTTGGGCCATCAAAATTAACAATTGTATTATTTTCAAGCCTTCCTTCAAGCCGGCCGCTTTTTTTTGTACTTTCTGATTCAACAAGAGCTTCAAAAACTTTTCCTGTCATTTTCTCATTCTCTGCAAGTGAAATAGCATTCTGGGTATCTAAAAGCTGCTTAAACCATTTTTTCTTTTCCACTATTGGGACAGGATCATAAAACGCTTCAGCTTTTGTGCCCTTTCTTGAAGAATAAAGAAAAGTAAAAGCTCTGCTGAATTTTAATTTCCGGACAAGTTCAAGAGTTTTATTGAAATCCTCCTCCTGTTCACCAGGAAAACCAACTATTATATCTGTAGTAACTGAACAATCAGGTATTCTTTCTTTCATTTTATAAAATAAATCCTCATATTCTTTAGATGTATATTTCCTATTCATCATTTCCAATATTTTGTCTGATCCGGACTGAAAAGGAAGATGTATGTGCCCCATTACATTACTATTATCCCTGACTGCATTTATTATGTCTTCCGTAAAATCTTTTGGATGGGAAGTCATAAATCGTATTCTTTTAATACCTTGAATCGCGGCAATTTCATTTAAAAGCTTCGCAAAACTATTTGCATTTTTCAAGGCAGCATCTTCCGCCTCAACATTATGGCCAAAGCTTTGTCCATAAGAGTTGACATTCTGGCCCAAAAGCGTTACCTCAAAGACTCCATCGGCAGCAAGTTTTTTGATTGAATCAATGATTGTGGCAGGTTTAATGGATTTTTCATGCCCCCTGACATAAGGGACTATGCAGTAAGAGCAATAATTATCACAGCCTGTCATCACCGGTATAAAAGCCTTAAATGGAAATTTTCTTTTAAAATCAATAAGTTCTTTTATTTCTTCCGGATTTCCTGAAGTCTTGCAGATGCTTTTAGATGATGTGGCTCTTGTTTTTATCAGATCCGAAAGGTTTTCAATATTTCCGGTGCCAAAAACTATGTCAATATAAGGAAAAGTGTCGATCAGTTTTTCCTTTAAGCTTTGAGCAGTGCACCCGCCTATGCAGATAACCAAGCCCGGATTTTGCTCTTTTAAGACTTTAAGATTGCCAATATGACCAAAAAGTTTGTTTTCTGCTTTTAAACGGACTGAACAGGTGTTTAAAATTATAAGGCCTGCATTTTCCCGGTTTTCTGTTTTTAAATAGCCCTGTTTTTCAAGGATTGCAGATATTCTCTCGGAGTCAAATTCATTCATCTGACAACCAAATGTCTCTATGTAAAAATTTTCTTTTTTGAACGCCATAATCTAAAAAAGTATAAAAATTATTGCAGAGTAATTTTCTGGAACATATCAGGGTTGAAAAACAAAAACATTTAAAATTATTTTACTTCCACAGTCAGCACTATTGCAGTTTTAATCTCTCCGTTGACTTCAATATCTTTGAAGAATGGTATGCAGACAAGTTCCTGGCCGGTTGGCGCTATATATCCTCTTGCAATTGCTATGCCTTTTATTGACTGGTTTAGCGCTCCCGCACCGATTGTCTGTATTTGTACTTTACCTTCAGCCCTTACAACCCCGGCTATTGCGCCTGCAACAGAATTTGGTATTGAGTTTGAGGATACTTTTAAAAGTTTCATGTTCTTTAGAGTCTTTAATCTTTCTGCTTTAAATTTACTGTCAAAGTTATTACGTTGTTTGCTTTTTTAAATTCAATACTATTGTCTAAAGTAATAAAATATTTGCTGCCTATGTTAATGATCTCTTTCTCAAGCATACCAATTATATACCTTATTTCTTCATCTTTAAATCTATTTGAAAGTTTCAGTTCATCATAAAGCCTGATATTCTTATTATTAACGACATTATTTTTTCCCAGGCCCCCAACAAAGCTGCTGCCAGTCAATGTTTCACTACCTGCTTTAACCTTGCAGTCAATACTGAATCTGCTGCTTCCAGGAAAAGTATTATTGCTGTTAATAATATCATTTACATCGGACCCTAGAAGTTCTGGGCTGTTGCCAAAAACATCTTTGCCAGTTTTTGTCTTGTCTGGCCCAACTGCGCTGTTGACTGTTCCGCAGTCGCCACCATTACGGGATGAAGAGTTGCTATCCTGTTTGCACCAGGCGACTATACTTTCATATATGGATTGAAGAGGCGCAATCTCTCCATATATCAGCCTTTGCACATTCCTTACAGATAGGTCCATTGCATAAAATTTTTTTAGTATTTGTTCAAGTACATTGTAATTATCAGCATAGTATCCAAAACCAGTTATATTTATATCCTTGCTTAAAACACTTAAATCAAAATCCTCAAAGTTCTTTACTTTTTTTATTTCAGCATTAAATATCCCAATATCAGTGGAACACTTGTAACGATAAACTAATGTTGCCATTATCTGGGATGGGCTGCCATAATAAAAGTTAATACCTGTGTTATGCAGCGCAAATTCTATCATCACCCGGATTATATTATTAACACCGCCGGAAAGTTCATAATTATCATCATTTTTTGTGAGATGAGGCAGAGCCGACTGGTCTTTTTTCTCAGGGATTTTTTCAAGGTCCACATCAACAAGCATGCAGGTACCTTTTTTTAAATCAGAGTATATTATCCTTATGTCCTCAACATTCAGCTTTATTGAAAATAAAGCCATACCTCTTCCATGGAACCCATAGAAATCCCTTGCCCCATCCTCAAGCTTTGATGTGACCCTGGATTGAAAAATAAGGTTGTGNNTTACTTCCAGCATCCCTGCTGTTCCTCAACAGTTCAACAACAATATCCTCAACACATTTTATATCCTGTAGAGCCTGCCTTCTTTCCGATTCAGAGATCTTGAGCTTTACATAGCCGCTCCCGAGATCTTCCTCCACTTTAAGCTGCTCTGCAATATTTAAATCATCAAAAAATTTATTATAATCCAGGCTGTTTTGCATTATTTTAATTATTTTGCATAATCGATTGCTCTGCTTTCCCTGATAACAGTAACTTTAATCTGCCCGGGATATACCATTTCGCTTTCAATTTTTTTTGCGATATCCCTTGCTATTATTACAGACATTTCATCATTTATTTCTTCCGGTTTAACCATTACCCTTATTTCCCTGCCTGCCTGGATGGCAAATGCTTTTTCAATTCCTGTAAATTCAGAAGCTATCTTCTCAAGGCTTTCAAGCCTTTTAATATANNCCCGGCCTGGAACCTGATATTGTATCTGCAGCCTGTACAATAACATCAAGAAAGCTTTGAGCTTCTATCTCGTTATGGTGTGATTCTATGGCATGTATTATCTCTTCATCTTCGTGTAATCTTCTTGCAAGCTCAGCGCCTATTATTGCATGGGAGCCCTCGATATCGTGAGTCAGCGCCTTGCCTATATCATGCAGGAGGCCTGC
The DNA here is from genome assembly GCA_003155275.1 of Actinomycetota bacterium. GTDB lineage: Bacteria > Actinomycetota > Humimicrobiia > Humimicrobiales > Humimicrobiaceae > Fen731. Next base: position 63,691 of record PMCC01000048.1, on the reverse strand, counting down.
TCTTTTTGCTTTTTTGACGTTGAGCCCGAGTTCCGAGGCAATTATACCGGCTATATATGAGACTTCTTTGCTGTGCAAAAGTACATTCTGTCCATAACTTGTCCTGTATTTGAGCCTTCCGAGAACCTTTATTATACCTGGGTTAACATCAACAATTCCTATATCAAATACAGCCTGTTCACCTTCTATCTTAATATCGTTATTCACCTGTTTGGTTGCTTTTTCATGCATTTCCTCAATCCTAGTAGGATGAATACGTCCATCCAATATAAGACTTTCAAGAGTCACCCGGGCAATTTCCCTCCTGACGGGATCAAANNCCTTCGCGCCCTATTATCCTACCCTTCATTTCATCATTTGGAAGATTTACAACCGACACTGTAGTCTCGCTTGTATGATCAATTGCACATCTCTGGATTGCCTGGGAAATGATTTTTTTTGCCATCTTGTCGGCGTCTTCCCGGATCCTTGCTTCAATATTCTTTATTTCCTTTGCGGCATCAAGCTTTGCTTCTTCTTCCATTTTTTTTGACAAAACTGCCCTTGCCTCATCACGGGTCAATTCAGCNNCCTTTAACTTCATCAATTTTACCTTTGACTTCATCAATTTTACCTTTAACTTCATCAATTTCTTTTTCCCGTAAAGCCATGGTTTGTTCTTTTTTTTCAAGATAGAAATTTTTCTTGTCAAGTGATTCTTCCCTTGAGAGCAGCCTGTTTTCAGTTTTTTGCATCTCAAACTTCTGCCTTTTTAATTCTTCTTCACTTCTTAGCTTTAAATTTGCAATTTCCTCTTTTCCCTCAATAATAACTTCTTTTTTAAGGCCTGAGGCTTCCTTCTTTGCATCATCCACTATTCGTTTTGCATTACTTTCTGCAGAATTAAGCTTGTTATCAACAATCGCTTTTCTGTAATAAAATCCTATGATAAATCCTACGATTACAATTACGGCACCTATTCCAAGGTACTTCAGAATTGCCAGCAACATTATTACCATCCTCCCTAAAATAAAAAATCGAGCACTTATGCCCGATTTAAAAGATATTTGTACTTTTTAAAGCTATAGAAATTTTTAATAACAGCAAAGGATTAATTTTTTTAAATAGATTTTTCTAAACTATTTTTATTTTTTATTCCCTTATTATATGACTGTTTAATATAACTACTCATTTGCTGAATACATGCTAATTATATCTAATTATTAACAATTAAAAATATCTAAATACATTTATTTACTTAAAATACTTAAAAAAATCTATTAATTGTTAATATTGTTCCGAAATAACACTCTAAAAGTACAAAATTATTTATAAATCAAGCAAAAGCTTATAATATAATTTATGCCGTTATTGTATATTCTGAAGCTTATTTAGTCAATGGTTTTTATTTTATCTGATTTTATCTGATACAGCCATTTAGAAATATCCTATACTTAGCCAGATAGAAATGTCCGCTTTTTTATTTTATCTTTATTTATCAAAAGTAATCCGCTCTTTTAAACTTGTAAACCTTTGTTCGACAATATTTTTTCCAACAGCTATGCCAATTGCTTTTTTACTGCCTATCAGGATTGCAAGCTCTTTGGCTCTTGTTAAAGCAGTGTACAAAAGATTTCTTTGCAGCAGTATATAGTGTGATGTAAGAATGGGAATAATCACACATTTAAACTCTGAACCCTGGGATTTATGAATGGTTATTGCATAAGACAGGCTTATCTGGTCAAGGTCATAAAAATCATATTCTACAGGCTTTTTATCAAACTCAACAGTTAATACTTTCATTTCCAAATCAACTTCTTTAACAAAACCTATATCTCCGTTAAAAACTTCCTTTTCATAATTATTTTTAAGCTGAATAACCCGGTCGCCCAGCCTGAACTCGTATAATCCCCGCTGAATGCACAGACTGTTTTTATTAAGCTTTTTCTGGATCCTTAAGTTCAGGCTTTCAACTCCGACTGAACCTTTATTTGTAGGCACTATCACCTGTATATCAAAAAAAGGATCATATCCGAATGTTTTGGGGATTCTTTCCAAAAGCAGCTCCTCTATAGCTTCGATTACCTGTTCGGGCTCAGTCTTATTAATGAAAAAAAAGTCTTTGTATCCAGATTCTGAAAGTACAGGATAAAGGCCATCCCTTATAAGGTGTGCATTATATATTATCCGGCTCTTGCCATCCTGCCTGTAGATATGTTCAAGCCTTACGACCGGAAAAGACTTTGAAGATATCATGTCAGACAGTATGTTGCCCGGGCCTACTGCCGGGAGCTGGTCGATATCACCGACAAGTACCAGGCTCGTTGATTTTTTTACGGCTTTGAGCAGGGACTTAAACAATCTTATATCTATCATTGAAGCTTCATCTATTATCAGGACGTCTGTATCAATAGGATTGTTTTCATCTTTTAAAAACCTGTTTAACTTTGGCTGGTATTTCAATAACCTGTGTATTGTCTTTGCATCCCTTCCTGTGGCCTCTGTAAGCCTTTTGGATGCTCTTCCTGTAGGCGCTCCGACAGTGACTGTTTTGCCAAGATGCTCAAAATAGGTAATGGCAACATTTAAGATCGTGCTTTTACCGGTGCCGGGGCTTCCGGTTATAATAAGGATTTTTTCGCTGACAGCTTTTTTTACTGCCTCCTTCTGTATCTCATCAAGCTCTATACCTGCAGCCAGTGATATCTCTTCAATTTTTTTATCCATGCCAGAAAAAGGGCTGGGCGCAAAAAGGTTTCCATTCTTTTTCAACGACCCACCGTCTTCTGGATTATACTTAAAATCCCTTATTTCGATTAGTTTTTCTGCAGCATAAACTTCATCTTCGTAAATACTTTTAAGAAAAATCTTTTCTTCAGAAGTGGTATTTTCCATGACGATACGCCCTTCATCTGAGAGCAACCTTGCTGACTCAAGCAGTATTGTTTCGCCGCATTGCAGCAAGTCCATAGCTTCTTTTATAAATTCTTCAAACGGGTAATAACAGTTGCCTGCACCTGTAAGCTGGTTTAAAAGAAAAATAATACCGGATTTAATCCTGAATTCGGAATCTTTTTCGATTCCCAGGTTTTCAGCTATTCTGTCAGCAGTTTTAAAACCTATCCCTGAAATATCCTCTATCAACCTGTAAGGGTTTGATTTAAGCACATTTACGGAATCATTTTTATATATATTATAAATTTTAATGGCGTAATTATTGCTGATGCCATAATTCTGCATGAAAATCATTATTTCCCTGACATATTTTTGCTTTTTCCATTCGTTTTTAACAAGCTCTATTCTTTTTTCAGCAAAGCCGTCTATTTCACTGAGCCTTTCAATGTCAGTGTCAAGGATTTTTAAAGTTTCAAGCTTAAATTTTACGACAACCCTTTTTGCCATAACCGGGCCGATACCCTTAATGAGTCCTGAACCAAGATATTTTTCAATTCCTGCTTCTGTCGCAGGCGCCAAAACTTCAATACTTTCAATTTCAAACTGTTTTCCGTATTTACTGTTTGTAACCCATTTTCCATAAACAGTCAGAGCCTCCCCCGGTTGAACTTCCAGGGCATGGCCAACTATGGTAATGGTCCGGTTGTCCTCTTCTGACAGCATCTTACCGATAAAATAATTATTGTCAGGGCTTCTATAGACAATTTTATTTAAGACACCTATAATTTTTTCCGGCTGATTTTCAGGCATTTTTTAAGGTTTTTTAAGATTTTTAAGGATTATTTTTAAAAAAAATTTTTTTGGGAATAGCTTTTTATAAAATCTATGGTTTGACTGACACCCATTTTCATTTTAGTGCCGTCTTTTCTTAATTCTATCTCAATCTCTTCGTTTTCAGCATAGTTTTTGCCAATAATCAATTTAATGGGTATTCCAATAAGATCAGAGTCCTTGAACTTTACTCCCGCCCTGACATTCCTGTCATCAAAAATTACTTCAAAGCCCTCCCTCATCAGTATCTCATATATTTTTTCAGCATTTGAAGTGATATCCGGGTCCTCCATGTTAATTGCCACAAGATTAACCAGGAAAGGAGCAATACAAACCGGCCAAAGTATGCCTTTAGCGTCATGCAACTGTTCAATAACTGCAGCCAATATCCTGCTGACGCCAATACCGTAGCATCCCATAATCATGGGATTTAACCTGCCTTCACTGTCTAAAAATAAGGCGCCCATTTTCTTGCTATATTTGGTGCCAAGCTTGAATATGTGGCCTATTTCAATTCCTTTTTCAAAATTAACCGGGCTGCCGCAATTTACGCATAAATCCCCTTCATATGCAAAGGAGAAGTCGCCCCAGACATCAACTTCAAAATCTCTTGGATAGTTTAAATTTACAATATGGTAATCCTTTTTATTTGCGCCTGCAGCCATATTGCATCTGCCTTTTATAATATTATCCGCAAATATTTTTATCTTGCTATCCAAACCTGCCGGACCCAAAAACCCGATGTTCATCTCAGCGCCAGTAGCATTGTTTTCAACAAGCTCAAGACTGCAGCCTGCGATTTTTTCCACTTTCGGGATGTTAAGTTCCCGGTCCCCTGAAAGCAGAACCGCATAATGATTGCCGCCTTTGTCATTTAAAAGCATTGTTTTTATTATTTTATCGGCAGGCAGCTTTAAAAAATCTGCAAGTGATTTGATATTGGTGACTGCGGGTGTATGTACCTGCAGGACTTCCCCAATCGGTTCATCGATATTTTGCTTTTTACTTTTAAATTTTGCCATCTCATAATTTGCCGCATATCCGCATATAGGACAATAGACTATCTCGTCTTCACCGTTTTTTGCAAGGATTATAAATTCATGGGAGTATTTACCGCCTATAAGTCCTGTGTCGGCCTCAACTGCATAATATTTAAGTTTAAGCCTCTCAAGTATGCTTGAATAGCAGCCATACATTTTTTTATATATTATGTCCAAATCGGTCTCATCAGCAGAAAAACTATAAGCATCTTTCATTATAAATTCCCTGGCTCTTAGGATACCGTACCTGGGCCTAATCTCATCCCTGAATTTGACCTGAATCTGGTAGAGATTTACCGGCAGATCCTTGTAGGACTTTATATCAAGGCTTGCAAGGTACGTGATTAGTTCTTCATGCGTGGGGCCAAGGCAAAAGTCCCTGTCGTTGCGGTCTTTCAGTCGAAAAAGTTCGGGACCATACTTCTGCCACCTTTCTGACTGCAGCCATAGATCTCCCGGCTGTAATGCCGGCATAAGCATTTCAATTGCCCCGGTCTTGTCCATTTCTTCCCTGACTATCTTTTCAATTTTTTTTAAAATCCTGTATCCGAGGGGCAGGAATGCATAAACTCCTGAAGCTATTTTTTTTATCATACCTGCACGTAGCGACAAGGAATAGCTCGGAATATCTGAATTTGCAGTCTCTTCTTTTGTCGTTGTTAAATAATATTCGGAAAACCTGACCACTTGTCTCTCCTTTTAACAAATTTTTGGTTAAAATCGTCTTAAATTTATAACTCGGGAAATCCTTTTATTGCTATATTTTTTATATTAATTTATCCAGTTCTTTTTTGAATTCTTCCAGGACTTCAGGCAGATCAACTCTTTTTATAACTGCACCTTTTACGAAAATGGCAGCCTTTTGCCTGCCAAATGCAATACCCAGGTCAGCGTCTCTTGCCTCACCCGGGCCGTTTACAATACAGCCCATGACTGCAACCTTTAATTTTGCCTTTAACCCGAATATTATTTTTTCAACATCTGAAACAAGATTTTTTAAATCAACTTCTGTCCTGCTGCATGACGGGCAGGAGACAATATCAATTCCACGGCTGCGCAGTCCAAGGCTTGACAATATAGTGTAAGCTGCTTTTACTTCAAGTGACGAATCATCAGTAAGGGACACCCTTATGGTATCGCCTATTCCTTCAGACAGTAAAATACCAATCCCTACAGCAGATTTTATCGCTCCCGTAAAAGCGGGCCCTGCTTCAGTTATTCCGACATGGAGTGGATAATTTATTTTTTCTGAAAGCTGCCTGTATGAGGATATCGTATCAGTTACAGAAGATGCTTTGGCAGAAATTTTAAAATTATAAAATTGAAGATTTTCAAATAATCTCACAGTTTCAAGAGCACTTTCCACAATTGCGCCCGAAAAATCTCCCGGAAAATCCTTTAGTATTTTTTTTTCCAATGAGCCTGAATTTATCCCTATCCTTACTGCGGCATTTCTGCTTTTAGCTTCAATTGCAACTGCTTCAAGGCCCTGTTTGTTAGGCATATTACCGGGATTTATCCTTACACAATCTGCTCCGGATCTAAGAGCTTCAAGAGCAAACCTGTAATCAAATTGTATGTCTGCCACAATGGGGACGCTAAATGCTTTTTGTTTTATCAGATTTTTCAGTATTCTTAGTGAGCCTTCATCTACGATTGCGATCCTTATTATTTCACATCCACAGGACTCAAGCTGGCTAATTTCATTTAATAATGCACAAGAGTCTTCAAGCCTGCTTTTAAGCATAGACTGGACAAGCACAGGGTTATCGCCGCCGATTTTGGCGGCACCGATATTTATTGTTCTTGTCATTTTTCTTTTATCAAGCATCTTCCAGCCTCATTCCCATAAATCATTACACAAGAAACCAAATTGCAGAAATTTTAGCTTAAACACAACAAGCCATATATAAGGATTTCGATTATCCGCTGGCAACCACTAGTATTTCGTGTATAAAAAGACAAACAACTTTTAATAATCGACTTTGGCCTGAATTTTTACAAATTTTAACAACTAACCTTTGGCTACATTATTATTGCAAACAATAACAATATTAAAACATGAATACAAAATATAAAAAATACTAAGTTGATTTAAAAAAATTGCGTATATCCATAAACATTGCATATCCAAAAAAGTTACATACTTGGAAGCTTGAAGGGGCTGATGATGTCAAACACCACTCCGATTAAAAGCAATGAAACCACAAGCACAATTCCCATGGTGCTGTATATTTCAATAGCTTTTTTGGATACGGGTTTTCGTCTTATTGCTTCTATTATTATTATAAGGATATGGCCGCCGTCAACAGGCAATATTGGCAGGAAATTTCCAAAAGCAAGCAATATTGAGACTAGGGCCACAAATAATATGAAGTTCTGCGCACCCATTGCCGCCGATTGCTGAAAAATACTTATAACACCTATAGGTGAAACCGGCCGGGCCTCTGAAAACGGGATTTTACCTGAAAAAAGCATCCCGATTAACTTTACATATGTGACACTCAGGTTGCCCACCATTTTAAAGCTTTCAATTAAGACTTGGCCTCCCCCCATCTTCTGCTTTACCATAAGCGGCCCCACGCCAAGATAGCCTTTTCCATCAACAGTTGAAAGCTTTACATCAATGCTCAATTCCTTTTTATCCCTGAGGATCTTAAAAGTCACCTGTTTGCCAGGATAGTCTTTTACTATAAGTGAAAAATCATCCCAGGATTTGATTTCCAGATTATTTAAAGCAATAACTTTATCACCTTTTTGGAAACCATATGTTTCTGCAGGTGAACCCGGTTGTGTATAATCGATTATATTCGAAGGGATAAAAACACCGATTGAAAAATAAATGATTATTAAAATTACTGCAAATATCACATTGAATATTCCGCCGCCGCTTATAACCAGGAATTTCTTGTAAAATGGTTTGTTATAAAAAGCTTTTTCAATCATATTTTCAGGTATTACTTCACTTCTGTCCTGTCCAAGTATTTTATTATAGCCGCCAAGGGGAATTGCGCTGATGCCGTACATCGTACCGCTTTTTTTTGAAGTATATTTAAGTATTTTAGGTCCAAATCCCAGAAAAAACTCCTGTACATGTATTCCGCTTAATTTAGCAATTATAAAATGCCCGAATTCATGCACCAGTACAATTACTGAAAAACCTAAAATTGCTATTAAGTATTGGACGACTACCATTAAATTTATAAAACCTTTATCTATTGTTTGCTTGTGTTTGTATATGCCAAATTATTTATTTTTTGTTTCTGTATACCAAATTATTTATTTATTGTTTGAGAGTGCTAAATTATTTACTTGTAGTTTGAATTTTCCAAACTATAACCTTCCGAATCTTCTGTTTCGCTTCTGGAAGCTGCTTATTGCTTTAAAAAAATTCTTCCTGTTAAAATCCGGCCACATAATATCTGTAAAATATAGTTCTGTATAAGCAATCTGCCATAATAAAAAGTTACTTATTCTGCTCTCTCCACCGGTCCTTATCAGAAGATCCGGGTCAGGTAGACCGGCAGTGTAAAGATATCCTGAAAGCATCTCCGGTTTCGCTGTTTCAATATCAATTTCCGATCTGTCATAATCAATGCATATTTTTTTTACTGCATCAAATATTTCCTGTTTTGAACCATAACTAAAGGCTATACTAAAAACAAGTGATTTGTTGAATTTTGTTTTTTCTTCAGCATTTTCAAAGACTCTTAAAATCTTTTCCGGAATAATCTCACGCTGCCCGATAAGATTTAGCTTGACATCATTTTCAATCATTCCATCAAGCTCTCTCTGCAGTACCTCGATAAAAAGTTTCATCAGGTCTTTTACTTCTTCAGCCGGTCGCTGCCAGTTTTCACTTGAGAATGAATATGCGGTAAGATATTTAACACCCAGATCTTTACATGTGACGACTGTCTCCCTTAAAACCTCGGCGCCTCTCTGATGGCCAATACTCCTTGGCAGTTTTCTTCTTGTGGCCCACCGCCCATTGCCGTCCATGATTATTGCAACATGCTGCGGGATATTTCCTTTTTTAAGCGACTTAAGTGAAAGAGAACCAGAAAAGGGAAATCTATAAACAAAACATCTCAAAATGTTATCCCTACACTTCCATTATTTCCTTTTCTTTTGATAGCACTGCTTCATTTATTTTTTCTATAAATTTATCAGTTAAATCCTGGGTTTTCTTGTGATATTCCTCAACATCATCTTCTGTTATTTCTTTTTTATTCTCAAGCTTTTTTAATTCATCGTTTACTTCGCGCCTAATGTTTCTTATCCCGATTTTTCCATCTTCTGCAATTTTTTTAACAAGTTTTACCATTTCATGCCTACGCTCTTCATTAAGGGCTGGAATAACAAGCCTTATTACTTTGCCGTCATTACCAGGATTTAAACCCAGGTCCGATGCAAGGATCTGTTTTTCTATTTCCTTAATAAGTTTCGGTTCGTACGGTGAAATAACTATAGTCCTTGCCTCTGGAATACTGATGTTTGCAACATGCTTAAGCTGTGTTTTTGAACCATAATAATCAATGGAGATCCTGTCAAGAAGCGCTGCAGAGGCTCTGCCTGTCCTTATGGTATTAAATTCATGCTGTGAGTTTTCAATTGTCTGCTTCATTTTCTTTTCACAATCTGCTACTAGCTGATCTTTAATTTTAACCACCCCTTCTAACTATGGTGCCTATTTTTTTGCCTGAAATAACATCTTTAATATTTCCGGATTTGGTAATGTCAAAAACAACAACCGGAAGGTCATTTTCCATACATAGTGAAGTTGCCGTAGAATCAAGGATCCTTAAATTCTTCTCCAGGACTTCCAAATAGGTCAATTCTTCGTATTTTTTTGCATCAGGATACTTTTTAGGGTCCTTGTTGTAAACACCGTCAACCTTGGTTGCTTTAAACAATATTTCAGCATTAATTTCAAGCGCCCTTAAAGCTGCAGCAGTATCAGTGGAAAAATACGGATTTCCTGTACCGCCGGCAAAGATTACAACTCTTTTCTTTTCAAGGTGCCTCAGCGCCCGCCGTCGTATAAAAGGCTCAGCAATTTCCTGCATAGTAATGGATGACTGCACCCTTGTTGAAATATTCTTTTTTTCAAGGGCATCCTGGAGGCCTATAGCATTCATTACTGTAGCAAGCATCCCTATGTAATCAGCTGTTGTCCTGTCCATACCGTTTGCGCTTGCAGCAACCCCTCTCCAGAAATTTCCACCGCCTACGACCACAGCAATTTCCACACCCATGAGGACTACTTCCCCTATCTGGTTTGCTATGTTGTCCATTACTTTCGTATCAATGCCATAATCTGCTTTGCCGATAAGCGCTTCACCGCTTATTTTAAGCATTACCCTGCCATATTTTGGACTCTCCATAACCGATTATCCCTTTATATGTTATTTATTATTTTTCCTTTAAACACTGCGCTTACTTAAGTATTCTGATTTTTCTTAAGACCTTATTCTCCCGCAAATATTTTTTCTTTCTTGAGACTTTGTTTGTCTTAAAACTCCATTCCGCCTAAAGATCTTATTCTTCTTCCTTGCTGGTTTCACCTAAAATCCACCTGACAAACCTTTTAACAATTATATTTTCGCCGATTACAATTATGTTTTCTTTTAATAGGCCGTTTATTGTCATATCAGTATTTTTTACATATAGCTGTTCTAGGAGACATGTCTCCTGGAAGTATTTTGCTATTTTACCTTCTGCAATTTTATCAATAATATTTGCAGGTTTACCATCGTTTAGAGCTTGTTTTCTGTAAATCTCTTTTTCTTTCTCAATAATATCGGCTGGAATTTCATCGCTTGAAACATAAGTCGGAGCAGCCGCAGCAATGTGAAGCGCAATATTGTGGGAAAGAGTTTTAAAAACTTCATTTTTTGCTACAAAATCAGTTTCGCAATTCAGTTCAAGCATGACGCCTATTTTTGAGCCAAGGTGTATATAAGTATCAATAATACCTTCCCTTGTGGGCCTTGTAGCTTTCTTTGCTGCTTTGTCAAGCCCTTTTTCCCTTAAGTATTCGCTTGCCTTGATGAAGTCACCCTGACATTCTACAAGCGCTTTTTTACAGTCCATCATCCCGACGCCGCTTTTTTCTCTTAGCTTTTTAACCATTTCTGCATTTACTTCCATTAAAACCCCCTACGGTTTAAATTTTTAAAAATTTAAGTATTTATTTTTTCCAAACTCTACATCTTTTCCAAAGAATCCTCATCTTCAATATCCATATCATCTGTACTATCCAAATCTTCTGTATCTTCAGTATCAACATCCTCTGTTTCCGTTATTGCTTCAGAAGTTTTTTCTTCAACAACGGCTGAAGCCGCAGCAGGCCCAGGTTTTTCTGTGACGGTGTTATTGTCTTCCCTCCCCTTTTTTACGGCCATTGCAATTACACTTGTAATAAGGCTGCAGGATCTTATTGCATCATCATTTCCCGGAATCACGAAATCAACATTATCGGGATCACAGTTTGTGTCTACAATACCCACTACAGGTATTCCCAGCTTTTTAGCTTCGGCAACTGCAATAATTTCTTTATGCGGATCTATTACAAATAACAGGTCAGGAAGTTTGGTCATATCTCTTATACCGCCGATATTGTAAAGCAGTTTTTCATATTCTTTCTTTATCTGGAGAACTTCTTTTTTAGGTATTAACTCAAAAACACCATTCTTTTCCATATTCTCTATTTCAGAGATTCTTTTTGTCCTTGCATAAATCGTTTTGAAATTAGTAAGTATACCCCCAAGCCATCTGTTTCTGATGTACGGCATACTGCATTCTTTTGCATAATTTTCAATTATGTCCTGTGTCTGTTTTTTGGTGCCAACAAACAGGATATTTCCACCGCGAGCCGATACCCTTCTTACATGCTCATAAGCTTCAATTAAAAGCTGCAGTGTCTGCTGGAGATCGATGATATAAATGCCATTTTTCTCGGCAAATATATACCTTTTCATTTTGGGATTCCATTTTCTGGTCTGGTGTCCGAAATGAACTCCCACTTCGAGGAGCTGTTTCATTGTGACAATGTTTTCCATTAGTCTTCCTTTCGTTTTTTATGGTTTTTCCTCCACCGCTTTTAACTGTTGTGCAGTCACCATATTGCTGTAAGCGATGTGTGAATTTTCAACGTAGTATTTTAACATAATCCTGTTTTTTGAGCAAACAATTAAAAATAGATTTTTCGATTCTCCAGGAAACAATTCTAAATGACAATTTTTTGTTTTCTAATCACTGCCTTTCTCTTTTTTTCTAGTCACTGCCATCCTCATTCTTTGCTGTAGCTCTTGGATGGAATTTATTAAAATCTTCTTTAAGTTTTTTTATATTAAGATGCGTATAAATCTGTGTGGTTGCAATGTTTTCGTGGCCAAGAAGTTCCTGGATTTCCCTTATCCCTGCTCCCTCTTCAAGAAGATGCGTGGCAAAACTGTGCCTTAAACCGTGTGGGCTGACTTTATGGGTGATATTGGCTTGGCTTAAGCTTTTGGCAAGAATATTTCCAAAGCTTCTTACATTAAGTTTTTTTCCAAACCTGTTTAAAAAAAGGTATCCTCCACCGTCCTGATGCAAATCAACTTTTACCTGCAAATCATTTTTCGTTTCATTATTGGTTGCCGGCTGCAAATCAGTTTTCGGCCATAAATCATCAACTGGTTGCTGATAACTCATATTTTTTTTTGAGTAACCAAACTGGCCCCTGATATCAAGGTACTTTTCCAGCCACTCTTTTGCATTCCTGTTTAAATATACCGTCCTGTATTTTCTTCCCTTGCCAAACACTTCAGCTGAATTGTTTTCCATATCAAGGTCTTTTAACTTTAAACCTGCGACTTCGCTTACTCTTGCGCCTGTTGAATATATAAACTCAAGTAATGCCCTGTTTCTTATACCGGTTATCCCGCTTGAATCCATTTTTTCTATTAATGCTTTTGCCTGGGATTCTGTAAGAAAAGAGTACAGCCTTGATTGTTTTTTTGGCGGCAGAATAAATTGGCTTATCTGTTTTTGTATATACCCGTTTAATTCACAAAACTTAAAGAAATTGTTATATGAAGAATACTTCCTTATGAGTGTCCGGTTGGAATATTTGTATATGTCTATAGATTTTAAAAACTCCCTGAACATATCAAGATTTATAAAGCTTGTATCTTCTATTTGTTTTTTAGACAGGAAATCTGTTAACTGCGCAAGGTCTCTCTGATATGCATGTATCGAATTTACCGCCAGGTTCTTTTCATATTTTAAATGCCTGCAGTAGAGCTCAAGGCTTTCTCTAATATTCATAAATTATCCCTAAGGCATGAATAAAACAGTTATTAAATACAAATTCTTAAAAACAGTCGAAATCCTTATAAAATATTAAAATCATACTAACCCGGCAAAGAATAATGCTGTATGCAAATACCGGTTTCATTTTTAAATAGATACTACAAATTAATCTTTACTGATAATCGCTTTCAATATCCTTCATCTTGCTCTTTAAGGATTGTCTGTCTGCAATCAGCCGGGAAATATTTGCATCTGTTGCGGCAAGAAGAGGACTTGTAAAATCAAAAGAATTGGAGATTAAATGTTGAAGTAATGCTTTTAAATCCCCTATAAGCTCAAGAATAGAGTCTCTTGTCTTATCTGAGCGATAGTCTGTTTTAAAGTTTTCCCTTGAAATATCATCTGAAATTGCATCAAGCTTATAAAAAACATCATCAAAAACAATACCGGCCCTTACACTGTTTATTGCTTTTTTCTGCTTTATGCTTTGCATTATCTTATGTAACTCTGAATTCCATATACCGTCATACTTAAGTAATGCAAGCCCCAAACGGTTTTTGGGCCTTTCAACTTTTTTTCTTTTAAATATCATAAATCCTTCCTTTAAAAAACTTCCGCAATTATTGCAATAGTGACAGTGCAACTACGACTGCTATCACAACTATAACTGTCGTATAGAATACTGTATCCAATTAAGATTTTAACATATTCTTACAAATTGATTTAGATTTTTTTCACAAATAAGATTATTAAATTCAAGGATGGAAATAATCTTTAAGACCTCGGCAATTTTAAGCCCGGTGCCCGTAACTATTTCTTCAAGGCTTACAGGCTTGCAGCCTATGAAATCATAGACAACTTTTTGTTGTCCATCAGTGTTATGTAAAATGTTTAAAGGATTTAAAGATTTTTTTGATAATCCAGGTTTTTCCTGCGATGCTTGCTGCACAGACGATAATTGCCGGTAATTTTTTATTTCTGGAATTACTGCCTCAGGTGTTTTTATATTGGCAGTTTCATGTAAAATTTTGTAAAAACTCCAAATCTCTTCAAGGATATCATCAGGGTGCTGCACAAGTTTTGCCCCGCTTTTTATCAGGTTGTGGTTTCCTTTAATATCAGGGCTGAAAATACTTCCGGGTATGGCAAATACCTCCCTGTCCTGGTTAACGGCAAAATCACATGTAATAAGCGCACCACTTTTTTCCGGCGCTTCTATTAGCAAGACTCCCGCGCATAAACCGCTGATAATCCTGTTTCTTGCGGGAAAATTATTTTTCAGCGGTGGAGTCCCTGGGAAAAACTCAGTAACGATACTGCCGCGGACAGCAAGTTCATTATAAATTTCTCTATTTTCAGCCGGNNTATTGATGCCTTGTGGGCATGGTAATCAATGCCTGCAGCAAGCCCGCTGACAATTGTAATGCCCGCCCTGGCCAATTGTGTTGCAAAATACCTGGCTGCATCCCTGCCATAAACTGTTGATTTCCTTGTACCTACTATGGCAATGCACAGATTATTTTCCAGGATCTTATTTCCTTTATAAAAAAGAACTGGTGGCGGAAAATAAATTTCCTTAAGGAATTTGGGATAATATTCTTCAGAAATATTGACTGCATCTGAATTGCTGAATTTTAGCATCCTTAATAAGTTATTTAAGGCATTGTCTGGTTCTTTGGAAGCTTCGGGTTGCAGCATGTTAAATATACTTTTCTGTTCATTAGCAGACACTGTGCTGAAACATTCCAGAGTTTTTTTCATATCCAGGCAATTTCTCCTATAGCAGGCTATAAAATACGAAGGCTTTACGCCTTTTTCACAAAGTATTTGCAGGATTTTTTTACTATCATTATTCATAATCAAAATTAACTCTGTAATTTAATGCTTCAAAAAAACTTGATGTGCTTATATTTTTATTGTTTTCCAGATCGGAGATAGTTCTTGATACCTTTATAAGGCTGGATATTGCCCTGGCGGAAAGATTATATTTTGACACCATTTTTGGAATAAGTTTTGCCACTTCACTGTTTTCAAGCATCCAGTTGCTGATAAGTTTTATACCCGCCTCAGAATTGTATTTTACGGTGCTTTCTGCGCCATATGCAGCGGCTTTAAACCTGTCTTTCTGGATTTCATGGCATGCAATTACGCGATTTTTTATCTTCCGGGAAGATTCAGTTTTAATATCAATTTGAGAAAACTCATCATCTTGCAGCCTTGGCACATTAATTCTCATATCTATCCTGTCTATTGTAGGACCTGAAATACCTTTCCAGTATTTTCGTATCTCGCTATCAGTACATCTGCATCTTTTCCTTTCATCACCTCTATAGCCACAACTGCAGGGATTCATAGCGACTATAAACATGAAACTGCATGGAAACCTGTAAAATAGATTGTTTCTTGAAATTACAACTTCTTTGTTTTCCAAAGGAAGCCTTAAAGACTCAACATGAGACTGGGGATATTGCGAAAATTCATCAAGGAATAATATTCCCCTGTGCGCAAGGCTTATCTCTCCTGGTCTTGGTGTTATTCCGCCGCCTATAAGACTGGCTTGGGTAATTGTATTATGAGGATTAATAAACGGCCGTTTTATAATAAGCCCATTGCTGTATTTTTTATACAGGCTGTAAATCTTTGTTACTTCTATGCTCTCATCCATACTCAAGTCAGGCATTATTGATAAAATCCTTTTTGCCAGCATTGTTTTTCCAGACCCGGGCGGGCCGATAAGCATCACATTGTGCATACCTGCCGCTGCAATTTCCATGGCACGCCTTGCTTTCAATTGTCCCTTAATATCGCTGAAATCATAATCGGAGTCACTATTTGAATTGCCACTCGCTTCATCCAGGATGCCGCTCTCTTCATCAGGTTTGCTACCTTGACTAAAACTGCTGTTGTGCCAGTCTTTACTATTGTTTTTAGTCTCTTTATATAATTCTGATCCTNNCTTATGACATAGGTAAGGTCTCTGCATCTTAATATTCCTATATTACTTATAACTGCTGCCTGATCAAAATTATCTTCAGGAATAAAAAAATATTTTTTCTTAAGTTCAGCAGACTTTTGCGCCATACTGATAATACCTCTGACGGGATTTATTTTTCCATCAAGAGAAAGTTCACCGATAAATCCTGACTGTGCTATTATCCCTGTGTCCAGATTGTTTACCTGCTGGCTTACAATAAGAAGAGCAATTGCTATTGGAAGGTCATATAGAACTCCCTCTTTTTTTATATCTGCCGGTGCAAGATTAATAATTATCCTCTTCATCGGAAAAATATAGCCGCTGTTTAATATTGCAGCCCTTACCCGCAGTCTTGATTCATTAACAGCTTTATCTGGCAATCCCACTATTGTAAATGATGGAAGCCCATTCGACATATGTACTTCCACTGAGATATTTATGGCTTCAATTCCTGCAAGGGCAAAACTATCAAGTTTAAAAAACATACAAATAGTATATATATAATTACATATTTATGCAAATATATATATAAAATTAATTGATTTAAAAGCAGTTTTTAAAATGCTCCATCTGAAGTTTTTTGCCTGATACTTTTATGGATATTACATCAAAACTTACCTCAAAACTGTTTAGATTCTTTAGCCCCAGATAGTAGCTAGCGGTATTTCTTATCCTGGCAGTTTTTAGTGGATTTACTGACTCCTGCGGTTCGCCATAACTTGAACCGGCCCTGGTTTTGACCTCAACAAAACAGATGATGTCTTCCCTTTTTGCTATAATGTCAATCTCACCAAAGGCACACCTGAAATTCTTTTCAACAATCATATACCCTGCCGACTCCAGGTATTCACAGGATTTTATTTCCCCGATATTTCCAAGCACTTTTTTTGCAATCAATCAAGCACTCCCCTGAAAGTTAGCCTGTGTATTCTGCAAGGCCCATATTTTTGCAGGGCAATCATGTGTTTTCTGGTTCCGTAGCCCTTGTTTGCTGCGAAATCATATTCGGGGTATAGGCGTGAATATTTAAGCATCAGCCTGTCCCTTATAACTTTTGCAATCACTGAAGCGGCGGCAATACTGGCGCTGAGCTCGTCGCCATTAATTATNNATAGTATGGTCTTTTTCATAACCAAAAAGTTTGACTTGCCCAATGAAATCCTGTCAATGACGCTGGAAGACACCCTGGCCACTGACCAGCTCTTACAACTTCTTACAATTATTCTAAACAGGCTGTTTCTTGTTTTAGCAGTTAACTT
>PMCC01000048.1:0-46367 GCA_003155275.1 Actinomycetota bacterium | reverse complement strand
AGCATTATAGCCACAAAGATAAAGCTCATCTTCATAGGCACATAAATTTATAAGCCTTTTTATTTCCCTGAATTTCATTCGGTAGCAAGAATATCTATTTTAGGTGGGTTTACTGGCCCTTGAAAATGGCCCATAAATAAAGATGACTTTCCCGAAGATCTTATCAATTGAAATCGGCCCAAAAACCCTGCTGTCGGCGCTGTTATTCCTATTGTCCCCCATTACAAAAAACTCATTGCTTCCTAACTTATAAGTTTTTACATCATAAGCGGGGATATCAGACTCAGGCAGATATGGTTCTGCGAGCTTTTTTCCATCTATGTAAACAAAATCATCTTCAGAAAAGCTGATTGTTTCACCGGAGAGGCCTATCACTCTTTTAACCAGATTCTTTTTTTCAAGAGGAGAGTATATTGCAACTATGTCCCCTCTTTTTACAGACGTAAATTTATATTCAAGCTTGTTTACTATCACCTTGTCGCCGACCAGAAGCGTCGGAGACATTGACGGAGTGGGTACAATAAAAGGCTCTATTACAAAAATCCTTAAAGTTATAGAAATAACTGCTGCAATTGCTGCAACAATAATATATCCAAGCAGTTCTTTGAAAATGTTTTTTTTATTTTTCAAACTCAATTTTTGATTTTTTGCCTATTTTTTTCCTGATATAGTAAAGCTTTGCCCTTCTTACTATGCCGGAATTTATTTTCGTTATAGACGCAATCATTGGCGAGTGAAGAAGAAAGGTCCTCTCAACACCAACATTAAAAGATATTTTCCTGACTGTAAAAGTCTTATTTATCCCGCCACCCTGCATTTTTATTACAATACCTTCAAAACTTTGTATTCTTTCTTTGGTTTCTTCCTTTATTTTAAGGTTTACTTTAACCTTGTCTCCAGCTTTAAACTCAGGATTATCAGTTTTTAAGTATTTGCTTTCTACTTTATCCAATATGTTCATTTCTTTACTCCGGACTATTAATTTATATTCAATTCATATACAAAAGACAAACTAAGAAAATATAAAGAATTTAATTGTTTTTGTCAATCAATTGTTTTTATTGTTTTTGTTTAAAAGGTCGGGCCTTTTGACCTTTGTATTTTCAAGTGACTTTTCCTTTCGCCACTTCTCTATCCTGCCGTGATCGCCGCTTAAAAGCACTTCCGGGACGACAAGACTTTTATATACTTCAGGCCTTGTATATTGAGGAAAGTCAAGAAGATCCTGTTCAAAGGATTCATTTACAAGAGACTGCCCTTTACCCACTATCCCTTCTATAAGCCTTATGACTCCGTCTATTATCACCATTGCAGGTATTTCACCGCCCGTCAGCACATAATCCCCTATGGAAACTTCCATATCCACAAGAAGTTCTATTGCTCTTTCATCGACACCTTCATATCTGCCGCAAATAAGGATTATATTTTCAAGTGAAACAAAATAACGCAGCATTTTCTGGTCAAGCTTTAACCCCTGAGGNNTTAATAAAACTGACTGCATCATCTAATGGCTGGGCAACCATCACCATTCCGGGTCCGCCACCAAACGGCCTGTCATCGACTTTTTTATGTTTGTCTTTGGTAAAATCCCTGAGGTCGTATGCATTAAATTCACAAAGCTTCTGGGCCCTGCTCTCCTTTAAAACTCCATACTCAAGAATATTATCAAAAAGCTGCGGAAATATTGTTACTACATCTATTTTTAACATGCTTTCTTGTTTACCTGTTTTAATTACATGATTTTTACTTAAATATACTCCGGAAGGCTTTTTAAAAATATTTTTTTGGTTCTTACGTCAATACTTTCAATATATTCTTCATACATCGGTATAATTATTGTTTTTCCGTCCGGTGCGTTAATTATCAGGTTATCATTATAGGCACAGCTTTTAACTTCCTTAACAATGCCTATACAGCTGCCGATATTGCTGCTTTTTCTTTTATTATCAGCTGCGATGCTGTTATTATTTTTATTGTCTGCTGCGGCAGTATTTTTACTTTCATTGTATGAAGCGGTATCGCTTGGGAGAAAAACACTGCAGCCCACCAGTTCATCCACCCAGTGGGAATCTTTTTCAAGTCCTGGCTGGCTGTCAGAATCCCTGTAAAGATTGCAGTCCCTTAGGCTTTCTGCGCTTATGCTGTCTTCATTTCCATAAAACTTAAATATTAACCTTGACTGACCCTTGTATATGACATTTTTTATGTCTTCAATCTTTAGCTTTTTTGTGCAGGATTCATCGAGATATAAAATATCTTCCTTACAAATAGTATCGGGATAATCGGTAATCAACCTGACATAAGAATAACCTTTGATGCCATGAGGTTTCCCGATCACCCCGATAATCCTGTTTACTTTCCCATTTCCTGACATAATAATAATTATGTCCGCTTATACTATCTCTGATTTTTTAAATTTAAAAAGCCAAAGCCTCTTTCAGTCTGACACAATATCAGATATATAACCCTTGCAAAATAATACTTAGTCAACAATTTTAACAATGGAAGAAAAACCTCTTTTGGCTGATGCAGCCCGCATTACAACCCTTAGAGCGTTGGCAGTTCTGCCCTTTTTACCAATAACTTTTCCAAGATCGGCTTCTGCCACACGAAGCATGAAAATTATGGTCTTATCGCCCTCTTGTTCTTCTGTGATTTCCACTTCATCGGGACTGTCTACCAGTTCTTTTACCATAAACTCCAGCAGTTCTTTCACGTTATACCTCCGTCTCTCTTGTATTGACTACTGATTCAAATTAACGATATTGAAAAGCTTCTGAACTGTGTTTGTGGGCTGCGCACCTTTTTTCATCCAGTCCAGGGCTTTTTCTTTGTCAAGTTCAATCTTTGAGGGTTCAGCTTTTGGGTCATAGGTTCCTATATTTTCAATGAACCTGCCGTCTCTCGGTGATTTGCTGTCTGTTACAACAATTCTGTAATAAGGTCGTTTTTTCGCACCTACTCTAGTTAGCCTAATCTTTACGCTCAATCCAATAACCTCCTGAAATCTATTCTGTATTCACATTTTGCCACTTATTTGCAAACTTTATTATATATGTTTATAAAAAACTTGCAAAAAATTTTTTATTTATTAAAAAACTATTAGAAAGAAAAAGGGAACCCTTTCATCTGTCCGGACCTATGTCCACGCCCTGAAAACTGTTTAAGCGTCTGTTGCGCCATCGCAAACTGTTTTAAAAGCCTGTTAACATCATTAGTAGTAGTTCCGCTCCCTGATGCTATTCTTTTTTTTCTGCTACCATTAATTAAAAAAGGTTTTAATTTTTCCTCGGTTGTCATTGAATTAATGATCGCTTCCACTTTATTTATCTGGGCATCATCCAGATTTACATTTGCCAGCATCTTGCTTTTATTCTGGATGGGAAGCATGGCAAAAATCTTGTCAAGTGAACCTATTTTCCTGATACTTTTCATCTGTTCAAGAAAATCAACAAAATTCAAATCATTACTAAGTATTTTTTGTTCAAATTCCTTTGCTTTTTTTTCATCTATTACTTTTTCAGCTTTTTCTATGAATGTAAGCACATCGCCCATCCCGAGTATCCTTGAAGCGATCCTGTCAGGATAAAAAATGTCAAAGTCTTCCACCTTTTCACCAGTGGAAATAAATTTGATCTGTTTTTTTGTGACATGATTGACAGACAGGGCCGCACCGCCTCTCGTATCGCTGTCAAGCTTGGTCATGATTATGCCGTCAAACGCAAGGCTCTCATTAAACTGCTGCGCAATGTTTACAGCCTCCTGCCCTGTCATGGCATCAAGAACAAGATAAATCTGGTGGGGCATTACCTTTTTCCTGATATTTTTGACTTCATCCATCATTTCAGTATCGATCTGAAGCCTGCCTGCCGTATCTATGATTATTACATCACTACCGGATTTTTTTAGAAAATCTACGCCATTTACAGCAATTGAGACAGGGTCAGTATTTTCCTGGATAAAAACTTCCACTCCATATTTCTTTGCTGTGTCTGCAAGCTGTATTGTTGCAGCAGGCCTGTAAATATCTGCCGCAATGACCGATACATTGCGCTGATATTTATTTTTTATATAGTTTGCAAGTTTTATTGTCGCAGTAGTCTTGCCTGTTCCCTGAAGCCCTGCCAGCATAATAACAGTCGGAGGTTTGCCAGCAAAAACTATTTCCCCGCCGCCTGACCCAAGCATCTTTATAATCTCTTCATTTACAATTTTTACAACCTGCTGGGATGGGCTCAGGCTTTCAAGGATTTGTTCGCCGAGCGCTTTTTCTTTGACATTATCAAGAAATTCTTTTACAACTTTAAAATTTACATCTGCCTCAAGCAGGGCAAGGCGTATTTCACGCAGGGCGCCATCAAGGTCCTGGGGGCTTAATTTACCCTTATTTCTTATCTTGTAAAAAAGATCCTCAAATTTAGAGGTTAAAAAATCAAACATCTTAAGTAAGCCATCCTTTGTTTGGGCCCTATTGCTTTAAAAATAAAATACCCTTAGTACAATCGCGCCTTACGCCGCAGCAATAATAAAACTAAAATATTAAACCAAATACATAAACAGACAATAGACCAAATAATAATCTAAAACAGCAAACAATCAATTAGCGAAACAGTCAGCCGGGTAATAAACCAATCTATCAGCCAGATAAGCAGCTAATTATTGTGGAATTCAGGAAAAAAGTAAATCTGTAAATTTTTCTGCATTAAAAACTTCCAGATTTTCTATCTTCTCTCCAAAGGTCAAAAATTTTACGGGGATCTTTAATTCATTTTTCACTGTCAGTACTATTCCGCCCTTGGAAGTACCGTCGGTTTTTGTAAGTATAATACCGCTTAACCCGACTGCTTCATTAAAAATGGCAGCCTGGTGCTTTGCATTCTGGCCCGTTGTTGCATCTATAACCATGAGTATTTCATCCGGGTCCCTCCCTATTTTTTTATTTATTACTTTTTTTATCTTTTTTAGTTCCTCCATTAGATTATAAGCCGTGTGCATCCTGCCGGCAGTATCAATAAGGACGATATCGATTTTTCTTGCAACGGCCTTCTCAATACTGTCATATACGACTGCGCCAGGATCTGAGCCCCTCTGGTGGTGAACGATAGGAAGGTCTAGCTGTTCGGCAAAATGGTCCAGCTGCTCATATGCAGCGGCTCTGAATGTATCTGCAGCAGCCAGTAATACGTTTTTTCCTGCATTTTGAAAAAATGATGCAAGTTTTGCGACTGTTGAGGTTTTGCCGACACCGTTTACGCCCACAAGCATCCAGACGCTTGGTATTGAATTTGAAAGGTTATAATCCGGTAAAGCTGAGGCTTTTGCAGAACCAGCAGCAGCGCCATCGTTTAGTATTTCCAGTATATATTTTTTCAACAGCAACTTTATTTGCTCAAGGTCATTAATATTTTCCTTCCTGCAATGATTTTTTACCTCCTCAATAATAAAGGCAGCAGTCTTGACCCCTATGTCATTTAATATTAACTGCTCCTCAATTTCCAGCCAGAAATCCTCATTGCTTTTCTTGAATCTGTTCCATATAAGGCTTATGTTTTTAATTAATCTCTGCATCCTGTTTTTTTACCTTCTCTGAAACTATCTTTGACATGCCGTTTGACTGCATTGTGATGCCGTAAATTGTGTCTGCTATCTCCATTGTCTTTTTCTGATGAGTGATAATTATTACCTGTTTGCCCTGCGCAAATTTTTTAACGAGCCAGATGTACCTGTTTAAGTTCATCTCATCCAGTGCAGCATCTATTTCATCAAAAACATAAAAAGGCGAGGAGTTTGTTGCGAAAATTGAAAATAAAAATGCTATTGATACAAGAGCTTTCTCTCCGCCCGAAAGAAGCAGAAGCGGTATCATTTTGTTATTTCCTATGTCAACTTTAAGCTCAATGCCATAATCATCCTCATTATTTACCTGATCTTTAACAAGCTGCATTTCGCCGTTTCCAAGCGGAAACAGTGATTTAAAAAAACTTTTAAAGTTTTTATTTATATCGTCAAACTTTGAAATAAAAATCACTTCTATGCGTTCATTTATTTCTTTTATAAGATCTTGGAGTTTTTTCCTGCTATCATCGAGGTCTTCCTTCTGGGAATAGAGGAAATCGTACCTGTCTTTAACTCTTTTATACTCAATTGTCGCATTCGGGTTTACACTGCCGTAGCTTTTAACCTCATTTTTAAGCTTCCTTACGATTCTCCTAGAATTTTCATAGTCTTCAGACGGTTTGTAATTCTTAAAAATATAGTCCACAGAAATGTTGTAAGTATCCAGAATTTCTTCTGTCAGGTTTTTAACCCTCTCCTTTATCTGGTCCTTTTTAAAATCTGCTTTGTATATATCATTTTCGAGATTCTGCTTTTCGAAAGAAATATCATTTATTCTTCTTAAATATTCATTGCTTTTTGAATTATAGCTGTTGATATCATCGATAACCTTATTGTAATTCTTATAAGCAGCGCTTCTTAATATATCCTGCGCTTTTTTAAAGTTTTCCAGGACCCTGCAGATATTTTCAGTCTGCGATGCCTTTTTTGTGCAGAATTGCTGAAGCAGCACTATATTTTCCATCCTTATTTTTAAAGAATCCTTGGCCCGGTTGACACTTAAAGATATTTTACCAAAGGATTCACCACCACCCATTAAGCCCTTAAATATCCCTGGCTTATAATCCCTTTCCAGCAGCTGCCTGATATCATTAAACTCTTTAATAATAAGAGTAAGCTCCATTTTTATTTTATTTAAAAATTCATCCTTTGCCTGGATTTGTTCCAACTTTATTTTAAACTCGGACAGAAGGTTATCAAGATATGCAATTTTTTCCAGGATAATGCTGCCGCCTTCGGAATCTACCGGGCTTGCAAAACCGGTCTGGTCTATAATCGCAGATGCCGCATTATTGATGCTTGAGTACTCTGTTTTAAACATATTTATAAAAGTATTAAAAATCATCCTCTTGCTGATGGCAATATTTGCAATACTTTCGAGCCTGTTTGAATAAGTATTGAAGTTTTCCATAACACCTTTAAGTTTTTCAAATAATATCCGTTTTTCTTCCTGGTTTTTCTCAAAATCTTCGCTTTCTTTTTCAATATCTGCTTTTCTGTCTTTAAGTTCTTCAATTTTTTTTAAACTTCTCTCACTGACTGCATTTTCCTTCTCCCATTGAAGATTAAAATCAGTAAGTTCAGAAATAAAGAGTGACAAATCTTCACTTTTTAAGGTATTTAATACTTCAAAGTAAGCCTGCGCTTTTTTTGACTCTATTTCGAGTGGGTCAAGGGTCCTTTTTACTTCAAGCATCAGATCATTTACCCTGCCAATGTCATTGACTACTTTCGAAAGCTTGCTTTTTGATTTTTCTCTCCTGATTTTGTGTTTTGCAATTCCAAGGATTTCGTCTATCACCATTTTTCTTTCGCCCGGCTTAAGCAATGCTATNNATATCAATAAGCCTGCATGGCGAAGAGTTAATAAAATAATCACTTCCGCCTTTCTGGAAGACCCTTCGGGTAAATTTTACTTCGTTAAATTCAAGCGGCAGGAATCTGTCTGTATTGTCAAAAAGCAGGGACACTTCAGCAATAGCAAGTTCTTCTTTTTTACTTCTGAATATTACATCTTCCATGGAGCTTCCACGGAGTGACTTGGCGCTTTGCTCTCCCATTACCCACGAAATCGCATCTGCAATATTGCTTTTTCCGCTCCCGTTTGGCCCGACGACTACGCAGATGCCACTCTCAAATACCAGCTGGCTTTTTTTTGCAAATGATTTAAATCCTTTAAGTGTTATATTTTTTAGATACAAGCTTGATAAACCCTGTCGAATAATTAATTAATTTAAGAATTGTAAGTATGAAAGATTTTTTTAATTTAGTGAAGTGCTGTTTTAATTTAATTTAAGACAAGTAACCTGCGTTTAAATAATTATTGCTGTATGGCTATAAATGTCTGTCTATGGCTGAATGGTTATAACAGACAGTTTGTATACATGACTTAAAAAACTTTTTTTAGATATGTAAATTATATAAATTTTTTAAAGCTTCTTTTGCGGCTTCCTGCTCTGACTGTTGCTTGCTTTTTCCAGAACCGTTACCGATTATTTTATCATCAATCACTGCAGTAGAGTAAAAAATCTTATCGTGGCTAGGACCTTCTGAATTTTCCAATCTGTATTTTACAAGCTTTGAATAATCTGCCTGAACGTTCTCCTGCAGATATGTCTTGTAATCAGAAATCCTGGGATTGCTCACCCTCTCTACGATAAGATCCTCAAACCGGTCAAGAAACCATTGATTGGTAAAGTTGATCCCCTTATCTATATACAGTGCGCCGATAAAGGCTTCGAAAGCATCTGAGAATATGGATACCTTGTTCCTGCCGTCAGAAGATTCTTCATTTTCACCTAAAAGGATTTGTTTTTCCAACCGTATTTCCTTGGAAAGCTGCCCTAAAGTCCTGCTTGAAATCAGGCTTGCCCTTATCTTGGTTAGTTTCCCTTCATTTAAAAAACTGTAATTTTTATAAAGATAACTTGTGATAATAAATGACACAACACTGTCGCCAAGAAATTCGAGCTGTTCATTGCCTCTCGACTGAACATTTATCTCCTTTGCAAAGGACCTGTGCGTAAGGCTCTCAACATAGATCTTAAGGTCGACAGGATCGATTCCCAAACCTATCAACCAGTTTTTAAGCCTCTGGCGTAACACACCATTTTCCATTTATAACCACGCACCAAATATTAATATTTATTACAAATAGCATATCCAGGGTTCCACCGGGTTTTAGCGCCAGGACTCCCACCCTCTGTTGGCTTTAATCACAAAAATATCTGCATCCTTATAAATAACTATTTTTAGCAACCGGATTAATTTCTACCGGTTTATTTTATTTCTTTGAATTAGCCTCTATAAAATCCAGCACATCTTTTACGATAACCAGCTTTTCAGCAGCCTCATCGCTTATTTCCACACCAAATTTATCCTCAAAAGACATTATCAGCTCTACCAGATCCAGGGAATCTGCACCAAGGTCTTCAACAAATCTGCTCTCTGCCTTTACATCATCAGCTTTTACACCAAGAACATCCACGAGTATTTCTTTTAATTTGTCAAAATTTTCCACTACTTCCTCCTCTTAGCTTTCTAAATTGTTATTTAAACTGTTTATTTCTTCTTTTATTTTGCTTACTATACCGCCTTTTAAACTTCCTGCACCGAGCCTTATTGCATTTCTTATGGCTTTTGCTTTTGAACTGCCGTGGCTAATAATTGTAATGCCATCAATTCCTAAAAGTAAAGCGCCGCCATATTCCTCATAATCAAATTTCTGCTTCATTACTCTTAAATTATTTCTTACAATCAAGGCTGAAAGCTTTGTCATCATATTACTGTAAAATACCTCTTTTATTTCCTTAAAAAAGAACCCTGCCATGCCCTCAAACGCCTTTAGAAGTATGTTTCCGACAAAACCATCGCAAACCACAACATCCGCGGCATCATTAAATATATCCCTTCCTTCAACATTGCCTATGAAATTTATATTTGCATTCTTTAATAATTTATGGCTCTCCTTTGAAACTTCATTTCCTTTTTTTTCTTCCGAACCAACATTTAAGAGCGCCACCCTGGGTTTTGTAGTTTTAAATATCTCTTTACAATAAATACTGCCCATTATCCCAAACTGTTTAAGATATTCCGGTTTTATATCAGCATTTGCGCCTACATCCAGTAATATAAATCTTTTACTTCCTAATGGAATAACAGTTGCAATGGCCGGCCTTAATATACCTTCTATCTTTCTCATATTGATAAGTGAACATGCCATAGCTGCGCCGGTATTGCCTGCTGAAAGAAAAGCGCTGTTTCTATTTTTGGATGCAAGTTCCGTTCCAATATAGATGGATGAATTCTTTTTATGCTTTATAACATCCGAAGGCGCGTCATCCATGCTTACATCCTGGATAGCGTCAGCGATTCGGATTCCTTCAAGCGACAATCCGCACCTTTCAGCGCTTGCTACAATCCGGGCTTTATTGCCGGCAAGAGTAATTTCCACATCGAAATCAGCCCTTCCCTGTATGGCGCCTTTTATTATCTCATCCGGGGCAAAATCTCCCCCCATTGCGTCTATTATTATCTCCGGTTTTAAAGGCAGTGAACTTATAACTTTTTCTTCCATAGATTTATGGTTTTTACTTCTATATTTTTTTTTAAAAACTTCTTCTCAATAATTGAGATTTATAGCTCACTCTGCCCGGCATTCGAGGCAGCAACTTTATCTCTCACTGCATTTTATTCGATATCTCTATCTACTCAACACTTGAAATGATAGCTTCCAAATCTATAGAATCTCTTGTGATCTTTACTATTTTATCGATTTTTTTGAATTCATGAAAACCGGTATGCCCAAGTATTTCATTTAATTTCTCGATAGTTGTAATGGAATCATACTTTACCAGCAAAATCGGTACCCCAAGATCCTGCGCCCGGCCCACAACTATCGAGCTGGGTGAAAAATTGCCTGTTAAAATAAGGCATTTTGTGCCGGTTTCAAGCGCTGCCAGCTGTATGTCTGCCCTGTCGCCTCCGGTTATAACTGCTTTTTCTGTTTTCGTCTTAAAATAGCTCAAGGCCAAATCATGTCCCATTGCCCCAAGCATGAAGGCTTCAACCAGTTCCCCCTGCTTTTCCTCTGCTGAGAGAACCTTTGCCTCCAAATGGGCCGCTATATCTTTCACACTGACAGACGATAAAATATTATCAGAAGTTACATAACCGAATATTTTTATTTTATTTTTTTCCAGATAGGGAAAGACTTCAGTTTTCAATCTATTTACATATTCACCGGGGACAAGATTTACAATAATCCCGGCTAAAGTGTCCTGGAAAAATTCTGAGTAGTAAAGTACTTTGTCCAGCATTTCGTCAGCATACCTGACAATAACTATGACTTTTGCATCTACTTTCCTGCAAATCTCACGCGCCGAGATACCCAGATGCATGCCATCCTCTATTGTCCTTGCGCCCTCTATAAGAAGTATGTCCCTGCCGGCAGATAGTTTTTCATATGATTTTCCTATTTTATCAAGAAAATTTTCAGGATTTTTTTCAAGATTTTTTGGGCTTACGGTCCTTAAAAGTTCGATGTAATTAACAGGGCTTATATCACTTATATCATCATTGATATCAAACAATTTTGATATATACTTCGCATCTTCATCTGCTATCTGGCCTTCGATTGGAAAAGGCAATGTGATAATGGGCTTCATATATCCCACTTTATAACCCTTTTCCTTCAACAATATGCCGATGCCGACACAAAAGGAGCTTTTACCTGAATATGCCTGGTTGGAAGCAAACAGTAAAGGTTTCATAAATACCCCTTCTACTCTTTTATTTTAATCCTTACATCCCCATCCACCGAACCTATGCAAGATTCTTTTCTAACCGGAGGGTTCATGTACAATTCCATTATATCAGGAAATGCAATGCCAAACTGTAAAATCTTCAACAACACTGCAGGATTTTAAAATGTCTTTTATGGTCTTTGTATTTGAAAAGTTTTGTCTGGTCTATATATTTGAAAATTAATCATTAACCATTGTGGTGTCAGATTAAATCTGCGGTCACAAACAAACCAGTGCCGCAAAACACCTACTACTGGTTGTTTTTTAATGCTTGATTTTTTCCCTTTAAAAAAAGTACTTATATTGCCGCAAGTTCAGTTTCTTTCTTTTCTGGTTTTACAGTCTTAGCTTCTTTCTTGACAGGTCCTGCAAATCTTCTGCCTCTTCCCGGTGTGCTTTTGGCTTTAACTTTAGCTTTAGCCTTTGCTTCAGCTTTGGCTTTAGCTTTTTCTTCCGGTGTGGCCGGAACTTTGCTCTTGACCTTTATCTTTATTATTTCTTTGTTGTCATAATAACCGCAAGCAGTGCATACCCTGTGAGCAACTTTTTTTGCACGGCATCTTGGGCACTCTACAACACTTAATACGCCTAGTTTAAAACCATTGCGCTTCATGTCCCTTTTTGATTTGGACCTTTTACCTTTTGGAACTGCTGCCACAATAAACCTCCTGAAAAAAATTATATATTAGTACGCTACGATCCTGTTATAGGATAAGAATACAAACAACGGATAAGTCAATATACCATATAAAAATAATTAATCAACAAAATATCCTGCCTCATTCAAAAAATATTAAAGAATTTTTAGCTGTTGTTTATGGCGCCGGAAGATTTAAACTGTTCTCTTCCCTTTTCAACCGCACTTAGTATTTTATAGACAACCGCCTCAAGGTTTGCAAGTTTTTCATCAGAATAGTCTTCCGCTTCCAGCCTGAGTGTTCTTGCTTTGGCTTCTGAAAGAGAAATAATCTCATCAGATTTTTTAACGGCATTTTTCATTATCTCGCTCTGGCTTATCAATTCCCCAGCTTTTTCCTCTGCTTCGCCTAATATCCTGCCTGCCTGTCTTTTTGCCTCTTCGAGCATATTTTCCCGTTCCTTGACAATCCACCTCGCCTGTTTGAACTCTTCAGGCATCACATTTCGGAGCTCATCAAGGATCTCATATATCTCATTTTCGTTTATTATAAAATTTGATGAAAACGGTATTTTTTTGCTTTTACCAATAATCTCTTCAAGTTTGTCAATCAATTCTATTGTATCCATAATCACCCCTGTTTTATTTTTTAAACTTTTCAACAATATCTGCTTCTATTTCTTTCGGGACAAGTCCGCTTATACAGCCGTTAAAGCTTGCTACTTCCTTTACAGCGCTTGAGCTCAGATAAGCATATAACGGGTTTGTCACCAAAAACATAGTTTCAATTTCAGGATTTAATTTTTTATTTATCTGGGCCATTTGGAATTCATTTTCAAAATCTGATATGGCCCTCAATCCCTTGACTATCACATTTACGTGCAACTTTGCTGCAATATCTATCATTAAACCATCAAAAGAAATTACTTCTACATTGCCAGTATCTTTGAACACTGTTTTCGCAAATTCAACCCTCTGGGCAAGAGAGTAAACAGGTTTTTTTCTGTTGCTCTTTGAAACAGCAACTATTACTTTATCAAAAACCCTGGCACTTCGATTAATAACATCCCTATGGCCCTCTGTAATAGGATCGTAAGTCCCCGGACACAAAGCAATATTTTCCATAGAATTCACCACTGTAAAAAAATTATTAAAGAAAGACAATGATATATTATATTAAAAACAATTTAAAATAAAACCTGTTGAAACAGATTTTTAAATAAAGCAACAAATCTTTTTTTTGACTGTTAAATCCGAAAGCTGCTGGTGCAAAATAGTTTTTAGTTATTCGTGCTGAATATAAGAGACTATTTTATCTCCAAAATGGGAATTTTTAATTATTTTTAATTTTCCTATCTCGCCAGATATATCCCGTTTTGAAAAATACTCATAGACTATTGTGGCATTTTTTAAAATCTCAGGCTTATTTAATAGGATACTGAAAATTTCCCGCATCACTAAAGATTCTATTTTATATGGCGGATCAAGAAAAACAAAGTCAGCCGTGAAATCGTCAAAGTGCTCCAAAAACCTGAAAATATCGCATTTTATAACTTTGCATTCACAACCATTGTTTTTAAGAAGTCCCAGATTACTTTTTATAAGTTTTATTGATTTAAGGCTGTTATCAACAAAATAAACTTTTTCTGCTCCTCTGCTAATTGCTTCCAGCCCGAGGGACCCGGATCCTGAAAAAAGGTCAAGAACCCTGCTTTCCTCCAAATCCCTGCCAAGCACACTAAAAATGCTCTCTTTGACACGATCCTGCGTGGGCCTGATATCATAATCTGGNNTTCCATTAATATATGATTAAAAATAGTTAAAGAAAAATCAATATTTTTATTTACTCGATAGAAAAAATATAGGGATAAAGAGGCTGTCCGCCCTTATGGAATTCTATTTCAAGTCCGGGATAATAGCTTTTTAATTTTGATTGAATTGCCTTATTATCTTCAGATGTGGAGCCATCACCAAAATAAAAGGTCAATACTTCTTCATTTCCGGAAATCATTTCCCTTATAAGCTCTATTACTGCATTTACCTGATTTTCAGCGATGACTTTTACCATTCCGTTTGCAAGACCGATAAATGCGCCTTTTTTTATTTCACCAAAATAAAGATTGGCATCTCTTACTGCCACAGTGACCTCTCCTGTTTTTAAAGACTCTGCTGCTCTTGTCATATTATCGACATTTTCTTCAATGCTTAAGTCCTGGTTTAACAAAAGCGCTGCCGATATCCCCTGCGGAATGCTTTTTGTGGGAATAACACTGATATTTCTCTTTATTATTTTTTTAGTCTGGTTGGCGGCAAGTATTATATTTTTATTATTTGGAAGTATCATTATTTTATCACTGTCAAGTTTGTTTACAGCCTTGACAATTTCATAAGTTGAAGGGTTCATGCTCTGGCCGCCCTTTATTACAATATCGACCCCAATGCTCTTAAAAATTTCTTCGAAACCGTCACCATTTGCAATGGCAATAATTCCAAATTCTTTTTTTGGAGCCGGCATGGCTTCTATTATCTCTGTTGATATCGCCTGTTTGCTCTGGTCAACCATATTATTTATCTGTATGTCGTGAAGCGTCCCTTCTTTTAGTGCTCTTTTAAGCACTTTCTGGGGAAAATTAGTGTGAACATGTATTTTTACATTGCTTTCATTGCCTACAATCATAGCGCTGTCTCCGAGATTTCCAATGTCTTCCCTTAATCTTATAATATTAATAGCTGCACCTTTTATCATCATTTCAGTGCAGTAAACATTTTTAATCTTGGAGATAAGGTTTAATCTTTTTAAAGCCGAAGAACCTTCAGAGCCATCTTCCCCGGGTATGCCTGATTCCATATTAGCTTCCAATCCTTCTTCCTGGGCGTTTTCCTCAACATTTTTATCGGAGCCAATGAATTCTTTGTCATTTTTCATTTTTTTAACCTTATTGTTTTTTAATTTATTTGCAGATTTGTTACCCCGGCTTAAATTTATCAGCGCTTTTTTTATCCCTTTTAATATTTCAAATAAGCCCTGGGCTCCTGCATCAACAACACCGGCCTGCTTGAGTACAGGCAAAAGAAAAGTTGTCCTCAAGACTGATTTTTCTGTTTCATTTATTAATAAATCAAGCAGATCTATGTGAGAATACTCTTCGCCGTTTAAGCCTGAAAGTGTCTGGTGGATGTCCTTTATTGTAGTGAGCATGGTTCCCTCTGTTGGATTCTGCACGGAACTGTAGGCAAGCTCCATCGATGATTTGGCAGCCGCCTTTAAAGTATTGACATCGAAATTATTTTCCCTGATTATTACATCGAGAAACCCTTTCAGTATCTGTGAGAGAATAACCCCTGAGTTTCCTCTTGCGCCCATCAGCGCTCCATAAGATACTCGATCAGCAACAGTTTTAACCGAGAAGTCTCTAATGCTCTCAATTTCCTGCTGAACTGATTTTAATGTCAAAAGCATATTTGTCCCTGTGTCACCGTCAGGAACGGGAAATACATTGAGGGTATTGATCTTAGCTTCACTTTCCTTAAAATCGGATACCACTGTCTCAATAAAACCTTTTACAATTTGATTATCCAGTTTTTCTTCCATTTATTAATTGCCTTTTCTTCTTAAAAAATATCCGGGATATTTTAATTTATTGATAATAAAATAAATACATTTGAATTTATAACCGATAAAAGCATTCGTAAGAAGTTTCTTGCGACATATAAAAACACCCGGAATTTTTAATACTTAAATCTTTTTAGTTTTGTACATTATCACTTCCATTTAATATATTATTTTCAGTTATATATTTAAAAACACTTTCCGAAATCAGCTTCTGCCCAGCTTCATTCGGATGAATGCCGTCAGGCTGGATATATTTATCCTGCATTCCCTGCGAATTAAATATTTCCCATAAATTTAAAAAATATAGAGCATTATCAGCCGCTATTTTTCTAATTCTTTCATTATAGACTAAATAAATGTCTTTTTGTTTCTTCTGGAAATCAACCTCCTGCCCCGCTGGAAAATTATCAGTTACAGAGCTAATTCCAAGAACAAGAATGCTGATATTATTATCCTTAAGTAAATTTATGACATGCCTGTATATTTCTTCAAAATCAGATATATTTACCTGTGGAAGAAAGTAAGATGAATCTTTTTTATAATAAAGTGAGCCCTCTGCCTGATGAATTTTGCCTGCCTGCTTCTTTAGCATACCGTCGTTTAATCCAAAATTAATAATTACAAGATGAGGTTTATAAGAAAGTACGTCTTTCTTTATCCTGGCTGACGCGTCTGTTACAGTATTGCCTCCAACACCGCAATTGATGACTTTTATTTCAGGATATATGCTGGCCAGGTTGCTTTCCAGAAGATACGGGTAAGAGAAGTCGTACCTTATGTTCCACCCGAATGTCACAGAATCGCCAAAACAGACAATCCTCGGATTAATATTTTTAGTATCCTCAAATCTGATGCTGCGAGTTTCTATCCTTAAACCCGGATAATTAAAAGGTATGCCGGATGCAATTTTTTCTGTTTTTCTGATTATATTACTGCAGGAACAAAGGCTTGTGGCCGTAATACAAAACAAAAAAACAAAAAAGTATAAAAAATACCTTAAATAATTCTTTATTTTATTCTTCCTATGGTAAATCTTAAAATAATTTTTCTTGAAAATTAACATATAAGATGATAATATCCATTGCGTTTTTTAAGTTAAATAGAAGTTATGAAAAATAATATTTATTGTTTCATAATGCGCCTATTATTATAGTATAAATAAAATGTTTGAAAAATAACTAAAAATAGTGATAATAGACAAAATCATTGTTGGAGGTTTTTAATATTTTAGCAATATAGTAATAAGTTTTTTAACTGTTAACCGGAAACAGNNATGGGAAACAATGTAAGTCATTCACATAAAAAAACTGCCAGGGTTTTTAAACCGAATATTGTAAAGACAAGAGTGGAATATATGGGGAAGATTCAAAACCTTAATATATGTACTCAATGCCTTAAAGCAGGAAAAGTTAAAAAAATCGTTTAACTCTCTTCAGTTATATTTGTATTATTCATAGAAGCTTGCTTACAAGTTATTCAGTGATTTTTTGTAACTGCCAATAACAAAGTTTCAATAATGCAAGCGTTTTTTGAAATACTATCCTAATAATTCCTCAAAATAATTAGTGAAGCTGACCAAAAATTTTCTGCAAATTTTTAAAAAATAAGTTTTAGGCTGACTTTTTTAACATGCAAATAAAACCTGCTTCACTAGAAAAGTAATACGGCATTATTTCAAAAAATGGATATTTTTCATTCAATATGTTCAAGCATGTTTCAAATAGCAGCATATTAGCTTGTTTTAGGTGGTAATCTTTATCCTTGGGACTGCTTGGTTGCAAATCGTTTGTGGTATCAGAAGCACCTGCATACTCAGAAAGTGGGTGGCATATATTGAATTTTCCGGGATTTTGCCCAATAAATCTTTTTACAGGTTCCTGGTTTTCTATTTCTGATAAAGTACATTTATACAAAATCATTATGCCTCCACGCTTTAAATATTTATCCGCAGCAGAAAGTATATTTAACGATATCTCTCCCAACCTTTCCATACCTGATAGAGTGTTTGCATATTTGGCGTCGGGGTTTTTAGAAATAGTGCCCAACGCGCTGCAAGGGGCATCAATAAAGATCTTGTCAAAATAGTTTTCGAATTTGTCCTGTCTTAAAAAATCTGCTTCTGTTGCGTCAGCATTTACAAAAGAGATATTTTTAATTCCAAGCCGCGCAATATTTTCCTCAAACAAATCCATCTTTTTTATACTGATATCAACCGATACGATCTCTGCATCATCTTCTGTAAGTTCTGCCATATATGTTGCCTTTCCACCCGGGGCTCCACAGATATCAAGAATTTTGTCATGCTTTGACGGATCCAAGAAATACTTTACGGCTAATTGCGATGAAAAATCCTGGACGCTGAAATGCCCTTGCAGATAACCGGGTATTTTTTCAATATTCTGGACACTCTTTAAAACTATGCAGTCATCAAAAAAACCTCTTTTTCCAAAATTTTCGAGGTTGCATGCATTTTCAATATTATCTAAAGGTTCAGAAAAAAAATCACGGCCCTGTTGCATCCCGCTTTCCTTAAATGCGAGTATCAGTTTTACTTTATCTGTTTTTAACTTATTGACCCTTATGAAAACCTGTGGTTCACAATTAAGAGACCTGAACAAAAATTCCGTTCTTTCAACACCAAAGGATTTTATCCAGTATTCTGCAAGCCATTCGGGATAAGAATAATTCACTGAGAGCCTATGCTTTGGATCAATAAATTTTTTTTCTATTGAACTGTCCAAAAAATCCGGCAATCCCTGCTCAGTATTTATTTTTCGCAATACTGCATTGACAAATCTTGAAGAATAAGTGCCTATATGCCGTTTTGCAATTTCCACGCTTTCATTGATTACGGCATATGCGGGAGTCTTATCCATATAAAGCAGCTGGTAAACTGCCTGCCTCATAATATTAAGTACGTCCCCATCAAGAGATTTAATAGTTTTATTTGAAAAAATTGATATTAAAAAATCTACCCTTATAACATACCGTACTGTGCCTTTTACAACCTCATAGACAAACCTTCTGTCAAGCTCTGAAAGAGGATATTTTTTTAAGAAATCATTTAACAGAGATTTAAGGTTTGATTTTTCAGAAAAATACCGGTTTAAAATAAAAAAAGAAAGCTTTCTTGGGTTTACAAGATTTATGGATTTGACGATGGCCTGGTTCAAATAATTTGGTTTTTTTTGAATGAAATTACTGTGGGTTTTTTTCATAAGTTTTGATTTTTTTAATTGAAATTACAGCAGGTTTTTTATATGTTTATGTACCTACATATCGAAAATGCCGCCCTTAAATACATTCTTACTGCTCAAAAGAATCTCCAGGCTTTATCCTGTAGCCATTTATAAAATCATTAAAATGCATCTCACCCTTACCTTGCGGTTTTATTACCAACAGACTTAACGCGGTCAGTGTAGTTTTGGCTCCGGGTTTAAAAATGCTGCTTCCGCAGGCGACAAGAAGGCCTGTTTTTTCTGCCATTATTATCTGTCCGGCATGAAATGCCACGTCTTTATTCTGCCTCGCATTAATTATTCCGTCATTACTTTGTCCTGAGTGGATTATTTCATCTTTACCCTTCCCGGCATAAAGTGAATCATCGTTATTTTGTCCAGTGTTAACAGTGTTGTCCTTATCCTGTCCTTCCTTTATTATTCCATTCTTGCTATATTGCGGCAATTCCACAACCCGTGCCTTAAGAATCTTTAAATATTTTCCCTTCCGCAATGCAGTACTTCCGGGAGCAGAAGAAAATGCCCTTATTTTGTTAAATATCTCATCTGCACCTTTAGTCCAGTCTATTTTACAGTCTTCTTTTGTAAATATCTTTGTATAGGATACTCCAAGTTCTGACTGTGGGCGCGCGCCAAGGGACATACTCTCATAATTATTCAACAAAGAAATTAGAGACGGCGCTCCCAACTTTATTACTTTTTCCTCAAGCAAATCCCTGTTATCGTTTTTAGATATATCAAATTTTATCTGGGAATAAATATCCCCTGTATCAAATTTTTGTTTAATTTTTATAAGGCTTATGCCTGTTTCAGTATCCCCATTTAATAAAGCGGTCGTTATCGGGGACGGCCCACGGTATTTGGGAAGCAGTGAAGGATGGACATTTATTGTACAGCTTCCGGTAATATCAAGGACTTCTTTTGGTATCATGCGGCCAAAAGACACAACAACAAGACAGTCAAAATCGGTTGCAGCAAGCTTCTCTACGGTTTGTCTGCTAAAATCATCATCTTCAATGAAATCCAGGCATAGTTTCTGAGCGCAAAGCTTTACAGGATTGGGGCTTATTATTTTACCGCGGCCCTTTGCCTTATCGCCGGACGTCAGGACCAGCGTTATGGTATGGCCGGAATTATTGATTGCTTCAATAAAAGGCACTGAAAAATCTGAAGAACCAAAAAACAAGATTTTCACAGAATATTATTCCTGGTTATTTTTGATAAAAAGTTCTTTCTCTCCTCAGGCTTTAAATGATCTATAAAAAGTATTCCGTCAAGATGGTCAACTTCGTGAAGGAAAATTCTCGCAGCTATTCCCTCGGCTTCTATCCTGACATCCTGATTTTTAAGATTTTTTGCTTTAAAAAGTATTTTATTCGGACGTTTTACTTCGCTTTTAACTGAATAAATGGACAGGCATCCTTCATCTTCTGTGGAAGTCCGTTTTCCTAGTATCTCTATTTCAGGATTTATATAACCTTCGAATTTATCCCCAAGATTGACTATGATAACTCTTTTTAACACACCTACCTGCGGAGCTGCCAGCCCCACTCCGGATATATTCTCATCAGACACTGTATCTATCATATCTTCAACAAGCGAAAGCAATGCCCTGTCTATATTTTCCACTATTTTGCTTTTTTCCCTTAAAACAGGATCTCCTATTTTTCTTATTTTTTTAACTGCCATTTTAAAACTATCAAAATCCTTTTTATTTTTTTAATTAATTTTTGCTGAATAAATTAAGCACTATTGTAAAAATGATAATCGATCAGGCTTAAACCTGAATAGTGATTTAAATTTTAACCAATTATTCTTCAAAAACTGTTAGAATATTTTTATGGGTTTTGCAGTCTTTGCAGCAAAACATAATATAATAATACCCAAATCAGTGGGAAATGTTAATCTTTTTTTACCACTATATACATTTGCATACCATTATAAAACCCGGACAGGATATTCAGTTGCTTATCATTATAAAATCCAGACAGGGTCTACATCTGTTATTATCTTATTGCCTTCATTCTTTTTAAACCCTGCAAGTATTTTCCCAAGAAAAATTGTAAATTGCATTATTTTTTCTGTTTTTACAAGTATATGCCATCTGTAATGCTGATTTAATCTGTAGAAAGGCGCCTGGGAGGGGCCCAGCAGTAAAAAATCTGCTTTTTTCTTACAGCTGATCTCTGAAAATAACCTGCTTATGTCAGATTTGACCGGGTTTTCAGCCTTACCCGAAACGATTATGTTTACCAGGTGCGAAAAAGGCGGATAAAAAAGTTCTTTGCGGTTTTTAATTTCTTCCTCATAAAAAATATTATAATCTGACGTCATAAAACTTTTTAAAATAGAATTCTGAGTATTGTAAGCCTGGATGATAAAAGTTGAATCAGCATCATTTTTCAATACCGCAGAAAGCCTTATAAGAATCTGGCAGGCCTTTTCGTTAATGCTGTAATCAGGTAAGTTAAAAAGGCTGTCAAAATCAATTATACCCAGAAGCGTGATGTCCTTGATTTTCATATCCTTTGCTATTATCTGTGTACCCAGCAAAATGGCTGCGCCTGTTGAATTTATTGATGTCAAGATTTCCCTTAGTTCATTCTTCTTTTTTAATTTATCTGAATCTATCCTGAACAAAGCAATATCCTTAAACCTTTGCTTTAACTTGAACTCAATTTTTTCTATACCTGTACCGGGGGAAGAAAACTCATCGCTGCCGCATGCTGAACATATGCCTGTAAAGTCAATCGCTGCCAGGCAGTGGTGGCAGATTAGTTTTTTCTGGGAGCTGTGGTATTTAAATGCAGTATTGCATGATTCACATTTGGGAATGTTACCGCATTTTTTGCATATTAAAAAACTGCTGTATCCTCTCTTGTTTACAAAAATAACAGCCTTATTTTTTTTGCCTGTTTCTTCCCTAATGCTTTTAAACAGTCCTGTGGTTATATTAATATCCTCTCTTGACCTGTCTACAGCCTTTAAATCTATGATCTGTTTTTTAAATGAGTTTTTTCTTGTGGCCCCATAAGGATTATTTATTGTATGCATCCCGCTTTTTTCAGAAAAATCATATCTTAAATTTACAGATGCGGAGTTGGCAAAAAAAACACAGGGTATCTTTAATATCCTTGCAAGCTTTAATGCCACATCCTTTAAATTGTACCTTACAATGGTTGCTTCTTTGTAGGATAAATCATCCGCTTCATCAATAATAATTATCCCTAGCTGGTTTATTGGCAGGAATATGGCCGACCTTGTTCCAAATATGGCATCATAATTGTTTCTGGATATTTCAAACCAGTCTTCAAATCTTTTGGAAGGGCTCTTTTCGGAATAATAAAGACAAGCATTCATAACGTTTTTTAAATCCAAACTGCTGTAAATACTTTTAATATCTGCTATTTCCGGTGCAAGAATAAGGGTTTTTTTGCCCGATTTTTTCACATTTAAAGCCAGATATCCCATTATTTCAAGCTTTTGCAGTTCGTCAAAATCTTTTAAAAGAAAACCACCAAAGTTATCTTTTTCTGCGCATGCAGAGATTTCGGCCATAAGCGGCCTGAAACTTTCATTTGCAAATGTGTGGGAGCCTTCATGTGCATCTGTGCTGTTTATTTTTATAGCTGGCCCTGTTTTGGTTGTACTGGTATCAGCTGCAAGGGAGCCCGCTATACGGATACCGGCCGTACCTGTATTAAATGCCCTGGTATCAGTTATTTTGGCATCACTTGTAACGNNTATTGGCTATTGCAATATCAGTTGTTTTGGCATCACTTGTAGCGGTATCAGCTATTGTAATATCAGAAGGTTTGACCTGAAAATCCACACATGAGGGCGGAGAGCTTTTTTTGGATTTTTTTCCCGAAGGAATAAAAAACTCCATTATTTTAACTACAGGGGCGACATAGTAAGCAGCCATCCAGTAAATGAGCCTTAGTCTGACCCGGTCAAAAATCGGCACATCGCAAAGTATCCTTGTTACAGGTTTTATTTCTTTTCCGGAGAATTTCGAATTATTTTTAAGCCTTGTTATATATCCGGTTTCCTGTCGGTTTCCAAACGGGACCGCGACTACACTTCCAACTTTTGCCTGCCCCTCCAAATCCGGTGGTATTTTGTAATCAAACGGATGACAGATACCAAGGGTCTTTATGGAGACATAGACTTCTGCATAACTCATCAGGCAACCAAATAAGTTAAAATATATAAATCATATTTATTTAAAAGCATTCATTCTTAAATCTTAAAAAAGCTTTTAATTTCGTCCACTTTGTCAAGTCTTTCCCATGTGAAGTCCCTGTCATTTCTTCCAAAATGGCCATAAGAAGCAGTTTTTTTATATATGGGCCTTAACAAATCAAGATTTTTAACAATTGCCCCGGGCCTTAAATCAAATATCTTTCTGACCGCTTCGTCTATCTTTGACATGTCTACTTTTTCCGTACCGAAAGTCTCAACCATTACTGAAACAGGGTGAGCAACGCCTATTGCGTAGGCGACTTCTATTTCTATTCTATCTGCAACGCCGGCTGCAACCAGGTTTTTTGCGACATACCTTGCAGCGTAGCAGGCAGACCTGTCAACTTTGGATGGATCCTTACCTGAAAAACAACCTCCGCCGTGCCTTGCATATCCTCCATAAGTATCCACTATTATTTTTCTTCCGGTGAGCCCCGTATCCCCCATTGGGCCTCCGATAGTGAATTCCCCTGTCGGGTTTACATATAATTTTATGTTTTTTGATATGTA
Source organism: Actinomycetota bacterium (assembly GCA_003155275.1). Taxonomy (GTDB): domain Bacteria; phylum Actinomycetota; class Humimicrobiia; order Humimicrobiales; family Humimicrobiaceae; genus Fen731. The sequence goes on along the minus strand of PMCC01000048.1, from coordinate 22,703 downwards.
TTCTTCCGGGATAATAGGCTTAATTACAAACTCCTTTATATCTGGAGCAATCTGCGTATCAATATCTATCATCGGCGCATGCTGGCAGGCAACAACTATCGTGTCAACAGCAACAGGTTTTCCATTTTCATAAACCACAGTAACCTGTGTTTTTCCATCCGGCCTTAAATATGGGAGCATCCCTGATTTCCTGACCTCTGCAAGCCTGTGGGCAAGCTGATGGGCCAACTGTATTGGAAGAGGCATAAATTCAGGCGTATCATTGCAGGCAAATCCAAACATCATGCCCTGGTCCCCTGCACCAATCAAATCAATTTCATCTTCATATCCTTCACAAGTCCTGGCTTCAAGAGACTTGGTGACACCCTGCGCGATATTAGTGGATTGTTTACCTATTGAAACGAGAACTCCGCATGTTTCAAAATCGAAACCATACTTGGCTCTCGTATAACCGATATCTTTTATTACCCCCCGAACAATATCCGGGATCTCAACATATACATCAGTTGTAACCTCACCGGCAACAACAACGATTCCTGTTTTTATTAATGTCTCCACAGCAACCCTGGCTTTTTTGTCTTCAGCAATTATTGAATCAAGAATAGCATCAGATATCTGGTCTGCCATTTTATCCGGATGTCCCTCCGTGACTGATTCTGAGGTGAAAACATAACTTCCCTTTTTATTCATTTATTTCCTCCCGGTCTTTCCTATGATTTTTTACAATTTCATCCCAAATACCTCTTGCGATTATTCTTTTTGTATTCTTTGGGATCTTTTTTAGATGTCCGTCTTTTGAGATAACAATTACTTCATTATAGTCGCTTCCAAATCCACTGTCTTTCCTGGAAATATCGTTTAAAACTATCATGTCCAGGTTTCTGGTGCTGATTTTTTCCCTGGCATTATCAATATTCTCTCCGCTTTCTGCAGCAAAACCCACCAGGTACTGATTGCTTTTTTTGATTTCTGAAAGCTTCTGCAATATGTTTATATTTTCCTTAAATTTTAATTTGGATATTATATCATCATTTTTTTTTAATTTATAATCAAATTTAAAATCAGGGACTACATCGCTTATAGCTGCTGCCATTACCGTTATATCGGAATCATTGAAAGAATTTAATACCCCATCAAGCATTTCCTGTGTGTTTACTACTTTTACAAGATCTACCCCATAGGGTTTTTGTATATTGCCTGATGCGCAGACAAGGATTACCCTGCCGGCTCCCCTGAAGTGCGCCTCTTCTGCAAGCGCAATACCCATTTTGCCACTGGAAAGGTTTGAGATATACCTGACACTGTCAATATGTTCAATAGTGCCGCCTGCCGTAATTATTATTTTTTTATTTTTAAGATCTGATTTATAGCTTATAAGTTCAGAAAGCCGGTCGATGATAACGTCCTCGTCTGCCAGTCTGCCTATACCTTCTTCACCGCATGCAAGTCTTCCTGATCCGGGTTCTACAAAAAAATATTGCCCTGAAGCTTTAAGGTTTTTTATATTATTCTGCACGGCGTGGTTTAAATACATCGCTTCATTCATCGCAGGCGCAATAACTACAGGGCAAACCGATGAAATGACGGTTGTCGTTAAAAAATTATCACAAAGACCACAGGCAAGCTTGGAAATAGTATTGGCTGTTGCAGGAGCAATAAGTATTGCATCCACGCCATGTGATAGCGATATATGATATATCTTTTCCTCATTATTGAATTCTTCAAATAGCGCTTTTTTACCGCTGATTGCTGACAGCGTTATGGGGTTTATAAAATTAAGCGCATTCGGAGTGAGCACCGGGAATACTTCTGCTCCTGCTTTCACAAGCCTGCTGCAGATAGATGCTGCTTTGTAAGCAGCAATCGAACCGGTGACACAAAGCATTATTTTCTTTTTTTTCAATAGCATTCTTTTATCCTGCTGATGCGGTATTCCCAAGTAAAAAGACACTAAAGGCAGTATAACACAAAATACAACTCATCACTAAATGCAGCATAGAACAAAATATAACTCGTTATTAGAGGCAGTACACATACGCCTCAATAATAAAGTAGCCGCTGTATTTTTCCTTAAAAAAACTTATTTAAGGATATTATCTTTTATCCTTGTAAATTTCAACTTACCTTCATGGAGCTCCTGCATCGCTATTTCAAGGGGATCATCGCCATAATTTTCTATCAGCGGCGGGACTATACTGGTCCTTTCCATATTCTTTTTTGCAGAAAGGTAAAAACCTAATTCTCTTGCTCTTTTAGCTAGAATAATAGAAAGTGAAAACTTTCCATCCATATCTTCAACCAGGTCATCTATATTATAAATTTCCAATTTAAACTGCCTCCTTTTGCAACAGCAATACTTGTTTGAGATTAAGCAATGCTTCATTATAATCGTTATTAACAATAATGCAATCGTAATAACACTGGTACTTAAGCTCTTGCCCTGCTGCTTTCAGCCTTTTTTCTATATTGTCTTCTGATTCAGTGTCCCTGTTTTTAAGTCTCTTCTTCAAATCTGAGATATTTGAAGTTACAATAAAAATAAGGTAAGCATCCTTGATTTTCTTCTTTACCTGCATAGCGCCCTGAACCTCTATTTCAAGTATCACATTCTTACCCTGTTTCAATTTTTCTTCCACAAAATCCAGAGGCGTCCCATATTGAAAACCACAGTATTCTGCCCACTCGAGAAGTTTGTCTTCTTTAATAAGGTTATCAAAATCTTCTTTCGATATAAAATTATATTTATACCCGTCAACCTCATTTTTACGCCTTGGCCTTGTGGTCACTGACACTGACCTCTCAAAGCCTTCAAGATCCTTCAATGCGTCATCTGTAAGGGAACTCTTGCCCACTCCGGAGGGTCCTGATACTATTATCAATCTTCCTTTTTTCTTAGCTTCAAGCTCCATTTTTAAATACTTTAACTCCTTAAACTCCTTATTTTATAAGACCCCGGCAGTCTGCCAAATCAGCGTCTTCCTTTTTTAAAATCAAAACTTTTTGCGCATTAAACTTATAATTTAACATTAAAATAATCAATAAAACTTGCATATTGTTTTTTGCCCAGGCCTTTAACCGTTTTACAGCAGCTTATTTTCAGTTTTGCAAGTATTTTTTCACCGCTTTTTTTCCCGTATCCCGGCAAAGAGCCTACAAGATCAATAAGCTTCATATTTGCAATGCATTTTTCATAATTGTCTTTATCTGATAAAACTTTTTCAATGCTTATATTGCTGCTTTTAATATTTGCCTTAATAACAGATCTCATTTTCCTGATATTACGCGCATTTTCGATATCTGAAAATGGAACCGGATTGTTTTTTTGCATTACTGTTTCCTGCTTCCCGGATAGTATATTTCAATTCCGTTCCTGCATAACGGACAATTTTCCGGATCAAATTTTTCAACCTGCAGCTTGATAAGGTGATTTAAGGGATAATCGAACCTGACATTTTCTGATCTATCCACAATGCATATAATGCCCTTAATTTCAGCTCCGGCATTTTTGCATATTTCTATTACCTCAAAGACAGACCCTCCTGTGGTTATGACGTCCTCAGCAATTAATACTTTTTCCCCGGGTTTTATTTCAAAACCTCTTCTTAACTGCATTCTTTCGTCTTTTCGTTCAGTAAACACCATTTTTTTTGAAAGCTTTAAGCCAATCATATAGCCAAATAAAATTCCCCCCATAGCAGGTGATACCACTGTATCTATATTTCCTGGATCAAGAACGTCCGCAAATTCATTCACTGCACAATCAACCAGCTCAAACGTCCTGGCGGGATATTGAAGCAGTTTCGCACACTGCAGATAGTATTTGCTNNNTTTTTATTATCTTACCCGTATCTTCTTTGGCAGTTACAGATCTTCCCGCTATTATAAAATCGGCCCCATTTTTAATTGCCGCATACGGAGTGCTTATTCTTTTCTGGTCGCCGGCAGCGTCATCTTCAAGCCTTATTCCAGGTGTTGCGATATAAAAACTGTCCCCGAAATTCTCCCTTATCTGGCTAACCTCATTCGGCGAGCAGATTATACCATCTATACCACTGTCTATCGCCTGTCCGGCCAGGCATAAGACCGCGCTTAAATAATCGCCTTTAAAACCCATAGCCCCAAGGTCATTATTGTCAAGGCTTGTAAGTATTGTTACCCCGAAAATAAGTGGCGGAAAAATATTCAGCTTCACTGCCTGTGCCTCTGCTTTTTCTTTGGCATCCATTATCATCCTTGCTCCTCCAAGGGTGTGGACAGTAACCTTGTCAACCCCAAGACCGGTAATTGCTGATACTGCCCGGCCCACGGTATTTGGAATATCCATAAGTTTTGCATCAAGCATGACTTTATACCCAAAACTTTTGGCTGTATCTATTATTTTAAGCCCGCAGCTGTAAATAAGTTCAAGGCCAAGCTTTAATGTAGTTACATTGTTATCAATGCTGTGGCAAAGAGAGATAAGCTGCTGCTCTGAACTTACGTCGATACTTATAATCAGCATGTCCCTGGGAACAAGCTCTGCCTTTTTTGTTATGTTATACGGCATTAATTATCACACTTCCATTTTTGGCTATGCCCATTCAATACCTATTTACTATATCACCATTGCAATACCTTAAAAAGCACCGCAGGTCAAGCAGTAAAAACTGGCCTGATGTTCCAAATACCTGATGCTGATAACCGATGCCCTGCAGAGCCTCGTACGATTTAAATAAAACTCTATACTAAAACCCTTTAAAGCGCTTTCCCGATAATATCATTTATACTGTTTATATTTTTTGAAATTAAATACTCGCTTATACCTGCGATTATTTTTTCGCCGGCATCTGGCTGTGAGAAATTTACAGTGCCTATTCCCACGGCAGCTGCCCCCGCTATAAGAAACTCTACAGCATCCTGCCAGGAATAAATACCGCCCATTCCTATAATCGGGATTATTTTCCCCTTCGCCAACTGATATACCTGCAGTAGGGCCGCCGGTTTTATTGCCGGCCCTGACAGGCCGCCAACAATATTTGCAAGCCTAGGTTTATAAGTATCTATGTCAAATGCTGTCCCGGTTACAGTGTTAATGACAGATACCGCATCAGCCCCACCCTTTTTTGCCTGTATTGCACATTCCGTTACCGGCCCGAAATTAGGGCTGAGTTTGGCAATTAGCGGTATGTCTATTATTGATTTTATTTCTGAAGTTATTGTCCTTATATTCTCCGGAACTCCGCAGAATGCCATACCCCCTGCTTTAACATTAGGGCAGGAGTAATTGAGCTCAATTGCTTTAAGATGTTTAAGCACAGGCTTTATTTTTAAAGCTATTTTTTTAAATTCCTCGGCGCTTTCCCCGAAAATGCTTAATATAATTTCTGCCCCCAGATTTCTAATTTCTTCAAGTTGTGTTGAAATAAAGAAATCAATTCCCTCATTTTGCAGGCCTATGCTGTTTAACATCCCGCTTGCAGTCTCCCATATCCTTGGGGAAGGATTGCCATCCTTTTTTTTAAGCGAAAAGCTTTTGGTAGTCACTGCGCCAAGTTTTGAAATATCAAAAAATCTGCTGTATTGTAAGCCGCCTGCAAATGTACCGGAACATGAAATGACCGGGTTTTTCAACGAAATTTTGCCAAACTTAACGGACAGGTCTGTTTCATATGTATTTTTATCGGTCAACATCCACCTCCACTGCTTCAGTCAAAGATTACCTCCATAAGGTTAAAAATCGGACCATCGGTGCAGACCTTTTTATATTCAAAACCACCCGGGGATTTTTTGATTTTTATTATACATCCCATACAAACTCCGATGCCGCATGCCATTCTTTCCTCCATAAGAGCATCTGCTACTATACCCGGGAAATCCCTTAGGATTCCCTGGATATTTTTAAGCATTTCCTTCGGTCCACAGACAACAAGCTTGTAATTTTTATAAAGATGCATGTTTTCTTTTAAATAAACTGAAGGTATGCCTTTCTGTCCAAAGGAACCGTTTTCAGTAAAAATCTTATAGTTCCTGGCAATTTTTATTAAATCCCTTTCCCAGAGAAAAAAAGCTTCATCTTTAAAACCTGCAAGGAAAAAAATGTTTTTACCTGTTTCCATCAGCTCTTTTGCAATCAGGCTTAAAGGCGCAATCCCTATGCCGCCGCCTAAAAGCAGATAATTTTTTATTTCTTCATCAGCTTTAAAACCTATACCGAGCGGGCCTATAAAATCAAGCATGCCGCCTTTAACCAGCCTGGCCATAAAATCAGTTCCCTTGCCTTTCACCATGTAAAGAACGGAGAAAACATTAAATTTTTTATCTATTTCATAAATTGAAAACGGCCTTCTTAGCAGCGGGTCAAGCATTCCCTCATATGCACATTTGATATTTATAAATTGTCCGGGCAGGCAGTTCCTGCATATATAAGGTGAAAAAACCTCAAGTTTATAAAGGTTTTCCCCGTATTTTTTATTGGCAAGTATTTCTCCGTTTAGTAATTTCATTTCAATAATCCTGTATACTTTTTATATCAATTCTAGCATTAGTCTTAAGCGCCCTTATGCCATGCACAATTGCCGAAGCTGCAGAGATAGTTGTAATAGACGGGATATTCTGCATGACTGCGGCTGTCCTTAAATAATAACCGTCACTTCTTGCATTGCTTCCTTCGGGGGTATTTATAATAAGGTTTATTTCCCCGTTTTTCATCATATCCAAAACATTCGGCCGGCCTTCTGAAATCTTTAAAACCGACTGGCATTTGATACCATTTTTTTCAAGCACATCTGCGGTCCCTTTTGTGGCAATCAGTCCAAACCCAAGTTCACAAAGATCCCGCGCTATCTTTATAATGTTTTTCTTGTCTTTACTATTGACGCTTATAAATACTATGCCGCTTAAGGGCAATGTCATATTTGTTGCAATCTGGGATTTTGCAAAGGCAATGCCAAAATCCTTGTCTATACCCATCACTTCACCGGTTGATTTCATCTCAGGGCCCAGTATAGTGTCAAATCCTGGAAACCTGTTAAACGGCAGCACTGCTTCTTTTATGCTGAAATAATCCAGCTTAAGGCAGTCAACCCGCTTGAAATCAAGGTCCTTAAGTTTCTTTCCGGTCATAACCCTTGCCGCAACTTTAGCAAGAGGGACTTTGATTGACTTGCTGACAAACGGAACCGTCCGGGAGGCCCTCGGGTTTGCCTCAAGAACATATACAGTTGAATTCTTAATGGCAAATTGTATATTCATGAGCCCTATGACGTTGAGCGCTTTTGCTATCTTAAGTGTGTATTCTTTTATATCCTCTATCACTTTCTTCTGGAGCGTAAATGGCGGAATCACACATGCGCTGTCCCCTGAATGAATTCCGGCTTCTTCAATATGTTCCATTATACCGCCGATAAAGATTTCATCGCCATCATAGATTGCATCAACGTCAACCTCGATTGCATCTTCCAAGAACTTGTCCACAAGTATAGGTTTATCAGGCGAAACGAGCCAGGCCATATTAATAAAATTGGTAAGGCTTTCTTCTGAGTATACGATATTCATAGCCCTGCCTCCAAGGACATAGGACGGCCTGACAAGTACAGGATACCCGATTTTTTTTGCAACGACTATTGCTTCACTGGCTGTCATCGCTGTACCGTTTTGCGGCTGTGGTATTTCAAGATGTTTTAGCAGATGACCAAATCTCTTCCTGTCCTCTGCCAAATCAATATTGTCTGGAGAAGTTCCAAGAATATTTACTCCTGCATCGTGAAGGCGCATGGCAAGCTTTAAGGGCGTCTGCCCGCCAAACTGCACTATAACGCCTTCGGGCTTTTCCGCTTCGATAATATTTAAGACATCTTCAAATGTAAGAGGTTCAAAATACAACCTGTCAGAAGTATCGTAATCAGTACTGACTGTTTCCGGGTTGCAGTTTACCATTATAGTCTCGTATCCGTCTTCATGAAGAGCAAAAGACGCATGTACGCAGCAATAGTCAAACTCTATGCCCTGGCCTATCCTGTTGGGCCCGCTCCCAAGGATTGCTATCTTTTTTTTATCAGTGGGCCTTATTTCATTTTCAGTTTCATATGTTGAATAATAATAAGGAGTGTAAGCTTCAAATTCTGCCGCACAGGTATCGACAGTCTTATAAACAGGGGTAATTTTCAATTTCCTTCGCAGGCTTCTTACGGTATCTTCTGTGCACCCGCAGAGATATGAAAGCTGCACATCAGAGTATCCCAGCCGTTTTGCCTCTAAGAGCCTGTCTGCCTTTATTTCATTAATCCTGCAGCCGGCAAAGCTTTTCTCATAATCTACCAGCTGTTTTATATTATTTAAAAACCACGGGTCGATTTTTGTACTGTTATATATTTCTTCAATGCTCATGCCAATCTCAAAAGCATATTTGATATAAAATATCCTGTCCTGGTTGGGAATTGTAAGATTATTGGAAATAAGCTCCTTTTTTAAACCCTTAAAACCATCGCATCCAAGGCCGTACCTGTCAATTTCAAGCGAGCGAACGGCTTTCTGCAGAGCTTCCTTAAATGTCCTGCCAATGGCCATTGCCTCCCCTACAGATTTCATGCGTGTTGTAAGACTTAAATCTGTGCCGGGAAATTTCTCAAAGGCCCATCTTGGAAACTTTACCACAACATAATCAATAGAAGGCTCAAAACAGGCCGGGGTCTTTTTAGTGATATCGTTTGGTATCTCGTCAAGCGTGTATCCTATAGCAAGTTTTGTCGCAATTTTGGCAATTGGAAATCCAGTAGCTTTTGAAGCCAAGGCGCTGCTTCTTGAAACCCTCGGATTCATCTCAATGACAACCATTTTTCCGTTTTCGGGATTTACTGCAAACTGAATATTGGACCCGCCTGTCTCTACGCCTATTTCCCTTATTATCGCAATTGATGCCTGCCTCATTTCCTGATATTCCCTGTCAGTTAAGGTCTGCGCTGGCGCAACAGTAATGCTGTCACCGGTATGAACACCCATCGGATCGAAATTCTCTATTGAACATACTATAACCACATTATCATTTTTATCCCTCATAACCTCAAGTTCATACTCTTTCCAACCCGCAACTGATTTTTCTATAAGCACCTGTGATACTGGAGAGAAATCAAGCCCCATGGACACAATTTCGCTAAACTCCTCCTTGTTAAAAGCCACGCCGCCGCCTATTCCGCCAAGAGTAAAGCTTGGCCTTACAACAAGCGGAAACTTTAAATCATTGCTTATATCCAGCGCCATTTTTAAGCTGTTTGCATATCCGCTTGGAGGCACCTCCAGGTGTATATTTTTCATTGCCTGTTTGAATTCTTCCCTGTCCTCAGCTTTCTGTATTACATCCACACTTGCGCCGATAAGCTCAACTCCATATTTTTCAAGCACTTTCAATTTGGAAAGAGCGACTGCGATATTTAAACCGGTCTGGCCGCCCAGTGTGGGCAGAATTGCATCGGGCCTTTCTTTCTTTATAACTTTGGTTACAAATTCCGGAGTCAGAGGCTCAATATATGTTTGGTCCGCAAACTCAGGGTCCGTCATAATTGTTGCAGGATTTGAATTAATAAGGATGACTTTAATGCCCTCGTCTTTTAGGACCTTGCATGCCTGGGTTCCTGAATAATCAAATTCACATGCCTGGCCGATGACTATCGGTCCTGAACCAATAATAAGAATCTTTTTTAGATCTTTTCTTCTGGGCATTTAAATCAACTTTCCGGTTAAAAATCCGGGGCAGCCGGCTTTTAATGTTTGGTTTTTAAGGTCTTTAATTATCCCCACGGATTGATTAACCTGCAGCTTTCTTGAATTTTTCAATATATTGTTTAAAGTTTTTAAATATGTATCTTGAGTCATAAGGGCCCGGGCCTGCTTCAGGGTGATGTTGAACACTGTATGCAAATATCTCAGGATATTCCAGGCCCTCTATCGTACCGTCATTTAAATTCCTGTGAGTTATTTTAAAGGAAGATTTCTTTATTGATTTTAAGGAATCGGCGTCCACCGAAAACCCATGGTTTTGTGTAGTAATCTCGACCCGACCATTTTCCAGGTTTTTAACCGGCTGGTTTCCACCATGATGCCCAAACTTTAATTTATAAGTTTTTGCGCCAAGCGCAATTGCCATAAGCTGATGCCCAAGGCATATCCCGAATATCGGAGTGCTTCCAAGCATTTCTGATATGGTCTTTATTGCATATTCAACTGCAGCCGGATCTCCGGGACCGTTTGACAGGAAAACCCCGTCCGGATTGCAGTCCAATATCTTTTTTAAATCTGTCGCTGCAGGCATAACATGGAGCTTAAACCCTGCATCATCAAGGCATCTTAAAATATTAAATTTTATGCCGAAATCCAATACTGCGATTTTGTATGTAGGGCCGGTCCCAGAAATATTACATTCATTTTGTGCAGCCATCCCTTTGTATATATAGCTGCTTTTGCAAGTCACGTATTTCACAAGATCGCTTCCGGCCATATCGGGATGGTTTTTTAGTTTATCACCGAGTTTTTTAATATCATCAGTCACTGTGGATATAATGCCTTTCATGGCTCCGGACAACCTTATCCGCTTTGTGAGCATCCTGGTGTCAATCTCTGAAATTCCAGTGATACTATTCTTCTTCAGATATGTGCTTATACTTGCCTTGGCCCTGAAGTTGCTGTAGTCATCGAAATATTCCCTAACAACAAACCCTGAGACATGCACTTTGGAAGATTCGACATCCTCTTCATTGACTCCATAATTACCAATTTGTGGATATGTCATCGTCACTATCTGCCCATAATATGAAGGGTCGGTAAGTATTTCCTGGTAACCGGTCATGCTGGTATTAAACACAACTTCCCCGATTGCCTCACCCTCAGCACCAAAACCTATTCCCCGAAACAATGTGCCGTCTTCCAATAATAAAATTGCCTTCAATTAAAGTTTCCTTTTATTTTTTAATTTTTTTATAGTTTTCGATTATATTTTAAAATTTAAATTTTTACTTTAAAAACCCGGTGTTTTTACGGTTTTACTTTTATAAACACAATAAAAAATAAATATATCTTTACATTCTCAGGTTATATTTTTAGATAACCTATCTTGCCGTTATTTATCGTGCACATTACTTCGCCGGTAAGTTTTTGTCCTATAAAAGGACTGTTCAGGCTCTTGGAAAAAAAGAAATCCCTACTTATTAAGTTTTCCTTTTTCAAATCAAGTATTACAAACTCAGCCGTATTTCCAGGTTTTATTTCCGGAGATTTCAAACCTAATATTTTATAAGGAGCCTGTGCCAGGAAGGATAAGTACTTCTGGAAAGAGAATTTTCTATTAATAACCAGCTCACTGTAAGTTGCCGCAAATAATGTTTCCATACCTGTTACGCCGAAGGCAGCTTCCTTTAGCGTGGTATTTTTTTCATATTCGATGTGCGGTGCATGATCGCTTGCGATTGCATCAATTACTCCGGAATTTAAAGCCTCTGCCAGCGCTTCCCTATCCTCTTTTGACCTTAACGGAGGGTTGACCTTAAAATTTGTGCCATAATGCTCAAGGCATTCGTCATCAAAACAAAGATGGTGAGGGGTGACATCACATGTGACGCTGACCCCATCTTCCTTTGCCATGCGAATAAGCTCAAGACAATCCATAGAGCTTACGTGTGTAAAATGTATCCTTGCTTTTGTTTTTTTTGCAAGCATTATATCTCTTGCAACCATTACCGTCTCCGAAAGGCTTGAAATTCCTTCAAGTCCCAGCTTTGCTGAAAAATATCCTTCATGCATGATTCCTGATTTTGAGAAGTTATAATCTTCTTCATGGAGTATAAGCAGGACGTCAAACTGTTTTGCGTACCTCATTATCTCATACATGAGTTTTGCATCCTGGACGCAAAATCCATCATCAGAAAAAGCAGCGGCCCCGCATTCCTTTAGAAGTCCGAATTCTGTCAACTCTGCCCCTTCAAGCTTTTTTGTCATTGCTGCCACAGGATAAACTTTAAATCCTTTTTTTACAGAAGCCTGCAAAATATATTTGACAAGATATTGGTTATCAACCGGAGGTTTTGTATTGGGCATACAGCAGATCGAAGTTATACCGCCGTGCAAAGCCGCAGTAATTCCGCTTTCGATATCTTCCTCGTCTTCATTTCCTGGTTCCCTTAAATGCACGTGCATATCCATAAAAGAAGGACAGACAACCATGCCTTTCGCATCTATTAAAACCCTTCTGTTATTTGTCTTTATCTTTTCGTTGCCATGTATCGGGCTGTACTGGGCAATATCACCTATCGGCAAATCACTGACCATGGATTTTATTATCCCATTTTCTATTTCTATATCAGCTTGTATTTCTGGTATTGGTCCGGGGCAAATGATTCTGGCATTTTTTATTACAAGGTTTTTAAATTCTAAATGTTTTTCGTTGTAGAGAAATCCTTTATCGTCCATTTTTTATTTTAAGTATTTAACCGGTTGTTAAAATTAAATATATAAGAGCCATCCTGGCTGCAACCCCGTTTCTTACCTGCTCATTTATCTTTATTTTTTGTTTCATCGTATCTTCAGAGTTCATAACGGCTTCACTTATTTCAGTGCCCCTGTTTACAGGCCCCGGATGCATTACAATAGCGCCTTCTTTCATACTTTGCAGTCTTTTAAAGTCAAGGCTCAAAAACCTGTTATACTCATTTATTGAAGGGTAATATTTCCTTTCCTGCCTTTCAAGCTGCATTCTCAGCATATATATCACGTCTGCTGTCTCAATAATATCATCAATGTTATTGCGCACGTTAACTCCAAAATAATCAAGGTTTTCCGGCAGAAGCATTGATGATGATACCAGCGTAACATCCATGCCCATTTTTTTAAAAAGAAGCATATCAGATCTCGCAACCCTGCTGTTAATGATGTCTCCGACAATTGACACCTTTAAACCTTTGAAATCCCCGAATGCCTTTTTAATTGTATACAGATCAAGAAGAGCCTGGGTAGGGTGCTGATGCTTTCCATCACCTGCATTAATAATCGGCAGGCCTGTATTGCGTGAAATAAAATCCATGACTCCGCTGTCTGAATGCCTGACAATAAGTAAATCGACTATCATTGACTGAATCGTCTTAATGGTGTCGATTATGGATTCCCCCTTTTTCATGCTGCTTGAGGATGCGGTGAAATTTATAAGGTCAGCATTGAGCCGTTTTGCAGCAAGTTCAAAAGAAATCCTTGTCCTGGTGCTTGATTCAAAGAACAGGTTTAATATTGTCTTTCCCCTTAAAGCTGGCACTTTCTTTAAGTCTCTCTCAAGGACCTCATTAAAAGTATCAGCGTTTTCAAGAATCAGGTTTATATCATCAACAGAAAGGTCCGCGATATCTATGACGTTTTTCACACTTAACATGGCGCACTGCCCTTTTTATTTTTTATAATAATTGTTGTCCCCTGCCTTTGCCGCTTTCAAGTATTGATACGCTGTCCTGTCCATCTGTCTCAGACAGACACACTTCTATTGATTCACTCAAGGCAGTAGGGATATTTTTTCCGACATAATCTGCCCTTATGGGCAGTTCCCTGTGTCCTCTGTCAATTAAGACAACAAGCTGTATTGACTTTGGCCTTCCAAAGTCTATTAATGCATCTAAGGCTGCTCGAATGGTCCGGCCCGTAAACAGGACATCGTCTACGAGGATTATATCGCGCTCATCTATTCCGAAAGAAATATCCGTAACTCCTACTTTTGGTTTTACTCTTTTTGCATAATCGTCACGATAAAAAGTTATATCCAGCTTGCCAATATCTGCCTCTATTCCTTCAAGGGCCCTAATGTTTTTGGCTATTCTCTGAGCCAGGGGCACGCCCCTCTTCTGTATGCCAATAAAGCAAAGGTTTTTTGATCCCCTGTTTCTTTCAAGGATCTCATGGGAAATCCTTTTTAATATCCTCTCAATATCTGCATCGTTTAGAATAAATGCTTTTTGTATCATGGTTTAAAACTTTCACATTGGACTTTCATCTGCCGGAAGTCATCTTGATGCAGCCGCACATAAAAAAACCTTCTTACAATTAATATAAGAAGGGTTAAAAGATGCGACGCTGTTTTATTTGATGAGATAAATACTATTTCCAAAAATTTCTCCTTTATAGCCTCTCGGACTATTTTAAAGGCCTGTCAATTAACGGCTATCATAAAATGCAGGTAACAAAAGTCATATATAATTCAAATTACCAGACTTAAGATAATATAAGAAATTTTCAATAAAAATTCAAGTTATTTTTTAAACTTAATATTCCTTTAAAAGTTGCTCCAATTTTTATACATCTTCCCAGCCACATTTAGTTTTCAATCAAATTGATTGATCTGTATTAATTTATATATTAGATGTTTCTTCAGCTTCCTTAAACTGTATACCAGTATAAAAAATGTTCCTTGGTTGTGTTCCCCAATTAGACTTCCATGGGGTAAGTAAAGCATATAATTTAATAGGTGCCAGTAAAAATGCATTAAGGAAACTATAAGCTACAAAGATTAGAAAATATGGATTCCTGGTAAAAAATGCTCCATAAAGTGCGCGAATCAGCCCAAAAAATACCATTGAAAAAATACTGAGTGCTATATATAAAATATTTCGTGTTGCTGCAAGATAGAGCATGGTTAACATATTCGAGAGCAGGAAGAAGGGAAAAACGGCCTGGTATGTCAGGTCAAAAGCCAGCCAGGGGCTATTTTTATGAAACCAGCGCAGGTTTATAAAAAATTCCCTGTAAAAACTCCTTGACCACCGCAATTGTTGTTTTAGCCATTTAAGAAGTGTTTCAGGGGATTCAGTTTCTGCCAGTGCTTCTGATACAAAAACAGATTTTAAGCCAATGCTTAGAACCAGATTTGTTAGATTCCTATCATCTCCTATAGTGCAATTATTGCCAAGGAATTTTTGGTTGATCCACTTATCCTTTATTTTCTCTATAACTTCTTTTCTATAAGCACCGAAGGGGCCTGAAACACAGGACACTGCTCCAAAAAAACTTTGTGCCGATCTTTCCAGATTAAAAGCTAACCAATAGCGCATATCCGTAATTTTGGTAAGAAAATTTTTTTTACTATTAATCAGTCTGATATTTCCTGTGGTGCAAGCAACTGAAGAATTAGTTAAAAATGGTTTAACCAGGTGGCCGACTGCATCATTATAAATTACCGTGTCTGAATCCATGCAAACTATAATTTCTCCTGTAGCTATATTAAAAGCGTCATACATTACTGCTCTTTTACCCCGATGAATATTACAAAGATATATCCATTCTTTTCTTCCTTTTGAAGCTTCATTAAAGATTTGTTTAATATACTGTTCCATCCCATCATTGCTAAGGATAATCTGGGTGACATTTTTATAATCCTGGTTGTTTATTGATTTCAAACACTTTCTTAAAAGTTCAGGATCCTCCTTATAACAAGCAATTACTATAGAAATGCTTGGGAGATAATTAGAAGAATTCTTCCACTTATTTTTGTTACAATTGGCAAATACTATCTGCAGAAAAAAATGTACTAATGTAAAAAAACCATAAAATGATAGGGAATATAGCGAGATGTGAAGCAGTTTAAATCTAAAGATATAACCCAATATTATTATTGCAATAATACCAGCAGATAAAAAAACAACCCATAGAATTTTTAAAAATCGCAAATTAAATCCCCTTTTTGTTTTAATCAATATTCACATACATATAAAATATGATAATAATTAATATTTATTATCGGGAGAAAAAAATAGAAAGTTTAATTAAATTTAAACATATCGGAAAAAAATTTTTCTAAGAACCGCTATCTCCCTCAAAAAAGGTCCGAAATTTTACAACCCTGGGTAGCCACTTTCAGACATATTTGTCGCATAAATCTTAATCAGCTAATACAATGATTATGGCCTCATATTATCTATGAGGCCATAATTAAAAATAGTTTATTAGAATTATAAGCANNACTAACCATCAAGCATAAACAGGTTCTAAAACTTTATTAAATAAAGATGAAAATGTTTACTTTGTATAGGTTACAGCAAGATTTACTGCACCCTGGTTATATTCAAATCCATCCCAGGTATTATTGCTATTACTTAGCATCGCCATATGAAGCCTTACTTGAAATCTGGATTTTCCTGCTGTAATAGCACTTTGCAGCTGTGTTTTTAAAGCAGCAGCATTACAGGTAAAATCACCATCACCATCAGTTGATAATGATTGAACCGGTGTTCCTGTCAAATCAAAATCAGACAAAACTATTGGATGTGTACCCCAATCCACAACACCGACCCACATCGGACCAAGGACCGAGGGATTACCCCATTTTGTCTTAATAGTGCCGGTAATTGCTGCATCATTTATAGTGGCCCCTGCAAGGCTTGTTATATCAAAGCTTATATAACCCCGGCATCCTTTATTCAAATCTGAGTCACCAGCATAAAAGGACGCGCCTGAGTTGTGGATTGTTCCATTCTGTTCCAGCCACCCTCCTTCACTAGTAACTTTTGGAACAGTCATATTTAAAGCGGCAGGCATACTTACATTTACAGTCTTTGAGCTCGTCGTTTCTCCGCCCAGACCATCAGTTACCTTAACCTGAATGGTACAATCACCGGCAGCAGCAGGAGTTGTCCATTTCATAGGATTAGCAGCATCGTTATTTATGGCACCGCCACTTACAGTCCACTTGTATACAAGAGTATCGCCGTCAGGGTCTGTTGCGCTTGCCGTGATATCATAAGTCTTATTTATTTCTATAGTTGCGCTGGAAAGAGTCATATCATTGATAACCGGGTTGCTGTTACAGCCCCATTGTAAAGTCAAAGAATCAGTGCTTTCGCCAGCAGAATTTTTAGCTTTTGCCGTAAGTGTGTAGCTCAGGCTGCTTTTTGTTAAATTAATCTGGACTTTTTTAGATCCCCATGCACCATTGCTGTCATCTTTGCTGAATGTTACCTTTGGAGCTGGGCTGCCCGTAACAGTTGCCTTAACCCTATAATAGCATATATCATCAGCAGCATTATATGTTGGGCCTTCATAAATCTCGAGCTTTATTGTAGGTTTCTCAGTCTTATCAGTAGCAGGAGTCGTTTCTTCAGATGTTTCTGTTGCTGAAGCATTTGTGGCAGATTCAGATGTATCTTTAGTGGCCTCTGAAACAGTTTCTTTAGAAGTTTCTTTAGAAGNNATTACAGGTCGCAGCTGCGCCAAGCAAGATAATTAATGTAATGACAGATATTAACAGAAATAGCTTATTTTTTTTCACTTACTACTCCTTTTTTAAAATAAAATATATTTGAAAATAATTCAGTACAGGCTTTGGTTATTCTGACAGAAAACATTTCTAAAGATATTATATTATCTATTATTTGAATTGTATATTTACAATATAAATTTTCAGATTCATTAAATATTTTTTTTGAATAATTATTAAACTTATTGACAAAATTTCTTAAATTTAATTAATTTTTTCAAAACAAAGATACTCTTTAACAGTGATCTGATGTATAATTGCCAGCTTGTAGATATTAACTTGTAAACGAGGAAAAATGAAAGAGAACAATCTGATCACACCATTATGTCAAAGTTGCGGTATGCGATGATGAAAACAGGGGATTTTGGTACAAACGCGGATTGCAGCAAAAATGAAGAGTACTGCATATATTGCTTCCAAAAAGGTAATTTTACCTTGCCGGATGCAACTCTTGACCAGATGATTGAAAAATTAGTCTCAATGCATGACCAAATGGGGCACACCGAAGAAGAAGCTAGAAAAATGACAAACGAAAACCTGCCAAAGCTTAAAAGATGGGCTAAATAAACAGGTTTATGCTTGGGTCATTGTCCAGCTTCAAAGCATGTAATAAAAATAAAAGAAGCTTTAAATTATCAATCAGAACTTTTAATAAATTGATAAAGTATTTAAAATTCACAGACCTTTACTGAATGAATACTTGATTACTTCTTTTTTACATAAGTCAATACACCTTTTGATTTTGAATATCTTAAAATCTCAAATAAGTCTTCCCTTACCAGCGGTTCGCCACCAGTGAATACAAGCATCCTGAACTCTTTTATTTTTGCCAGTCCGTCAATTAGTTTTTTGGCTTCTTTGGTATCAAGCTCATTGTCTTTAATATCTCCGCCGCTGGTATGGCAGTGGATGCAGGCCAGATTGCAACGGTTTGTTATCTCATAAACAGGATGGTTGGGAAATCCGATACATCCCATACCTATTGCTCCGGCAGCTACCGGCAATGATTTAAATGAGTGTTTTACAAACCAGCTTCCCCACCTTCTCCACCCAGTAAGATTTGAAAAGAAAACAATTGAAGCAAGCTGTCTTGCGACCATACCCGGCGGGCAGAATATTTTATTTATGCCTATCCTGTAGAATTTATTGCTTAAAATTTAAACCGCCCTTTTGCTTGTTACCCGATTAATATCCAAATGCTGTTCCAAATATATATGCAAGGGTAATGCCAATGTTTATCACTAATGTCATTCCGCAAAGCATTTCAAGTTTTTTATGGTCAAGATATGCTTTCTTTACCAGTGAAAAAACAATAAAAACTGTGACCAGGAAAAATGGTATTCCAAAGTATACTGTCATCAGCGGTGCACCGTGAAAAATAGATAACCCGAAAAAGACCCACAAAAGGACAACAGAGCTGATATAAATTATTACAGATTTTTCTTTCCCTGTCCTTACAACGATATTTCTCTTGCCAGCCTGGATGTCAGCGCTATAATCCGGAAACTCGTTTATGAAAACAACATTAAATATTGAAAGGGCAATCGATATTGATATCCAGTTTGCCACTGCGCTGAAATGCCCAGTCTGAATGTAAAATGCTGTTGAAATCGTAAGCCAGCCATACGCAAAACCTATAAAAAGCTCTCCTACGCCTCTTGACACCCAGCGTATTGGCGGGTTTGAATAAAAGTATCCCAGAAATATGCCTATGGCGCCCAGAACAATAGTCCATATTCCGGTCTTAAAATAAAACTGCAGTATAAGTCCAATACAAACTGCAATTGCGAGCGATATATATGAACCGATTTTCGCATATTTCCTTGGCAGCATATTTTGCGCGATTACCTGGCTGCCCCCTGAAAAAGTATTCTTACCCATCTTTGCAGAAAGGACATCTTCCTTTATGTCATAATATTCACCATTGTAATAAGTCAAGAGCATTACAAGTATTACTGCAAATAATGAAAGGACAAAAACAGGTATGTTAAATACGCCTGTCAGCCTGTTTGCAAGGACCGTACCCAGTACAAACGGCAATATGCCTACGATATGAAAAGGCGGCCTGGACATCACAAATACTTTTTTCAAAGTACCTCCCCTGCCCAAAGAAATTGAACCAGCTGTCATAGCATTCGCTCCCGTCATTTTTATTTTTATTAAAACATTGTAAATTCATATCCGCTTTACCGATTCTCACACTGGGATTTTCGATAAAACAATTGGTAATTATATCCACTTTACCAACAAACCCGCTAGTATTTTATACTTTTTTTAATTTATTTTCCTCATTATTAAATAATAATTAATTTCTTNNAATTCTGTCAATTCTGAAGTTCTGCAGCTTTAAATCATGTGTTTTATATTAAAACATCATCAAAATAAAAAATACCAAAAACTATTTAAAATTTTTTCTTTGTCTGTTAGTATATTACAGTTTTAATTTAGTTAAGACAAAAGAGTAATCAGGGTAAAAGAATAATTCAAAAATTACTAAAAACTGTAGAAAGGAACAAAACAAACGTGATAAGAGTCAGCAAAAAAGCAAAGGCACTGGTATTTGCTACTATGACAATAATAATATTGTCATTTGCCTTAATGATCCCGGGAGTTATTGCGGCAGCGGATACTACTACGACTGTTGCAACAACCCCAGAAACAACCGCCATTATTACTCCGGAACTTAAAATCAATGTTGTGTACCCGAAATTAAGTGCTAAAGCCGGCGCTAATTTTGAATTCAAATTTGACCTTGTATATACAGGCACAGAAGAGGCAACATTTGATATTGTTACAGAAGCTCCAACCAAGGACTGGTTCGTTGTTGTTTCTCCGACATATGAAGACAAACAGATATCAGCCGTACAACTTACACCGGGCAAAACTGAAAGTTTAAAACTTGTGGTTGCCCAGCCTGTAAATACTGACCTCCAGACTGCCGGCGATTTCAAAGTGAAGGTTAAGGTTTCAAACACTGATCTCAAACTGAATTCAGAATTTGAATTCTTAGCTACTGTCACAGCCACATATTCAGTAGGCTTTACTCCAAAATATGGTGTATTAAATACAAAGGCAACATCAGGAAAAAACAACCCATTTGTATTTACCTTAACAAACAGCGGATCAGGGGATCTTAACAATATTACATTCAAGGCTGATGCCCCACAAAAATGGATCGTTAAATTTGAACCTGATAAAATCGAGAACATGAAAGCAGCTGCAACTCAGGACATTAAAGTCACAATAACTCCTCCTGACAAAACTATCGCCGGAGATTATATGCTTAATTTCTCAGTGAGTAGTCCAGATGCTTCAAAAAGCGCTGATTTAAGAGTTACCGTTGAAACTCCATCTATCTGGGGTTGGGTTGGTATCGGAGTCATAGTCCTTGTTGTCCTTGGTGTTGCTATAATATTCGCTAGATTAGGAAGAAGATAATTATGAACGATGTAATGGACAAACCAATTATTATTGCAGAAAATTTAACAAAGCAATATAGCGGCAAGACTGTGGTTAATAAATTAAATCTTTCTATCAATAAAGGCGAAATATTCGGATTACTTGGGCCAAACGGTGCTGGAAAATCAACAATAATACTTATGCTGCTCGGTTTGACTGAACCGGCTTCAGGATCAGTAACAGTTGCCGGTTTTAATTCCACCAAGGATCCGATAAGGGTAAAAAGAGTAACCGGCTACCTGCCTGAAAGGCTTGGCTTCTATGAAGATATGACTGCCAGGCAAAATTTAAGATATACTGCAGACTTAAACAGTATTCCGGAATCTGAAGTCGAAGCAAGAATACAGGAATCACTGGAAATAGTTGGGCTCGAGAAGAACAAGAACCATCTTGTGGCAACTTTTTCCAAAGGCATGAAAAAAAGGCTTGGTATAGCAGACGTATTGATTAAAAATCCTATGCTTGCAATACTTGATGAGCCCACTGAAGGCTTGGATATAAAAATAGCCAACCAGATTCTTGAGAACATTCTTATCTTAAATAAGGAAAAGAATATAACCTTTTTGATTTCTTCGCATCAACTGAATCTTATACAGAAGATCTGCACAAGGGTGGGTATTATGTCCAAAGGCAATTTGATAGGTGAAGGAAAAATCGACAGCCTTGAAAGAGGCCTTTTCAATGCCGGCAAATACAGGATAGAAATTGAATTGTCTACAGTTGAACCTTCTATTATTGAGAAGATAAAGAAACTGGATTCAGTAGTGGATGTTTCGGAAAGTGCTAATGTAATAGAAATACTAAGCAATGAAGATGTAAGGTCTCAAGTCTCAAGGCTAGTAATTGATAACAATTTGCTGCTTATCAGAATGGGGATAAAGGATTCTTCATTGGAAGATATATATTTGAAATATTTTAAAGAGGAGTAAAATGAAAGGCGCTTTAACAGTATTCAGAAAAGAAATAGGAGACTATTTCAGCAGCAAGATTTTCATTATTCTGCTCGGTCTAATATATATTGCAGGTCTTGGTTTTGCTTATCTGTCAATCCAGGCAATCAAATCAGCGCCAATGAGCACCGACCAGACATTGCTTGTAAAAGTTTTTATAGATGAAATGTTTTTCTTAAAACTTTATACAGTCGGTGAGATAAATGCAATCATGACATTTAACTTTGTCAGGTTTTTCGGCGCATTTATCCCTCTTATTGGCATTATGTTCGGATTTAATGCAATAAACAGTGAAAGAAATTCGGGAAATATAAGCAGGATCCTTTCACAACCAATATATAGAGACAGTTTGATTAATGGTAAATTCCTTGCAGGCATAACAACAATCAGCATAATGATATCAAGCATTGTGCTTATAGTAATGGGAATCGGCTTAAGGTCAATCGGTGTGCCGCCAACTTCAGAAGAAATCTTAAGGATATTCATATTTATAATCATATGTGTCATATACGGAATCTTCTGGATGAGTCTGTCAATGCTTTTTTCGGTACTGATGCGCAATGTTGCAGCGGCTATTCTAACTGCCATACCGATCTGGCTTTTCCTGACTTTCTTCTGGCCGTTTTTAGCACCGCAAATCGCAAATCGCGCAATACCTGTGGTAGACGGATCAACACTGGCAACACAGATAAGTAATGTATCACTGTCAGTAGATTTAATGAGGATATCACCATTTATCTTATTCTATGAGTCCACTGCAGCCGTGATGGACCCTACGCTTGGGCATTTAAGCCTCAGGGTCACAGACAGTGACTTATCAAAAATGATAGCCAGCCCCCTGTCAATAAGCCAGAGTATGGTACAGATATGGCCGCAGCTTATTGCAATCCTTGCGCTTGCAATTATATGTTTTGCGGCATCATATATAGTCTTTATGAAGCAGGAAATAAGATCCACTTAAAAAAGCGAAAGCTTAAGAGTTAAGAGAACGGATTTTATTTTACCAGTTCATTTACGGGGATTGATTGATTCACCCGGATTACTTG
>PMCC01000015.1 GCA_003155275.1 Actinomycetota bacterium | reverse complement strand
ACATTCAGGGCAGACTGTCTGCTTTCTTTCAATCTCACCTGTAAAAACCTGGGTCTGGGAAGCCTTGGCTTGAATATCCTCGACAAGTTTGGCGCCCCTTGCAGCAGCTACTTCGACATTTTCCCTTGGCGCATCGTCCACACAAAGGCTATCCTGTTCGTTCCAGTCATTGTCACAAACCCACATTTTACACTTTGGGCATCTGTGGAAATGGCCCTTTGCTTCATTTTGGGCAACTGCAAAAGCTTCGTCATGCTCCTTTCTCCACTCCGGGCTCATTCCTTCATATTTGTCTCCCAGCATATCCGATCCACGTTCAACAGTATTACCTATATCACCACGGCCAAAAAATGAAGCCCCTATTGAAAAAGCCCTCCCTATGCCGTTTATAAGCTGCCCTTTTCCATGGGTTTGGGAAGAAATAAATGTCGTTTTGTAACCTTCCCTGCATAAATCGCAAAAAAATGTAAACTGAAAACCTGCTTCAGTACTGTTATCCTCAAAATTATCCGTAAAACCCTGTAATGGCATAATAGATACCTCCTTAATACTAAAAATACTTAATAATTGTTCACAGCTAAATTTCCAAAACTTCTATTTTTTGCTTCTGTTAATAAAATATTTTAACAGTTTCTTTTAATGGCTTTTTTTACAAATTATTTTTCAACTTCTTTTTTACAACATATTTTAGCAGCTTCTTATTTACAACATATTTCAGAAGCTTCTTATTTTAATAAATTTTTAATACTTATTATGGCTTATTTTAACTTCTTCCCGCATTTGATGCATTTATTATCATACAATACTTGCTCATACCCGCATTTCATGTTGGGGCACTTAATTGCAACCTTGTTTCCGCAGTGTTCGCAGTATGTATCAGGAAACGTAACTTTGCCACAGCTGCCGCAGGTTATTTCCAGAGAAAAGCTGCAGCTGCCGCAGAATTTGGCGCCCTTTTGAATCGGGCTCCTGCATTTGGGGCACCTTGGAGGGCCCGCAGGCTCAACAGTTCCGCAGAATGGGCAGACATTTACATCCGGCTCTGCAAGCTTTCCGCAGTGCCTACATGGTTTTTTGTATCCCGGCATTTGCTATTTCACCCCTTTTTTAAATTTCACAGAATTATCAGCAGAATTCATATTGAATGCAATAAGTTCTTTTAAATCATCCTGCCATTCACTGATGTCTTTATGTATTATCCTCCCGATAAAATTATCCCTTAGCCATGAAAGCTCGGGAATCAATGCAACAGCATATCTGTAGGAAATGTTTTTGTTATCTTTAAGCTGCTCATCAGTAAAATAAATGGGCTCACGCCTGAAATTGATTGCAAGCATGCAGCTGTTTATCTTCTTTATAAAGTTATCGTACTCTGCATCAACGGCATCGTTTAACCTCACAGATTGCTTTCCGCCGCCGCTTTTATCTCCTTCTGCAAATTGGGCCCCGTCAATTATCCTAAAAACATATGTTGCCCTCCCCCCGGTTTCAAATCCTGTAGGAGAATCTCCATCGCCGCTGCCTTCACCCGAATCGGTATTGCCGACAATGTCACCACTGCCCTCAGCAGAAGCCGCCGGAATTATGAATGTCATTGCTTCCATTGCGACCGCATTTGCACAGTTTTTTGAACTGCCGTCATAAACCGGGAATAAAAACCAGATATAATATCCTGCAGAAGTACCAAAAAGGCCTTTTTTAATCCCGACACATGTCTTTTCAGGGTCAGAATTTGTTTTTAAAAAGTTATAATATTCCCATACATCTTCACTTTTAACTTTTTCTTCAATGCAGTTCCATAATTTTTTTGATTTTTTTTCTACATCACTTTTCCGGGCGGCTTTTCCGTCTTTTAATAAAAAAGACATTTCTCTTACTGAGTCAGCGTTTTCCTCCAGGGATACCTCATTTATAAGATCCTGTGTTTTGCTTATGAGGGCATTAAAAGATTTGGATAGCTCTCTTGTCAGTGGATCTATCTGGTCCCCAAGCATTGATAATGTCAGCCTGTCCTGATTTTCAAGCCTGATACAAAGTTTATAGTCTTTTGATTCAAACGAGTCTATGAGCCCGAAAGGAAATCTTTTTATCTGGGATAGGACTGGGATTAAAACCAGCCCGGTCTCATAGGACCTTACCCGGCACTCTCCTTTTTCTTTTATGCTCCCATCTTTGCCGCTGTATTCAAATTCGCCCTCGACATCCGGCTTGACGAGTTTCTCCTTCATGAGAAGGTCTTTGATTAAAACATCATTTCGCAAATCTGAAAAGTGTTTTAAAAAATTTTCATACTCAAATCCCAAATCATACAACTTTAAAAATAATGAAGGCACAACAGTAAGAAATATCATGTAGTCTGCCTCGGTAAAAGATATTATGTCTCTTAAGGAAACAGTCAGTGCCGGAAAGCCGGAAGCGCTTAATATCATGCTTTCTTTCTTTAACTCGACATTTCCTTCAAAAGTTTCCGCATTTTTAAAATCACCTGCAATTCCAGAAACAAGGTGTTTCCCTGATTTTGCAAAGCTTAGCTTATATTTAAAAAGTATTTCTTCTGCGGCATTTTCTTCAGTCATTTTGTTCTCCTGTCAGTATATTCTTCTCAGCATTAGTTTTACTTTTTAAAAATTTTGCCAGCCCTTCCAGCGCTTTCCCTCTGTGGCTTATACCATTCTTTTCGGAATTGGAAAGCTCTGCCATTGTCTTGTCAAAACCGTCAGGAATAAAGATTGAGTCATAGCCAAAACCATTTTCACCTGTTTCAGTAAAGCCGATTTTTCCTTCACAGACCCCTTCAGAGATGTTGATAAAATCGTTACCGAGGCTGTAAAGCACCATTACGCACTTAAACCTTGCGCAGCGTTTTTTTATTGAACTGATTTCTCTAAGTTCTGAAAGAAGTTTTTTACGGTTTTTCTCATCAGTTGAATCAGGGCCCGCATATCTTGACGATGTCACACCCGGGTTACCGCCGAGGGCATCCACTTCCAGGCCTGAATCATCAGCCAGCGCTGTTTTTCCGGTAAACTCTGCTATCTGCTGGGCTTTAAGCTTTGCATTCTCAGTAAAACTTTCACTTCCCTCATCGACATCCGGAAATCCCACAAAATCTTCAAATGACAGCCATTTGATTTCCCGGATGTTTTGAGGCAGCAAGCTGTTTGAGAAAAAGTGCCTGATCTCTTTTATTTTGCCCTTGTTCTTGCTTGCAATCACAATTTCCATAAACTATTTTTTTTCCATGAGATTCTTCTTCTGGATATCCATTATCTCCCTTATTGCAACAGCCGAGTTGTCAAGCAATATATCGAATTCCTGCCTGCTGAAAGTCTTTCCCTCTGCGCTGGATTGTATCTCGATGAAATTATCATGTGAGTCCATTACAACATTCATGTCGACCTGCGCAGCGCTGTCTTCTAAAAAACACATATCAGTCAATACTTCATTATCAACCATACCGACACTTACCGCGCCAAGAAAGTTTGTCAGCGGCATTGCATCCAAAACCTTTCTGCTTACAAGATAAGTAAGACAGTCGTACAAAGCAATAAAACTTCCATTAATACATGCGGTGCGTGTGCCGCCGTCAGCCTCTATCACATCGCAGTCTATCCAGAGGGTCCGCTCCCCTATCTTTTTAAGGTCAACAACTGCTCTCAGAGAGCGGCCAATCAGCCGCTGTATCTCATGAAACCTTCCGCTTATCTTGCCGGTTGTTTGGGGCCTTATGATCCTTTGTTGTGATGAGCGTGGAATCATATCATATTCAGCAGTTACCCAGCCAGAATTTTTCCCCCTCAAAAATACAGGCACTTTATCTTCAACTGTTGCAGTACAGATGACTCTGGTGTTGCCCATCTCAAAAAAAACGGAACCCTCCGCATGGGAAATAAACCTGCGTGTTATCTTTATTTTCCTTAACTCTGCAGGTTTTCTTCCGTCCTGCCTGAGTTTTAAATTCTTGTCATCTGCCATTTGCACCTCTTAAACCAATCAATTTATGGTGAATAAATATATAAAAAAGCCAAATTTAAAAAACTTAAGCTCAATTTCGACAAACTTTTACTTGGGTTGAATCATTCACCAATAATTAATTAACACGGGATAATTAAAACGAAAAATAATAATAAAATAAATATTAAATACTTACTGCCCCATGTCAAGCTTTACCCTGACAACCTCGCTTATTTCACCACCAAGAAACATCCTGCCGACTTCCAAAAACTTACTAGCATTGCCTGTTTCATAATATGTTCTTTCCGGACCCTGACGAATACAGGTGCTGCCTGCACCACTAATGCCGCAAGAGCCTTTGGTGACATGAGTGCCGTTGATGACTTTTATGCTATTTTCATTCTGCAAGCTAAATTTTTCCAATGTATTTTTTACATCTTTTGCAGTCTCGACAGCAGAGCTTATGACTTTAAAATCACCCGAATACTTTGAAATAATCTGGTTTTCAATCAGTGGAAAGTGGGTACATCCCAGAATTAAAACATCGATATTTTCTTTAATCAGTGGATCGACATAACCTGACATGACCTCCTGTAGTTTTACCCCCTCCAGAACTCCGGCTTCAATAAGCTCAACAAGCTTTGGGGCAGCATAAGAAAAAAGGTTTATTCGGGGATTTATATTTTTTATAGCTATTTCATAGGCCCGGCTTTCAACAGTGCCTTTTGTGGCTATAAGTCCAACCCTGTTGTTACTAGTATTATTGCTTGCAGTTCTTGCTCCAGGTTCGATAACCCCTATTACTGGAATCTTCAGATTATTTTTTAAATCTTCAAGCGCCGCTGCCGTGGAAGTATTGCAGGCAACCACAAGCATTTTAACGTTCCTCCCTGTTAAAAACTCGGAGATCTTAAAAACAAAATGACTTACCTGGTTTAAATCACGCGGCCCGTAGGGAAACCTAAGAGTATCTCCAAAATAAACGGTATTTTCATCCGGAAGCAGATGAATGATCTCAGAAAGAACAGTCAGCCCTCCGACACCTGAATCAAAAACGCCAATCGGCCTGTTATCCACTTGTAGACTTTCCTGTTAATTTTTTTTTAAATCAAAATATTTAAATCCAGAATATAAACCATAAGCCATTTAATTATAGTAAATATCCTTAAAAAATTTAAGCATTAAAAAATACCCATATTGGGTTTTTATAAAATAATGAAAGCATTGTGCCAAAACCGGTCGAAGGAATTGTAATTATTTTTACATTTATTTTACAGGTACTGAATTGACTTTAAAAATTTAAAAGAATATATTCAAATCATTATGGAAAAATCAATAACAATCAGAAAACCCCATAAATTAGATATAACTTTAAACAATGGATTTGCCTTAATGCCGGACATAATTTCTTTTAAAGGCAAAAGAACGTTGATCTCCGGCGCGTCTTCTGGAATAGGAAGAGCCATAAGCTTAAGGCTCGCAGAAGCAGGCTCAGATCTTATTTTACTGGACATTGATGAAATCGGCCTTAAAAACATAAAAGATGCAGCAGAACCCTATGGGTGCAGGGTAGATACTTATAATACTGATTTGGCTAAAAAAGAGTCCATAGATTCATTCTGGGAAGACATCGCAAATGAACTCCCTGATATAATAATCAATAATGCCGGTATCTATCCCTTCAAGGACTACCTGGAAGTCGACAAGAATTTTTATGAAAATACCCTTGAGATAAATTTGCATTCTGTCTTCTGGATGTGCCAGAACTTTATAAAGAGAAGGGGTGCAAAAGGCGGGGTCATTGTAAACATTTCATCAATTGAAGCGATGATACCTTTTAAAGAAGACCTTGCGCACTATAGCATAAGCAAAGCCGGGGTAATGGCGCTTACAAGGTCACTTGCCAAGGATTATGGAAGAAAAGGTTTCAGAGTCAATTGCATATTGCCCGGAGCTATAAGGACGCCTGGTACTGAAAACCTGGTAAAGAAAGCCATTTCAAAGATGCAGCTGCACCTGATTAGGACCGGGATTAATTTTAATGCAAGGCTCACACTGGGCAGATGGGGTAAGCCCGATGAAGTTGCAAAGGTAATCCTTTTTCTTGCAAGCGATATGGCGAGCTATGTACAAGGCACAATGATTCCTGTTGACGGCGGTTTCCTGTCGTGCTGATTGATATAAAGATGATTGAAAACCCATATATTAATGAGCTTAATGTGAAAAATATACAATATAGCAGTTTGAATGTATCTCATAAAATTTTTAAAGTTTTTTTTGAAAATTCCTTACAAATTTCTTATAGCTTTTTCTCACATATTTCTCTCAAATTTGACATTAAATAAGATTTGTTATATGCTTTAATACTCTCATTTGTTTAATGATATTTTAATTAAGAGTAAACTTCAGAGATTCATGCTGACTCTCCAAAAAAAATATTATCAAGCTTTAGGGGAATAATATATTTAAGGAGGTAAGTATGCAAGGCAGTAAACTATATGTAGGTAACTTCAGTTACTCGACAATCGATGAACAGCTGGAAAAGCTTTTTGCGCAGTACGGTGAGGTTAAAAGCGTCTCAGTAATTGGCAATAAAGGTTTTGGATTTGTTGAAATGTCCAGCGTCCAAGAAGCAGAAAAAGCAAAAGAAGCACTTGACGGGTCAGACTTAGACGGAAGGACTTTAAGAGTGAGCGAAGCCAGACCGCAGACAGAAAGACCGGACAGAAATTCCAGGAGATATTAATCTATTAAATAAGCCTGCAAACAGGTTCCAAGAGTCTGTATGCAGGCTTAACTCTTCAGACAAATAATTAACAATTTATGAATCAAGCTTAAAAAACAATCATTTTCAATAAATAGGCAAAAAGAAGGTTTTATGAAAATTTTACTTATTTCTCCGGAATGCGAAAATACTTTCTGGAATTTATCAAAACTCCTGAGGGTCCTCGGAAAAAGATCGGCCTATCCGCCTCTTGGACTTTTGACAGTCGCAGCAATGCTGCCCGCCGAGTGGGACAAAAAAGTAATTGATATGAATTGCCAGGCATTAAAGGATGAGCACATAAAATGGGCGGACTACATATTAATGAGCTCAATAATAGGCCAAAAACAATCTACCATAAAACTCGTAAATATGTTTCATAAGGCCGGCAAGACAGTAATTGCAGGGGGGTCCCTGTTTACAACAGGATGGGAAGAATTTTCTAATATAGATACTATTGTTTTAGGAGAGTCAGAAGATATAATCCCTGTACTTGTAAAAGACATGGAAAATAAAACCCTGAAAAAATTATATACCATGGAGGAATTCCCTTCTATCAGTAAAGCCCCAATCCCCGCATGGAATCTTACAAATTTATCATATTACAATTCCATGTGTGTGCAACTTTCAAGAGGATGCCCTTTTAATTGTGAATTCTGTGATGTGGTCCAGCTAAACGGAAGAACCCCGCGGCTGAAAAGCATAGGCCAGATTATTGCAGAACTCGATTATATTTATACGCTTGGCTGGCGGGGAGGGTTATTTTTTGTAGACGATAATTTTATCGGAAACAAGTCAGTGATTAAGAAAGAATTCCTTCCGGCAATAATAAAGTGGCAGAAAGATAAAAAATATCCTTTTATATTAAGCACACAATTGTCAATTAACCTGTCAGATGACTTGGAGTTAATGGAACTTATGTCTGAAGCTGGTTTTTCCACAGTATTTATCGGAATTGAGACTCCGGATCCGGATGGGTTGGAAGAATGCGGGAAACTACAGAATAAAAACAGGAATATGCTCGAATCAGTAAAAAAGATGCAGAATATGGGTTTTGAGGTCAATGCAGGCTTTATACTTGGATTTGACAGTGATAAGGACACTGTATTTCAGGATCAGATAGATTTTATCCAGAAAAGCGGAATAATTGCGGCAATGGTCGGGCTATTGAATGTCTCACCAAAAAGCAGGCTTCATGACAGGCTTAAGAAAACCGGGCGCCTGATAGACAATAATAACATCACTGGTAAAAACACCTCTGAGCTTTTCGAACTAAACTTCATTCCAAAAATGAATCCCGGTACACTTATAAATGGTTATGGCAACGTGCTTAAAACTATTTATTCGCCAAAGTTTTATTTTGCAAGGATTAAAACATTTTTAAGGGAATATAAACCCAGGAAAGTGGCCCCTCCAAAAATCCGTTTTTATCACTTCAGGGGATTGTTTTCTTCTTTATGGTTCTTTGGTATCAAAGAAAAAGGGAGGCACTATTATTGGAGCCTGATTTTTTGGAGCATATTCAAACGGCCCGGACTCCTGCCATATGCAATCGGCCTGCCGCTGGGTTTGCTTCATTTTAAGAGCCTGGCGTGGGCAAATCAATACAATACTTACTATAGAGAGAGTTAATTGGGGTTTACTTTATAAGTATTTCTGCATATAATTCTAAGTCTGTTGAATTATATGCAAAAGTGAAGCTCAGAAAATTTTTGCTATAGCCACTTATGCCAATTATTGCTCAAGAACTAATTAACGTCACTGTATAAATTTTTATATTTTAGTTGCAAAAAACGGATATATAAGTAATGATTCAGGAAATATATTAAAAAGTAATAAGGGACATATGGTCACCAAAGAAATAATTGATAAAAAAATAAAAGATCCGGCATTTAAAGATAAAAAAATCCTTTTAACTGAAGCATACGAAATTACTGACATTCCGGAAGATGAAGCAGAAATTGATATCCGGACCAAGAAGATAAAAAAATCCAAAAAAGCACTAACCGGATATACTGTAAGTACATTCACCAGCGACCCCGTTAAAATGTATCTCAGAGTTATAGGAAACGTCAGGCTCTTAACTGCTTCTGAAGAGATACAACTTGCAAAAAGAATTGAAAAGGGGGATATATCTGCAAAAAGCAGGCTTATTGAAGCAAACTTAAGGCTGGTGGTGAGTGTAGCTAAAAAATTTGTAAACAGGGGTATGTTATTTTTGGACCTTATACAGGAAGGGAACCTGGGCCTTATCAGGGCTGTGGACAAATATGACTATAAAAGAGGGTTTAAGTTTTCGACCTATGCGACATGGTGGATCAGGCAGGCGATCACGCGGGCGATCGCGGACCAGGCCCGTACCATCCGCATCCCCGTTCACATGGTCGAGACGATCAACCG
>PMCC01000051.1 GCA_003155275.1 Actinomycetota bacterium | reverse complement strand
GAAGTTTTTATCATTTCTCCGGAAATATTTATAAAGACTTACTTTTAAATTATCTATTTATTTTCAAGCTGCCGATTCTGCTGCAGTTTTTGTTTTTCTTTCTTCTCCCTGAATTTTATGGCCCCCGATTCAATATTTGCCTGTTTGCTTCTTTCTATGGCAAGGCAATCGCCGGGGACATCCTCAACGATGGCAGAACCTGCAGCAGTGATGGCTCCTTTTCCGATTCTGACAGGCGCGACAAGCATTGTATCGGAACCGATAAAAACACCGTCTTCAATTATGGTCTTATTTTTTAAGAAACCGTCATAATTGCAGGTGATGGTTCCTGCACCTATATTTACATCTGCGCCAATTTGGGCATCCCCTATATAACTCAAATGCGGTACCTTGCTGCCATTTGAAATCCTTGACTTCTTAATCTCGCAGCATGCGCCTATTTTTACTTTATCACCGGTCACTGTACCCGGCCTTATATAACTGGTGGGACCGATATTATTCAAGCTGCCGATTACTGCGCCCTGCAGGAGTGATTTATTTATTTTTGTCCCGTCGCCTATCGTGCAGTCCTCTATCTGTGTAAACGGCCCGATAATACAGTTTCGGCCAATTTTTGTAGCCCCCTTTATAAGGCAGGATGGTTCTATTGTTGTATCGCTGCCGATTATGGCTTCGGGGCTTACAAATGATGTTTCCGGATCTTTAAACGTGACACCAGAGAGCATGTGACCCAGGTTGATTCTTTTCTGCTTTGCTTTTTCAAGAACTGCCAGCTGTACCCGGTCGTTTATGCCTTCAGCTTCAATACTGTCTTTGACAGTATGCCCTTCAACCTGTTGGCCGTTTTTCACAAGATTTTCGACAATGTCTGTCAGGTAAAACTCTTTTTGCGAATTGTCTGAACCGATGTTTTCCAGATATTCAAATAAAATCTTCTTTCCAAAACAATATACTGAAGTATTTATCTCATTAATAAGCTTTTCTTCATCAGATGCATCTTTTTCTTCAACAATTTTTACTATATTACCGCCAGGGCCCCTGACTATCCTTCCATATCCAAAAGGGTCTGCAACTATGGAAGTTAAAAGCGTCGCAGAAGTTTCATGCCCCTGTCTGACTGTACTACCGATTACAGCATCTAAGGTTTCAGGCAAAATCATTGGAATGTCCCCAGGCAGTATCAGGCAAAAATCAGAAAGGTCATCATAATACTTTTTTACTGCCCTGACAGCATGCGCAGTGCCTAACTGTTTTTCCTGGGTGACTGCAGCGGCATCCGGAAAATCACTGCTTAAAAACTGCCTGACCAGTTCCTCTTTATGGCCGACCACAACAAAAATGTTTTTAGGGCCAAGCGCTGAAACAGATTTTAAAATATAATAGAGGATGGGTTTAAAACAGACCTGGTGAAGGACTTTCGGTATTTCTGACTTCATCCTCTTGCCCAAGCCTGCCGCAAGTATTATGGCACTGAGGTTTTTATTTCCACTAACCAATAATTTTACCACCTGTCACATCACTCGATATTAAACTAAAATTCTCATTAAAATAACCAGTAAGATAAATAAGATTATTACATTTACTGCCAAGGATTTCTTTTCTTACATAAAATACAGCTCCAGGCGGCCCGCCATCCTCTTCATATACTCTTGAGATATCGCTTGAAGTCCTGATTTTTACAGTTATTTCCTCACTGCACCTGTTGCACTGCAACACAAACTTAATAGCGCCCTGTTTTCCCGGTGATTGAACAGGGCTCGTAAAAATATTTTTTAAGTTTTCCAAAAATCCGCCCATTTATTGTATAATTCTATCAAATTTTGTATCACATGTTAAACATATCTTAAACAATTTAAAAGAATTGATTTTAAAAATACCGCACAATGCTATGATAATTAATATCAGAGTTAACAAATCATTGCTTTGGCCGAATATACAAAAAATCAGAGCTAACATATTCGTGCCTTGGCCGGTTAAATAAATACGGGATAAAATGGGGACACTTAATACGAAAAACAAATTATTACAGGTTATTTATCTTGTAAAATATTCAATAAAAAGCAGGACAGTAAAGGGATGCAGGAAACCTTTGCTGTGCAGTTTCAAAATTACCGGCACTTGTAACTTGAGATGCGTGCATTGTCCGTTCTGGAGAGATGGTTTAAAAAACTCACTGAACTCACTCAGCTTTGAAGATGTAGTGCAAATCCTCGATAAACTTTATTCTGAAGGAGTAAGGATTGTAATTTTTGAAGGCGGGGAACCGCTTTTGTGGAAGGATGGGGAAAGCGCAAAAGATATAAACGATGTAATAGAATATGCAAAGAGGCTTTTCTTTTTTACCTGCGTCACTACAAACGGTACCATAGATATTGAAAGGTTAAATCCAGACGTTTTCTTTATAAGCATCGACGGCATGCAGGAGACCCACGACAGGCTAAGAGGTAAAAGTTTTGCCCGTATAATGGAAAATATCGAAAAAAACCGGTCCCAAAAGAAAATAATTGCAAATATCTGCATATCCTCAGAAAATGCAAGTGAAATAGAGGAGCTTGTAAAATTTTTAAATAATAAAGTGCAAGGTATAACAATCCAGTTTTTTTATCCTTACGACCGTGTAGGAGATTTAAAGCTTGGCAATAAAGAAAAGGAAAACCTTCTAAAAAATCTTATAAATTTAAAAAGACAGGGAATAAAGCTTCTTAATTCCATTTCCTGCATGAAAATGATGGTAAATAATACCTGGAAGTGCGACGATTTTCTTGTCGTCAGTGTTGAGCGGGACGGAATGGTCAGCCGGGGCTGCTACCTTAAAAACAAGGCCGCAAAAGTATCCTGTGAGGATTGCGGTTTTTCGGTGCATTGCGAGATATCGCTTGCTTACCGGTTTAATCCGGATGCAATCAAAACTGCTGCCGGGATATTCTGGAGTTAAAACTTTTCCGGATGTAAAGCCCTGATTGGATAAAAGATGGAAAACACCAGACATGGCTACCAGAGAAATACTCTGCCTTCCGGATTTTTTAGTGAAAAATTTTGAAATAAATGTATAATTTACAGCAATTGAAATAGCAGGCACAACAATACAATTTTTAAAAAAAATAAAATCAACCCAGCTTTTATCAGGCATGTAACAGCTGTTAAATATATTATTTCTGCTGAATATATTAAGCTGTTAATTTCTGTGAACTGTAAATTTTTTAATCTCAAAGTGGTTAATATGGTTAATAAATTTATCAAACGGCAGATATTTATTAGTTTTGTATCTATAAGCGCTCTGGCNNTCTATAGCTATTCTTGTTGTCTTTAGCAGTGTATTTTTTTTATCTTCCTGTTCTGCACCGGCAATTCAACCTCATGAATCCGGTGCATCCGGAAATAGTCCTGTTTCAGAAAACAGCAGCGTTTCAGCAAATAATCCATCAACGCCCGAAGAAGCCCTGCCTGATTATTCCGGTTATATAAATGATAACACGGGCACTCTTTCTTCCGAATGGAAGAATAAATCTGAACAGCTGGTACAAAAAGTCCAAACAGATACCGGATGCGAAATTGCAGAAGCTATAGTCGAAAGT
>PMCC01000168.1:217-3494 GCA_003155275.1 Actinomycetota bacterium | reverse complement strand
GTAGGTTCGAATCCTACCCGGGGAGCCAAGATTACGGGCTCTTCGCCAATTAGCCTAATAAAAATTTGGGAAGTCAAGGAAAGGGAAAAAATTTATCAGAGGCAAAAACGGTATAAGATTTAAAGATAGCAGTTTTTGTGAACCACTGGTTTTGCTTAAACATTTTCAAACTTATGATGAAGTTCTGCCTACTTCATAGATCTAATATTTATTTTTTCACCTTACTATTATCTTTTTTGCTATCACTGCTGGTTTTATTATTACCACTATTATCTTCATTTCCAGGTTTTTTACCATCTGAAGAAGAATTATTAGAATTTAGGTCTTTTTCTTTGTCCTTATTATTATTTTTATCATCAATTTTTTGGTTATTACTGATATTATTATCATTTTTCTTAAGATCTGTTTTGTGGTATAAAGCTTTATATTTTTCTTCAAGTGAATTTAAGATTTGCTTGATCTCCTGTTCATTGCTGGGACCAAAATAATTTTTTTCCTTGCAAGCTTTAAAATTAGATTGTGCTTCATTGAAAATTTTTTTAGTGGCTACTTCATTCTTGGGTTCAATGTTTTTACTTTCCAGGAGCTGGTTTGCTTCATCGATCCTATTTTGCAGCATCTGGTAATATAGTTCTCCTTTGTCTGATTCAGGATATATTTTAAGCTTTAAGTTTTCTATTGTCCTTTTAATAGGATAAAGAAATTCATTATTAGTGCTGCCCTGGGCAGCATACGCTACACCGGCAAATGAAAGAATAAAAAATATAAAAACCGAAATAAATATTATTATTGGTTTTATTATTCGGGTTCTTGAGGTTGGCTTGCTATATTTTTCCTCAAAAGTGTTTTCTAAAGCCACAATATCTGGGTTGGAGTAGACTTTCTCAAGTAATTCCCTATTCTTTTTTTCATCCAAGCTTTGGTATGCTTCTGGTTTTAAACTATCCAAAAATCCAATAACTTTTAAATAGCAGCCAACAATTTTTTTATGTCTTTTAAAACTATTACTGATTTGGCCAGGGTCTTTATACCTTTTGTTTCTTGTTAATAAGATAATCCTATGTAATATTTTTTCTTCATTTGTGCAGAAAATATTTTTAAGGTTTAACATTTTGTCTTATCGCCTCTTTTATCATTATTAAGTTCATTTTTTATGGCATTGATTGCCCTGAAAACAATCCCCCTTACAGTTGACTGTGATTTTCCCAGGACATCAGATATCATCTTATAATCAAAATCCATGACAAACATCATTAATATCACATTTTTTTGAAGGTTTGTTAGATTTTCAAGAGAATCGGCAAGATTTTTGTTTTCAAAAGTAAGTTCCTTTTTTAAAAAAATGCTATTCCTGACCAGGTAATTAGAATCCCATAAATTATAATTTTCAAAATCTATCTCATCCTGCCAATCCATAAGAAATGTATTCTCTGTTTCTTTTTTGATCTTTCTTAGATAATCAATTAGCTGGTTGGTTGCAGTCTTAAAAATCCAGGAATTAAAAGACTTATTATTGAACAGGTTTTTCCTGGTATTTAAAAATACTTTAATGAATACCTCACTAGCGAGGTCTTCTGAGATATGTTTATCAAATGTCCTGAAATAAAAAAAATTCAGCATTTTAGGCATATAAAAAAGATAAACCTTCTCAAAATATTTTCTATCTCCATACCGGTAATAATTTAAAAGACTACTGGAAATTTCATCCATAATATTTTACAGCCATTTTCTTTTGCTTCTAGAACCCCAATGTACGAGGAAAGTTTTTTATTCTTGCTTTTTTCAAACATAGGATTAAGTTTCCTGATATTAAAACGAAAAAAATAGTT
Organism: Actinomycetota bacterium; assembly: GCA_003155275.1. Lineage (GTDB taxonomy): Bacteria > Actinomycetota > Humimicrobiia > Humimicrobiales > Humimicrobiaceae > Fen731. Next base: position 1,665 of record PMCC01000168.1, on the reverse strand, counting down.
TTTTTGTTTGGTGTACGGAAAATAATCCTGTACTGATATTAATAGATTAAAAAAGTTTGGTCAACCAAACAAAAGTTAATATTTTTACGTTTTAATGAATAAGCAATTTAATTTAAATGTTGAAAGCTTACAATTGTAATTTTCAGAATATAAGATAAGCATTCTAAAATCTGGAGAAGTATCTTTATTTACTATAGATATTAATATTTAAAAGTATTAATATAAAATTTGATAAAATTTCTAAAATAGTCATAATAATAAAATAAATATAAGTATATGTTTTTTTAATAATGATTAAAAATATTTTTAGACGGAGGTAAGGGAAATGAAAATTAAAAAGAAATTAATTTTTTTTCTGGTTGCAGCACTGTGTATCTGTCTTTTTTCCGCATTTGGTTTTCAAATTGATGTGGCGGGGGGTATAAATAAAGATGGAGGAACCGCTGATGTGTCGGTTGTTGAACCCCTTAGAGTTGAGGTTGATTTAGCTAAGGCAGCCCTAGCAACTGCACAGCAAGCAGTAGATGATGCCAAAACAGCACTGGCAGCAGCGCAATCTGCAGATGATTTAGCCAATGTAGCACTGGCAGCAGCGCAATCTGCAGCAGACTTAGCTAGTGCAGCACTGCTAGAAGCCATAGCAGGGGGGGATGTAGCAGTAATAGCTGCAGCACAATCTGCAGCAGACTTAGCTAATGCAGCCCTAGCAACAGCACAATCTGCAGCAGACGTGGCCAATGCAACCCTAACAACTGCACAGCGGGCAGCAGATGTGGCTAATACAACCCTAACAACCGCACAGCAGGCAGCAGACGATGCCAATACAGCATATCTTGCATTGATAGCTGGAAATGAAGAAAAATTGTTAGCATTATTATCTTTACAGCAGGCAGCAGACGTGGCCAATGCAGCCCTAGCAACCGCACAATTGGCTCTGGATGAAGCTAATACAGCACTGGCGAATCTGCCAGCAACTGCAACTCCCGAAGAAATAGCTGCTGCAGAGCTGATAGAAACAAATGCCAACGCAGCCCTTATAGCGGCACAGCAAGAAGCAAATGATGCCAATGCAGCATTGGAAAAGTCCATAAGTGAAAAGATTAAGGTTTCTCACATTATAACCAATAGTAATAATGGAGGTTCATTTACTATTGGAGGAGAAGGGAATCATTCTGTTGTTTATGGAGAAGTGCTCCCATTCACTTTTGCATCTAAAGAAGGATTTGACTTGGTATGGTTAAGAATTGGAAATACTAAAATTACAGCAACTAGTGATGTAGTCTTTATTCCATATCTTGAAAGTTTTAACAAGAAAAACCTTACCATACATGCACATTTCAAGAAAGATAAAGATTATGTCCCCGAAACCACTGTTGAAGGAACAAGCTTGGATGGAGAGGTACTACAGGTGGATACAGACAATAACAAAAACGTCAAAGAAGATAGTA
>PMCC01000168.1:0-200 GCA_003155275.1 Actinomycetota bacterium | reverse complement strand
GTAACGGTAGCGGTAAAGAGAAGAGCAATAATGGTAAAAAGAAATAAATAAGTAATCAGAACCAAAAATCTAATTAAATAGCTAAGGGGATTTGTTTATCTCTTTAGCTATTTTTTTGGTACATTTACCTACCCTAATTGTGGAAATTTAGTTTTGGATATAGTCTGGTATTTTACTATTTATCAGTAAGACATGGAGAA
>PMCC01000121.1 GCA_003155275.1 Actinomycetota bacterium | reverse complement strand
CAAAATACAACCTTATATATTCCCTCGCTTCTTCTTCAGTAATAGAAAGCCTGCTTTTGAGCCCAAATTCTGTCATGCCATATATAATCCCAAAATTTATTGCTTTTGCCTTTCTTCTTAAATTCTCATCGACATCCTCATAGTTTACTGCAAATATTTCAGAAGCTGTCCTTGTGTGAATGTCCTGGCCGGAATTAAAAGCGCTTATCAGGTCCTCATCCTGCGAAAGATGAGCAAGTATGCGAAGCTCTATCTGCGAATAGTCTGCTGATATAAGGTAGTCATAAGCCTTCCCGGGGATGAATGCCTTTCTTATCTGCTTGCCCAGTTCTGTCCTGATAGGAATATTTTGCAGGTTTGGGTTATTGGAACTTATTCTTCCCGTAGTGGTGCCAAGCTGGTTGTATGTGGCGTGCACCCTGCCGTCTGCGGGATCAGCCAGATTTGGAAGTACATCTATATAAGTATTTTTCAGCTTGACTTTTTCCCTGTATTCAAGGATTTTGTCTATCACGGGATGGGAATCACGTATTGCAAAAAGAGAGGCGGCATTGGTTGAAAAACCTGTCTTGGTTTTTTTTGTAGTGGAAAGATTTAACCTCTTGTATAAGATCTCTGCAAGCTGTTGGGTGGAATTTATATTAAATTCTGAGCCGCACATGTAATAAATATCCTTTGTCAAGCTGCCAATATCAAGGTTGTATTCCTTAAGAAGCTGGCCCAAATATTCCCTGTCAATATTTACACCTTTAAATTCCATGTCAGCAAGAACTTTTACAAGCGGACATTCAATTGTGTCATACAAACTGTCCAGTTCTTCTTCGGTTATTTTTCTTGAAAGGATCTCCTCAACCTGCGGATAATGCATTAGCGTTTCCATCAGAGCTGCAATATTTTTGCTTTCCTGCAACTTTTCCGGGCTTTCAAAATCGGGGTTATCATTGATGCCGGAACTGCCGGTGACAGCGGTGCCGGAATTGATGCCGCAACTTCCATTGATTCCGGCGGCGCCTGGTTTTTGGGGTGATGTGTTTATATCACTTGCGCCATCCTCTTCAAAGCTGAAAGCCATCTGGCTGTGGTCTCTCAGATTATCATTTGCGCAAGTAACTTTATAATTTCCATTCCGGCCGTCCGTATGATTTGGCATTGAATTATTAAAATCCATAGCTTCAAATCCGAGACTTTCAGCTCCTGCCGAGAGAATATCTATTCCAGTTATTTCCAGAAACAGCTCATCTAAAGATATGCCGGGCTTTTCCGCATTTAAAAGCAGGTATAGTATCTTATAATCTAATACCCTGCCTTGCATATTAATGGCATGCTTGTAAAGGAATTTGTATATTTGTTTCAAATCAAAACCTGATTTAATGATTTCACTGTTTTCGAGCAGTCTTGCAAGTTCCTTGATTGCCAGGGGATCTTTGAGAGTTTTGCTGTCGAATATATAGTAATTATTCAAGCTGTCCATCAAAAGTAAAAAACTTGTTTGAAAAAGCGCAATATATAGCTTTTTCTCCTTTAAAAACACCGTGCTGTCTGCCAGTCCCCGATAGAGCTTCTTTTTGGCAATTAGCCCTGCATATCCGGCAATTAATCCGGGGCTTGTTTTATTTTTTAATGCGCTTAAACCGGGTCCGTCACCCCCTGATGTATTTAATTCAGCTGCGCCTGTCCCTGATGCTCTTAATTGTGGTTCAATAAAAACTTGTGGCCTGATTCTATTGCTGCTTTGAGTTGCGTATTTAAGCCTCTTCTTTAGAGTATTAAATTCAAGCAAATTAAATATATTGTCTGCTTTTGCCATATCAAATCCCTCAGCGTTTTTTTCCAGTATGGCCTGAATGTCTATTTGAAGGCTGCTGTTTAATTCAATCAGGGTCCTGCTTTTTTTTGCATTCCCTTCGTTTTCTAAAAGCAGGATTTTAAGTTTTTCCTTTTTTACATCCTCAATGTTTTCATAAATAGCATCGATTGTTCCAAACTGCATTATCAATTCGAGGGCTGTTTTAGGCCCGATTCCGGATACTCCCGGTATATTATCTGAAGAGTCGCCCATAAGTGCAAGAAGCTCTTTTATCTTATCTGGTTTTACTCCAAATTTTTCAATAACCTGTGCCTCATCATATAGTACAGTATTGGTTATGCCTTGTTTTAGGGCCATAACCTTCACGTTATCTGATACCAGCTGCAGTATATCTTTATCGCATGAAACTATAATTATTTCTTCAGTATTGCCGGACATGCTGCCTGTAAGGGTTGCTATAATATCGTCCGCCTCAAAACCTTCCATTGCAAGTACTGTGATATTTAAAGATTCAAGGACTTCTTTTATCAAAGGCATCTGTACTATCAATTCATCAGGCATTTTTTTCCTTGTTGCCTTGTATTCTTCAAAAAGCTCATGCCTGAAAGTGGGGCCTTTGCTGTCAAAAGCACATATGATAATATCCGGTTTCTGCTCTTCAAGAAGTTTTAGTATCATGCTGGTAAACCCTAAGACGGCATTTGTCATTGTCCCTGCAGAAGTCGCTATGGTTTGAGGCAATGCATAAAAAGCGCGGTAGGCGATATTATTGCTGTCAACCAGCACAATTTTCTTTTTCTTTTCCATAACTGGTAATTCTATATCTAAAAGTTCCTTTTCTCTATATAAAAGTATTCGAAACCTTTCTTGATTATAGGAATGATTAATTGTATCATTTCAAATGTGCCCGAGTGGTGGAATTGGTAGACGCGCTGGACTCAAAATCCAGTGAATCGTAAGGTTCGTGCCGGTTCGATTCCGGCCTCGGGCACCATCTCAGTACTAATATCAATACTTTTTAGTAATTTAGTTATTATATTATATTTACGGTTAGAATCCTTTCTCTTTAGCACTAAAGCATTTTTAAATTACATTTCTTGGGATTTTTATCAGTAAAATTATTTATTGCAGCAAAATTATAAGACCCCATACTATTCATGAGGTCTTATTAATTTTTAGAAATTAGGCATTACAATTACTTATTGATTTTTATATTTAAATTATTTTAATCCTAAATCTTTTGTCATATTTTCATATTGTTCTTTAGTTATTTCACCTTTTGCATATCTTTCCTTTAATATCTCTAAATAACGCGTGCCAGTTTTATCTACAGTTGTATTTCCGGATCTTTTTACTAGCCATACAATCAAAAACACTATTCCTGCTACTACTGCTATAAAAAAAATAAAACCAAAGATCATTCCAAATGCGCCAAAACCCATCATACCAGGCCAACCATACATCATGATAAATCACATCCCTTCTATTTAAAAGATACAATAATAGTATCAATATTATGGTATTATGTCAAGGAGATTTTTAAAATAGTGCAAATGTTCCAAAATTAAATTAGAACAACACTTTGAGTTTAATTAATTCACTTATAATTTNNGGGCACCACTTCAATACTTATAGCAACACTTTTGATAATTAAGTTAATATGTTTTAATTACTGTTTGAATTCATTCTGGCCAGCCACTTGTTCTTTATCTCTATTTAAATTTTACTAAAAATTAAACGCGCAATAAA
>PMCC01000141.1:988-2555 GCA_003155275.1 Actinomycetota bacterium | reverse complement strand
AATAATTTATCCCTTATAATTCGCAAAGATTATAAGCCTTCTTATTGCATAAAATTTTGGCGTACATGTTGTCAGCGCCAGAGATCCATAATTTGTGGGCGTAAGAAGGCTTACATCGTCCGGTTTAACTTCGGCTTTTGCTGTGACAGCATATACAAAGTTAGTACCATTAGCAGATTGAAGGATTATCTCATCTCCAACTTCAAGCTTATCAACCCTGTTAAATGGTGCGCCGTAAGTCGTTCTGTGGCCCGCAATTACGCATAGGCTTGATTCACCTGGAAGTGCGGTACCTGGATAATGGCCCGGGCCGAGTTTTAAGCTGGCAGTGTCTGTTCCTTCATGAACTATCCATTCCACACTGATTTTCGGAATCAATATCTTAAAAGGGATTTTTTTAGCCGGGTCAAGGATAAAGAGTCCCGGCGAAAGCGTAGCTGCTGGTCCAACTGTTGATGTATCCTGTGATTGCAAAGTGTCTGAAGATGAGCCAACTGTATCGCCGGTTGCGGAAGAGTCGCCTGTATTGCTGGTTGTGGATGAGCCGCCTATATTGCTTTGGCCTGATTGAGACGTTTCCCCGGAAACTGAGCTAACCTGGCTGGACCATGCTTCAAGAACCTGGGATTCCTGGCGCCTCATGATAAAGTTTGTATAGAAGGGATAAGCAAGTATTAGTATTCCACCTATTATCAGCACAATGCCTAAATATCTTATTATTTTAGTTTTTTTAGTCCTCAATTTTTCCTCATTAAATTTATACTGTTATTGACCTTTGATCTGTTCTTTTACCTTCGATCAGGTCTTTAACCTTTTAATCTGTTCTTTTACCTTTGATTCGTTCTTTTTACTTTTTTTTATTACTTTATTACTTTATTTGTTTATTACTTTATTTGATATTTTAAATCAGATTACCATAAAAATAAATAATAACTTAATTTGAAGCAATATTTTATATTTTAAAGTGAAGTTGCGTTTGCTTATCAGGTAAATATCCTATTTTTAAAAAAGTCCTGCTTCTTCCTAGAAAAGGCTATATAGTTTTCAAACATTTTGCTTGCCATTCATATTTAATGAAAGTATTTCCAGGTCCTCAAAAGCAGGGCTGTTTAATACTTTGCCATCATAGCTGAAACGTGATCCATGGCAGGGGCAATCCCATGATTTTTCTGCTGCGTTAAATCTTAACAAACATCCCATATGAGGACATAAAGGTTTTAAAAAGTAACCATCTCCTTCGTCATTTTTGTACACTGCTACTTTTATGCTTGAGATTACAATAATTTTGCCAGTTCCTGGAGGAATATCCCTAAAATACTCACTATAATCCCGGATTTTCTTAATTTTATCATAGGGGTCAGTTCTATCTGTTTGTGCCTGTATGCCGTGTTTCACAGAACCGGAGGGTAGGCCTGTTTCAGCAGAGATAGCCTGTATATCTATTTGCCTTGTTCGGGCCGGTATACCGGTTTTTTCAGATGCTTCCCCTAAGCCTGTATTTTCAATGATTTCTTCCATACCGTTTGTTTTAAGTATGTCTGGCCTGTCAACCTTACTCGTCTTGTTA
>PMCC01000141.1:0-963 GCA_003155275.1 Actinomycetota bacterium | reverse complement strand
TACCATATCTGTTATTATCATTGCCGCAATTGTCCCGTGCGTCATGCCCCAACCATTAAAACCGGTAGCTATAAATATATTTTTTCCGTCCGGCAAATATCTTCCTATGTAAGGGACCATATCAAATGTATTATTATCCTGGGAAGACCAGCAGAACTCTATATGGTCTATATCAAAATATTTGCTGACATATTTAAATAATTTTATAAACCTTTCCATGGTGTCTTTGACTTTTCCGGTGGTGTGCTCCTGTCCGCCTGCAATTATAAGTTCGCCTTCTTTGTAGGGTTGTGAACGGAAAGAATAAATATCTTTTTCTGCGCTTATAAATATTCCGTCAGGAAAACCGGTTTTTAGTTTCATCGCAAAAGAATAAATCCGCCCTGCTTTCATCCTTGCATAGTATTGGCCGGGCTTATCATAAAATGGAAAATTTGTTGCAATAACAACATTTTTTGCAGTGATCTCACCGGACGTGGTATTTATTAAAAATCCTTTCTGGCTGTATTCTTTTATACCTGTTGCTCTTGTATTCTCAAAGATCATGCTGCCATTGCCGGGAATCATTTCCGCAAGCTTTAAGAGATATTTTCTTGGGTGAAACTGTGCCTGGCCAAAAAAGCACATGGCGCCTTTGGTAGGGATAGGAATGGGTACTTTTTCATTAAGATAGGCAGGCAGGCCAAGGCTTCTTGCGGCTGCCCCCTCATCTATAAGCTTCTCCATTGTTTCGTCTGTTTCAGCATAGGTATACGCAGTTTTTCTACTAAAATCACAGCTTATCCTGCCTGTTTTTATAATCAAGGCAATTTTTTCTATGGCAGCCTGGTTTGCATCAGCATATTGTTTGGCCATATCGAAACCGAATTTATCTATCAGATACCTGTAAACAAGTATATGTTGGGACGTTATTTTTCCCGATGTATAACCGGACACTCCTTTTGCAATTCTGTCAGCTTCAAT
>PMCC01000009.1:8297-26218 GCA_003155275.1 Actinomycetota bacterium | reverse complement strand
TTTAAATGTCCAGATACAGAAGAAAAAATAAGACGAGCAGGGGCAGCCGTTTAGGCTTAAAAATATTTTTATCAATATTTGCTGTCCTGACACTTTCATCAATTCTTGTTCTTGTCACAATCAGCGGATTTGCTTTTTCAGCAGCAACTCTGGTTGTGGGATTTGTCGGTGATCTGCCAAAACTGGAAAATTTTCCGGCGACTCAGGGAGCCCTGACCTCAAAAATATTTGCAGCAGACGGCACTTTGATTGCGACTCTGCATGGAGAGGAAAACAGGGACATGGTTTCCCTTGAACAGATGCCAAAAAATCTTGTAAATGCGGTGATCTCAATTGAGGATGAAAGATTTTACAAGCATACCGGAGTTGATCTTCAAGGTATTGCCAGGGCATTTTTAATAAATCTACAAGCCGGCCAGATTGAAGAAGGAGCAAGTACTATAACGCAGCAGGTAATCACGAGCATCTACCTTCCCCAAAGTAAGACGATAGTGAGCTATGACAGGAAAATAAAAGAGGCGGCTCTTGCATACCAGCTTGAAAAAATATATACAAAAAATGAGATTTTGGAGATGTACCTTAATACTATTTATCTGGGTGAGGGTGCATACGGGATGCAGGCTGCTGCCAAAGCCTATTTTAACAAAGATGTTGAATATTTAAGCCTTTCGGAATGTGCCACTCTTGCCGGCATTATACAGTCGCCGAACTATTTATCGCCATATTTAAATAAAAAAGCCGCTCTTGAAAGAAGAAACACCGTGCTTGGTAAAATGCTCGAATTGGGTTACATAGACAAAAAAGACTATGAAACTGCTGTCAGCCAGCCGATAATAACCCAGAAGCCTTTTGAAGAGGAGCAGACAAATTTTGCCCCATATTTTGTGGAATATGTAAAACAGCTGCTGATTACAAAATACGGAGTTAATAAAATCTTTACTGGCGGATATAATATTTATACCACTCTTGAGCCGGAAATGCAGGTTGCTGCTGAAGATTCCATAAAACAGGTGCTCTTTGACCCGGAGGACCCGTCCGCCGCTCTTGTCGCAATGGAGCCCCAAACCGGTTATATAAGAGCCATGGTGGGCGGAAAAGACTTCGGGAATCTAAAGTTTAACCTTGCAACACAGGCAAAAAGGCAGCCGGGCTCGACTTTTAAGGTGTTTGCGCTCATAGCTGCGCTTGAGCAAGGCATCAGCCCTTATATGACTTTTAATCCAAACGGGACAATAATATACGATATCGTCGGCAGCGCGCCATGGCTGATATCAAATTACAGCGGTGAATCTTTCGATACAGATGAAATGACTGTTCTTGATGCAACTGTAAGTTCGGTCAATGATGTATATGCGCAGCTTATTATGAAGATAGGTGGCTATATTGTTTCAAAGATAGCAAATGATATGGGAATAGAGACCCCGCTTGAGGGCTTTCCGGCGATAGGCCTTGGCGGTTTGACAACAGGAGTATCGCCTCTCGAAGTATGCACCGCTTTTTCCACTATTGCGGATTATGGAGTAAAACATAAGCCTATCGCTATCTTAAAAGTCACCGATAAGGATGGCAATATAATTGATGAATATAAGCCTGAGGGTACGCAGGTTATTCCTGCAATAACTGCTTACAGGGCGATAGAGATAATGAAACAGGTTGTACAGCGTGGAACCGGAACACGTTCAATACTTTCAGACAGGCCTTCTGCCGGAAAGACTGGCACCACGCAGGAAGCAGAAAATGCCTGGTTCACCGGGTTTACCACAAATCTTGCCGCTTGTGTTTGGATGGGATACCCTGAGATGAATAAAAAAATGGGTGTTATACATGACTTGCGGGTACAGGGCGGCGCCCAGCCGGCCATGATTTGGAAGCTTTTTATGGAAAGNNATAGTTGTCCAGGTAACCACAGACCCTGAGACGGGGGAAGTTATGGTTCCCAACAGGTTCACGCCTGCTGAACAGATCTCGACTATAGAGGTCCCTTATGGTAGTGAACCCAGGACACAGGCACCCATAGCGCCTGAATTTATAACGCTCCTGCCCAATGTGACAAACCTTCCAATGGCAGATGCAAATAATATTTTATTCCAGGCCGGTTATACTCATGTTAAATTCATCAAAGAAGCATATGATGGAGTACCGTCGGGTTATACGCACAGGCAGGAACCGATGTATGACCTTTTTGTTGAGAGAATAAGAGAAATAAAAGTCTGGTATAATCCTTAAGCCTTATTTGGTAAAAATACCCTGATAAACTTACCTTCTGAATATTCTAATTTCTTAATAGCACCTTAGTATGATAGGTTCGAATTGTGCCAATAGGCAAATAATATCACTGGAGATATTTAAAACTTATCAGATATTAAGCTTAATAACCTCTCTTTTTCGGCCTTATATACAGGAAGTATACAAACAAAATAATAATTGCTATTGCCAGCACCACCGCACCTATTACAATCCAGATAAAATATGGGGCAGATGCCGGCGGAATTATTACATCCAATTGGACAGAATCAGTTGAGATTCCATCGACTATTAGTGGAATCGCAATCTTGTAATTGCCGCTTTTGACCTTATCTTCAAGTTCTATCGTAAGTACGACATTGCTCTCAGAACCGCCGTCAACTGTTTTGTTGCCGTTTATCTTAACTGATTTTATTATCCTGTTGTCAAGTTCCTTGATGTCATACTTCTGCAAATCAATGGCTATCTGTTTTGCTGAAGAAGCCTGTGAAACTACTTTAAGTGTTGTCTGTGCGCTGACAGCATTTTCTTCAAACTGAACGGCACTATCTGGTTTGGAAATTGAAAGCTCCTTGTTAAAAACGGTTTCAGAAATGACAGGAACCAGCTGGCCTGTTTTAGTCTTATATTCTGCGGCAACTTTAAATTTATACCGGCCCATAAGGCCGGGACCGGCAAGCACCACCGAAGCTATCCCGTCAGCAGCTTTCATATCCCCGTTTGCGGTGCTGCCATCATCTGCCAAAACACCGCTGCTTTCGGTACCATCCGGAGCCGTTAGGGAATATTTAAACTCACTCAGACTGTTGTCTTCAAAATTTGCCCTTATGGTAGTGCTGCCTGTAACAAACAGGTTATTGTCAACCATGATTTTTAAAGCAGAAGCCTTGGAAAGAGTAAACCCTTTTTTTATTGCAGTGCATGCCGGAACATTCATTATTGAAACATCTCTTATAAAAAATTCGATTTCATATAATCCCTCAAGTACCGTATTCTGGAGGGACGCACTGTAAATCCCATCACCGGCTGCCTTATCGGCGCCCTGGCCATTATCTAAAAGTACAAGGTCAGATGCCTTTTCACCGTCAGGTCTTGTAAGGCTAAACGTCAGCTTATAATTTTCAGGGTTAAAACCTTGTTTTATTTTTTCATTCTTATCAAGCTTCACTTCTACTGTGACAGGCTTATCCAAATTATAATTGTCCCCAGAAGGTTCAATTACAGTGATTTTCCCGGGAAACTCGACAAATTCAAGAGTTACACTTTTACCGGCAACTGAACCGGTCGGGATATGGTTTACCAGGAAGTTAAAAGTATATTTACCCTTTAAACCCTCTCCTCCAAAATTACCTGTAAATATCCCGTCACCTGCCTTATTGTCTGCATTACTGCCGTTATTAGATAAATCAGCAGTAGCAGAAACATTGCCTGACGGGTCCAGGACATTTAAAGATATTTTAAAATCACCGGTAAATTCCTTGAGCTTTTCAGCGCTATTTTTTAATATATCAAGTTTCAATAGCAGTTTTGCATCTGAAGTATACACAGAGTATTGAGGGTCTGAAATAAAAGCATCCACGATATCATAGACAAATATTGCATCACCCTTAATTTTGTATGCCCAGTTTCCTTCCTGTGGCGATATTACCTTTCCTATTTTAAATAACGACTCTTCGGTATAGTCATTATAAGATGCAATCTCTCCCGTCGGAGTTGTGAGCATGATCTGGGGCACGGTATTAAAGTTATTTTGAAGTCCGATGACTATCATGTCTTTTATATAACTGCCTATCTGAATCGAACTGCTTAAATCATTTGAATCCTTCTGCTCCTCAATCTTTATGAACCTGCTGGTAATATTTTTTAATATTTCTATAAACGATACCCTTATGTCTTTGGCTTCTTTTGCCTGCCAGCTGATTCCCCCGGTAATAGCAGCCATCTGCTCAAGCAAACTTATTTCTGCCTCCTGTGTAAATGCAATGGGATAAATTGTAATACCCGCATTACTATACTTATAGCAGAGGTCTATCAGTTCTTTCTTGTAATTTTCAAGAGAATCTTTCGCGGCTGATGCTGTATCCAGGTTTTTGAGGGCTGCAAGATACTCCGGGTCTTTGCCGCTACCGTCAGAATCAGGAAACTTGATAAAATCATTTTTACCGGCACCTATTATATTTTTGCTTATAAGGTTGTTGTCCTGTTTGATTTCCTTGTTCTTAACCGGCCTCCCCGGGTTGTCCTGGGCAGCTGTCTCCGTAGTAGTTTCCCTTGGGGGCTTTTGTTCCTCCTGAGCCGGTGCAGGTATATCATCAACGGTAAGCGAACCGTCGGTTAAAAAGATTACAACTGTCTTATTTTTTTTCTCCCTTGAGTCAAGCATCGGTTTTATTTTGGCAAGAGCGCCTTTCATATCGGTTTTAGCCTGGTCGCTCCTTATTTTGCTTATTGCGGCGCTTATGCTTTTTTCGTTTCCGCTGATATCCGCCATCTGCTGGTATATGTTTACAGTTTCACCGAAACCTGATACAAGCACCCTGCTACCGGGATTCATTGTCTCGGCAAGATAAACAAACAATTTGGCGGCATCAATACGCATGTTTGCAGGATCATTTCTTTTCATGCTTCCTGATTCATCGATTACAAGCACATAATCATAACTTAAAGCATCACCGGAAACAGCGCTTTCACCTGCCAGGTCATGCAGGCGGCCTGTTTTTGAAGGGAACAGGAAAAAAGTAAAAACCATGGCAAGAAGAACCAGGCTTGCAACTAAATACTTTGGCGAAAAAAAGAATTTATTGTTGTTTCTTTTCATCTTTTTGTTTGGTTTTTTAGTTTGTTTTTGTTAATTTTTTTGAGTTTACAGATATTATTTTTAATAATTCTTATGACTTTTTGGTTGGTTTACAGATATTATTTTTAATAATTCTTATAACTTTTTTGTTGGTTTACAGATATTATTTTTAATAATTCTTATAACTTTTTTGTTGGTTTACAGATATTATTTTTTAAAAATACCTTATGGGAATATCACAAGGCGAAATCAGCAATCTTTTAAATTCTTCGTCGAGCCTTAAGATGCTTACAGAGCACCCTTCCATATCAAGTGATGTGCAATAATTATTTACATAAGTCTTAAATACTTTAATTTTTTTATTTTTTATGATGGTGTGTGTTATGCCTGCGGCAATATATAGCTCACTGATAGGAGTCCCCCCCAGTCCGTTTATCATAACTGCGACTTCATCGCCTGAAATAAAAGGCAGGTCTTCGAGCACTGAATCAGTAATAATTTTAATTATCTCATCTGCAGGCATAAATTTTAAACGCTGCCTGCCGGGTTCGCCATGAAGGCCAACTCCGAGTTCCAGGTCATCATCGCCAAGGTCAAATGTTGGAGAGCCCTTTGCAGGAGTTGTACAGGATTTAAGTGCAAAGCCCATCGTCCTTACATTATCATTTACCAGCATGGCAAGTTTTTTAAGGCTTGAAAGATCAGTGCCATCTTCCTGGGACTTGGCGCCTACTATCTTATAGACAAACATTGCGCCGGCAACACCGCGCCTTCCGGCGGTCCAGGTGCTGTCCTTAACTGCCACATCGTCATTTATTATAACCGTATCAACAACAGGGCCGCCCTCAAATGCAAGCATTTCGCTGGCCATTTCAAAATTGGCTCTGTCTCCAGTGTAGTTTTTTACAAGAAACAGCACTCCTCTTCCCCTGTCAACAAGTTTTGCTGCATCCACTATCGCATCCAGAGTNNTAAAATGCCTGGTCAGGTTCATGCCCACTGCCTGAGCCTGAGATTATTGCGACTTTATTTAAATATGGGTCTTTCCTGTATACTATTCTTTTGCCATAAAGCACTCCGATTTTTTCAGGGTTTGAAAGTTCAAGGCCTTTAAGCATATCGCCAACAAAATCATCGGGTTTATTTATTATCTTTTTCACTAATTTAACCTCCTGTAAATCTCTAGAGCCGCCTCAAACATAAGCACTATAACCAGCGAGCCGGGATCCCTGTTGCCTCTGCTTCTTTCCCCTACATAGGATGCCCGCCCTTTCCTTGCAACCATATCTATTGTCCGGTCGGATCCTTCTTTTGCTGCTGCGTATGCACCCTCAAGAAGCTGCAGCATTGTAGCCTGCCCGGTTTCATGCAATGCCTGTATGGCTGCAATTGCCGGCTCCAGCGCATCCACCAGTGTCTTGTCTTCGATTTGGGTATTTCCACCCCTTCTTTTAATAACACCAAGGGCGCATTTTAAAGCTTTTAACCAATCTGCCGGCTGTGGATCCCTATTGTCGCCAATGCTTTTACCGGTCTCTATAAATCCTGTGCCAAGCATAGCTCCCGATGTGCCGCCAATAGTATAAGCAAGGGTAAAACCCACTTTTTTGAGCATGTCGCCCACTTCAAGTTCTTTTATCTCTCCGATTGAATTAAGAACAGCTTCAAAACCTCTCCTGATGCCGGATCCGCAATCAGCATCACCCATTGAATCAAGTTCCGTAAGGATTTTTTCCGCATCTATCAGTTTTTTGCTGATTAATTCAATTACTCCGGCTAAAACATCTTTTTGAGTATGCATTGGCACCCTTTTTAAGTTTAATAAATTAAATTGAAATTATATTGAGCTTGTGTAAATTTTAATTTTTATTTAGTGTAAAATCAATTTATAATTTTTCATGACTGGCATGCTTATCATAAAATGACAGCTTTTTTCAAAAAATTATGTATTTTTCTTACAAAAACGCCATTTCAATGTGGTCAATAGCATATAAATGCAGGAAATGGTTTAAAAAAAGAAGTGTAAGAATAAAAGATAAAAATTAAATGACAGGAAAAGATAAAAAAATAAACACAAAATCCGATATTCGCGTAAGATTTGCGCCAAGCCCTACAGGATACCTGCATATAGGCAGCGCTAGGACAGCTCTGTTTAACTGGCTTTTTGCAAAAAAAAGCGGTGGAAGTTTTATATTAAGGATAGAAGATACCGATATGGAAAGGCACATGGAAGAAACAATCAGCCTTATAACAGACAGCTTAAAATGGCTTGGCGTTACCTGGGATGAAGGTCCCGATATTGGCGGCAGATTTGCTCCATACAGACAATCTGAAAGGACAGCTATATACAATGAGTATGCTGAAAAACTTATCGCTGCGAAAAAAGCATATCATTGTTTTTGCAGTCCGGAAAAACTTGATGACAAAAGAAAAAAACTTGCTGAGGAGGAACTGTACTTTAAATATGACAGGGAATGCCTGAAACTTACTGAAGATAGAATCCTTCAAAATATCAAGGTTGGCCTTCCCTTTGCTGTCAGGCTTAAAGTGCCTGATGACAAAGATATTGTCTTTAAGGATACAGTGTATGGCGAAATAAAAGTGAACAGCAATATTCTTGAAGACTTTATAATAATAAGGTCAAATGGCCGGCCCACATATAACTTTTCTGCTGCGGTTGATGATATCCTGATGGAAATAACAAATGTTATAAGAGGCGAAGACCACCTCTCCAATACTCCAAAACAAATACTTGTGTATGAGGCATTGAAAAAAGATATACCTGTATTCACCCATCTGCCGATGATACTGGGTGCAGACGGTTCCAAACTAAGTAAAAGACATGGTTCAATTTCAATAGAGGCATATCGGGACGATGGTTTTCTGCCTGAAGCCATCGATAATTACCTTGCCCTTTTAGGATGGGCATATGATGAAAAAACTACTGTGTTTTCCATTGAAGAACTTATCGATAAATTCAGCATTGAAGCAATAAATAAAAAGCCGTCAAAGTTTGACTATGAGAAACTTCTCTGGCTAAATGGTTTTTATTTAAGGAGCAAGGACGACAGCATTATTACAGCGCTTTTATCAGAAAAACTTAAAATACTAGGAGTGCCGGTAATTGAGTTAAATTCAAAACTTCCAAAAATAATTCCCCTTATTAAGGAAAGGATAAAAACCATAAATCAGGCACAGGAGATTGTCCGGCCATTTTTCTTTGATATTAATTACCCGGATGACATTAAAGATTATTTTAGCGGCAGTGCAGAAGAAACTAAAAAAATAATTGAAACTGCAGCTGCATCAATTGCAAAAATTAAAGAATTTACTATTAGCAATATTGAATCCTGTTTAAGGGTTTTGGCCCAAGGGTTAAATATCAGTTTTAAAAAGTATGCTGAAACAATAAGGGCGGCGGTTTGGGGTTCAAAGGTCAGCCCCCCGCTTTTTGAAACTATCGAAGTACTTGGTATGAAAACAACAATTGAAAGATTGAAGCAATTTAGTAGTTTATTAATCGATATTTTATAATCTCTCCTATCTTACAAGGAGAGATTAAATTCATTAGTATTGCTTAGATTAATGCAATATTTATTTGATTGCTGCCATCAGCTGAGATTACAAATATATCATAAGACATGCTGCTGTCTGCTAAACCTCTATTTGACCTGTACACAATTGTACTGCCATCAGGCGAATAACTAGGCTCGCAGTTACCGGCAGAATTCCGTTCTTAAAATCAAAATACTNNAAGTACTGCTATCAGGCGAATAGCTAGGCTCGTAGTTACTGGCAGAATTTCTTTCTTAAAATCAGAATACTATATTAGCATAAAACATTGGTGCATTACTGTACTTTTATCTCTCCCAGCCACTTGACCCAGAGGCTTCCGGCTTCTCCCGGAGCAACTATCCTTAAAGGAAATCCGTTTTCAGGGCTGAATTCTTTGTCATTGTATTTATAAGCTACCAGAAAACCTTCCTGTTCTATTTTGCTTAGGTCCATATCCATAGAATAACCATTTTTAATATCTGAAAATGTTAGTGTTTTAGCTGTATCTTTTTTTATACCTGCTTTTTCCATAAGATATTTTATCTCCACTCCTGTCCAGTATCCTGAATCATTAAAGAAACCCGGACAATTAAGTATTGCAAAGAATCTTACAGATGGCATTGCTTTTATTTCATCAAAAGAAAGGTTTAGCTCTGTTTGGACCATTCCGTCAACCTTCAGTCTATATAAAGCAATATTTACATCAATAGGGGTACCGGTTACATGAAGTCCATCTACTATTGGGTTGGTATAGGGCGGATCCACAATCAGAGGTTCTGAATCTACAACCGGAGGCGCTATCACTATTGAATTTTCAGTTACTGAGCTTCCAGACTCTCTTTCTGCATCCTTATTTCTATAACAACCAGGAAAGATCAATAAAAAGACAAAGACTGATGGCAACAGCCATAAAGTGACTATAAGTTTTAAGTTAAGTAATTTGAATTTTTTAATATACATCAACTTTTTATTAACAATTGATTAAAAATTTATCCTTTATCCTTTTATTTTTTCTATATTTTTAGGCATTTTTACCATAATTAATTATTTTTATAGAATAATTCAATTAATCTATACTAAAAATATCCTCGTTTAAGCTCAATAATCTGATATTTGTATTCTTATTATGTGGTTTCGGGCTTATCCTTAAGTTCTATTGGATAATCTCCCAGTTTTTCAACCTCAAACCCTTTTGCTTTGAATTTCTCATAGTCAAAATTGTTGAGCTCATCACATGCCAATTTATGAAACTCATAAAAATTGGGCCACCACTCATATCCGCTTCCGAGGTAGTGGCTCAGATAGGCATCAGCTATATCTTTACCCATTTGAGGTGCCACATAGAAAGCTCCCATAGCCAGTACGTTGACATTATTTCCGGTAATTGCCCGCAGCGCAGCTGGCACACTCTCAACTACACCTGCAAAAACTCCTGGACATTTGCTGGCAGCAATATGGATTCCCATTCCGGTTCCGCAAAATACTAAAGCCCTCTCAAATTCACCTTCAGAGATTTTTGCGCCAGCTTTCAGCCCAATTCGATGAAACATCTCCGGATTTTTTTCATCTTTAGATTTAACACCAATATCTGTCACGGTCCAACCCTTTTTTTTGAGATGTTCTACCACGGCTTCTTTCAATGGAAAGCCGGCAAAATCTGCTGCAACCAAAATCTGTTTGTCCTTAATAGTTTTCATGTAATGCTCCTTTCAACCTATAATGATTGTCATTCTGTCTTCAACAATAATTGCTTATTTTTAAGATAAAAAAATCATATTTCATCATGCAATATAATTCAAGCAGTTTTCGAAAAAGATGTCTTAAAACCTGGGATATTTGCCTGACAAACAAACCAATCGCGTTCTGAGCAGTATTTATAACAATATTATTTGAAATAAGCTCTGCTACTTTTTAACAGGTATTATTATGTACTATAATTTTCATGCAGAATTGTCTCCTGGTTAATTCCCCGAAATATTTAGGGTTTATTTGCCAAAAATGCACAGCACTGCTCTTCAAAATGAAAGCTGTAGTTATTTTCTTTTGCATAATCCAGGGTTCTCTCGGAGGGAAAAGCGATTGCATTTACTCCAAGCTTCAAAAACTCTATCTCCATTTTTTCAAATTCCTGCCCGTGCGGCCTTGCGCAGCCAAGAATCAACGGTATATCAGGCATTCTGCTTTTTGCATATTCAAAGAGCTTCACAACATCAAGCGGTTTTATTTCGGATATATCAGACCGATTATGCTTCGATAAATTTTTGGCAATTACAAAAACGCAGGAGTCGACACCGGATTCTGCAATTTCACCTACTGACCTGTATTCCCCGGATAAACTGCTGTCCCCCAAACCTATTATAAGATGGGGGCTTACTCGCAAACCTGCCTTTTTTAAAAGCCTGGAATTCTTATAAAACATATCGGGGCTGCAGCCTTTAAGGTTATAAATTTCTTCTATCGAATGCCTGTCTGAAAAAATATTTACAAGCACTCCATCTATACCGATTTCATACAGGCTTTCCGCTGTTTGACTGTCAGTAAAACCGAGGTGCATAAATACTTTTATTTCCCGGCCATATTTATTTTTTACTTCTTTTATTTCAGGAAATATTCTTTCGTCCAGCGGAAGGCAGCCTCGGTTATCAAAACCTCCGCTTATAAGAATCCCGTTTACTGAAGATTTTTTGACTCCTGCAGCAGACGCAATACCACTACTTTGATGTCTTGATATTATTTCCATGACCCTGTTTTCTTCAGGTTTTGAGCCACCCTGCAAGACAAAATCTGCGGTACTTAGGAAATCAGTGGAGTTTATGTCTACCATATCCGAAAGAAGGCGAGCCTTGCAGTGGCTGCACATCAGCCCACATTTTTTCCCGGTGAGGCTAATGTTTATAAAACTGTTTACCCTGTTGCTGTAATACTTGCTTATATAGACTTTGGAGCCTGGTACTGCAAATACTACTTCTTTACTAGTAATCACTAAAATTTTCGGAACCATTCCTTCACTCGTGGTTTTAATTAAAACAAATTACTTGGAACTAAAAGCTGCGAACTGTAAACAATAACTCAGATATCTGGCCCGCAATAATTTCCTTATCTTCATCTGTTGGCAGATACGGATAGTTCCTGAATGTTTCCGAGGGCCGTTCGTTTGCAAATGGCCTGTTACATGCAGAAATCCTGCTGTCAGAACTGCACGGACACCCTGATGTCATAAATGCAAATCCTTCCTTCAACACTTCAGTAAAGTCATAATCAAATGATATTATCCTGCCGCTGCCATTTCCACTGCTGTTACTGTCAATATTATTACTGCTTTTATTAATGCTGCCGTTGCTGCTGTTACTACAGTTGTTGCCCACGCTATTACCAGTGCCATTGCAATCAAAATGTATTTTTGAAATATCCAGCTCTTTTTCATTTATAAGATATCTTGCAATCTGTATTTTCCTGTAAGATTCAAGCTCAGGACGGCTAAGGCCCTCCAGTAAACTCGCCGGTTCCGGATAGAATGAAAAAAGGTGTGTCTTTGCCCCCAGCAAATGGGCATCATAAATTATTTTTACTGCTTGTTGTTCAGTTTCTCCAAGCCCCACGATAAGGTGTATCCCTGTTTTGAACCGCCCAAACACGTCCGCCGCCCATTTTAATACTTCCCAGTATTTTTGCCATTTATGCGGACCACCAACCCCGGCTCCCCTGTATTTATCAAATAAATCTTTTGTTGCGGCATCGATTGCAATTCCAGCCATTTCGGCTCCTGCTTCCTTAAACTTCCTTAAGATTTCAGATGAGCCTATGAGCGATGGTGTTATGAGAAGGCTTATTGGCAGGTTTGAGAATTGTTTGATTTTTTTTGTTATTGTTATGGTATCTTTTACGGCATCAGCATGAGTTACCATGGAAAGACATATTCTCTCAAAACTGCTCTCATGCTCTTTTAGCGCATTAAGCACATCGTCCAGCCTGTAAACGGGCCATTTAACTCTTATAAAAGTTTTTTTGGCATTTCTTCTTATATCATTTAAATTATTGTCAGAAATTATTCCGGCATTTATGCTGCCTCCTGCCGCGTCAGTTAATTTATTATTAAGAACACCCTGCGCACCCCGGCCGCTTGCCGCACTAAGCCTGCCGCCGGCTATTCCACAATATGCGCACTTTCCGAGACATCCTTTATCGTAAGTCAGTAAAAGATTAAGGCCTGTCAGACGCACCGGGTCTTTAAAGCTGCCGGATTCAAACCCGAGCGACATAGCCGCAGCCAGGCTGGTCTGAATATATTCGGGGCTGTTCAAAGTATCCTCCTGAAAGATATCATTAAAGCGCGTTTGACAAAAACTGGTAATAATATACACTTTTGGGCATTAATTTCAAACTAAAAAANNCTAAGCGCTGCTGAAAATATGGCGCTTGATGAGGCTATCCTTGAGGCCCGCGAAGGAAATCTGATACCCGACACAATAAGGTTTCTAAGTTTTGAACCCCATTGCGCCCTTGTCGGTTTTTTCCAGAATGTGGAAAATGAAATCAGGGAGAGTTTTTGCAAACAGGAAGGCATAGAAGTAAACCGCAGGATTACAGGTGGCGGCGCCCTTTACTGGGGAGTAAAAGATATCGGATGGGAAATATTTGCCTCCTCCGGCAGATTTGCAGCAAAAATCTCAAAGTTTGAAGATTATTACAGGTTATTCTGCGGGGCAGCATCCCTCGGCCTAAACAAGTTTGGCCTTAAATCGGATTTCAGGCCAAGAAATGATATTGAGATAGACGGAAAAAAAATTTCAGGTTCAGGCGGCACTTCAATCAGGGACTGTTTCATGTTCCAGGGCACACTCCTGGTTGATATAAACCTTGAAATCATGCTCAGGGCC
Organism: Actinomycetota bacterium; assembly: GCA_003155275.1. Taxonomy (GTDB): domain Bacteria; phylum Actinomycetota; class Humimicrobiia; order Humimicrobiales; family Humimicrobiaceae; genus Fen731. The sequence goes on along the minus strand of PMCC01000009.1, from coordinate 12,745 downwards.
TTAAGGATCCCTGTGGAGAAGTTAAAATACAAAGAAATAAATTCTTTAAAAGACAGGGTTACATGGCTTTCAAGGGAGCTCGGTTACTGCCCCTCAAGGGAGGATATCATAAAAAATCTGCTCAAAGGTTTTTCACAGTCGCTTGGCATTGAATATTATTTTGACGAACTGTCTGAAATAGAAAAAGAGATCTTTAGCCGAAAACTGGACCATTTTAAAAGTAAAAACCATATTTACAGGATTAAGGGCACAAAGAGTATATCAATAATAAAATCTGTCAGTAAAACAGAGTCCGGAGCCATCAAGTGCAATGCCGCAATAGACACCAAAAGAAAAATCTTAAAAAATGTAAATTTTACAGGAGATTTTTTTATTTATCCCGGGAGAGCTGTATTTGACGTTGAAGCTGTTCTTAAAAATATTTCAATTGGCGAAGGCGATGCCCAAGACCCTGCAGCTGGAAAACTTGCAAAGATAATAAGTGACTTTTATAAAAATTACCCAGAGCCGATCCGGGGGATAACCCCAGAAGACCTTTCCGGCTCGGTTTTAAAATGCATTGGAAAACTTGAATTTAAAAAACATAAGATACCTAAAAAATACTACAACGATATTTTTATAATAGAAACCGCAAACAACAAGGCTGCCAAAATTAACACTGATGAAAATATAGAGATTTTCCTGCTGCCCTATTGCGCAAAACTTCCGAAGTGCGATTATAGGTTATGCGAAGGATGCAATTTTTGCGGAAAGTGCAGCACCGGGGAACTCTTAAAATTACTAGATGAGTTTGATATTAGCAGTACGACAGTTACAAGTTATGAAAATCTGGAAGAAACACTGAAGGCGCTGAAAGCCGGTGGGACAAGATTTTTTGGAGGCTGCTGCTGCGAAGCTTTTTATATAAAACATAAGCAGGATTTTGAAAATATCGGGCTGCCTGGAATACTTCTGAACATTGGAAATGATACCTGTTATGACCTGGGCAAAGAAATAGATGCTCATCAGGGAAAATTTGAAGGTTTTACCGAAATCAAATTGTCTCTGGTTAAGAAAATTTTAAAAATTTATAACCCCTCGGGAGACAAAAAGAATAAAAAATATAAAAATAAAACCGTAAATAAAACCAAAAAATAAAATCGTAAAAAAACTATGTTTATCAGGTCTTTGAATTTTCAAAGAGACGGCTTTCAAATTTACTTGTTAATGTTATTTAAAATAGAAATCCTGTAAATCAGGGTATGGGACCGAAAAAATGCTTGAATGTGATGTATTCGTGATTGGCTTCGGCCCGGCAGGTGCAAGCCTTGCCTGGTACCTGGCGCAAAAGAATATAAAAGTAATTGTTGCTGAAAAGAAGAAAAGTCTGGACACACCAGTCAGGTGCGCCGGATTCGTGCCTGTTAATATTGCAGGATTATTTGACTTTAAAATCAGCGGAATTAACAACCGTAGCGAGTACCTTGAAACCTATGTGGCCGAAAACCCTTTCGAAAAGTTCCATCTTATTTCTAAAATCAGCGCACCAGGTTTTATTTTAGACAGAGATATCTTTATAAATGATATTGCCAGCAGGTTTGCAAATTCCGGCGGCAAACTTTTAAAGGGCACCAAAGTTATATCAGCACAGCATGGTCCTGGTGGTTTTACTTTGGATTTATTGGACATGGCCTCGAAAAATCATTTGAAGGCAAAAGCAAGAATCATTGCCGGCGCTGATGGCCCGCTTTCTTTAATCGGGAGGCTTACAGGCTCCGCCAATAAAAGCTTTATGCCTGCAATACAACAGAATCCTTCAACAATATCAAAGAGCTCTGATTGCAGCAAAGTCTTCTTCTCGCCATATATTTCATGCGGTTATGGCTGGCTTTTCCCGAAGGCAGGCAGTATAAATCTTGGGGTCGGGGCTTATTTTAAGCACAAAACAGCACAGACGGCAATCACCGGCATTTCGATAAAAGACACTCTGGCTCTTTTTACCAGGCACTTGGAGTTTTCAGGGATTATTTCGGGTTATGCAAATCAGCAAAAGGCAGTCACGGGCCTTATTCCGGATTCAGGAATTGTAGAAAATCCTAGCTTTAAAGACGGGTTTATCCTTTGCGGTGATGCCGCAGGCCTTTGCAATCCGGTAACAGGTGCAGGAATATATAATGCGATATATTCAGCCAAACTTGCATCTGAAATTATTATTAAATCATTAATATTAAAAGATCTTGGCAGCCTGCTGGAAATCAAAGAAATTTATAACAACCAATTCGGCAATTCAATCAGCCGGGCATTAGAAAAAAAACTTTTACAGAAAAATAACTGGCCGCAGTCTTTTCCGGACATGAACAACCTGCCAGGGCTTACGCCAAATGCACACAACAGGCCCTTTTATGATTATAAGTATAGTAAAGATAATATTGAGTTTTTAGACCTTATCAGGCAGACCTGGATTTCCTTCAGGGACTACTGGCACTGAAATTATAAGTATTCTACAGTTTAAATACCATTTCCTCAGGCTTTAAATCTCTTTTCTCTTCAACAACTCTTCTTGTAAAATACGCAACCACCAGTTCCTCATTTGTCGGTATTACATAAATCTTTGCCCTTGAGTCATGGGAGTAATCCGCAGATATAAGCCCCTGCTCGCCTCCGACTTCCTTATTTCTTTGGCTGTCAAATTTTATGCCCATAAATTCCAGGTTTTCCAGCATTCTTTCACGCATATAAGGATTCTTTTCACCAATACCGCCGCTTAAAACGATACAGTCAACTCCCCCCATTATTGCGCTATAAGAACCAATGTACTTCCTTATCCCGTCCAGATACGCTTCAACTGCAATCCTTGCGCGCCTGTTGCCGCCATCTGCAGCAGCAAGTATTTCCCTGAAATCCTCAGTCCCTATTCCTGCAATGCCCTTAAGCCCTGCATTATTAGAAATCTCGTCCTGGGCCGCATCAACTGAAAGGCCAAGTTCTTTCATGGCATAAAGAAGGGCAGTACCGTCAACATCCCCTACCCTTGTCCCCTGCAGTAGCCCGGAATTTGGGCAAAAGCTCATGCTTGTATCGATTGATTTCCCGTTTTTAATTGCGCATACTGAACTTGAACCACCGAGATGGATTGTAATAAGCCTGATATCTTCTGTGCCCATCAGTTTAAACGCCATCGCAGCAAGATATCTGTGCGATGAACCGTGAAAACCGAATTTTTTTATGCCAAGCTTTTCATACCAGTCCCACGGAAAACCCAATGGACGCCTGAATTCAGGAATTGAATANNGGTATATTATGGACAGGCGCGGCAAATGCATATTTTTGAAGTTCAGCAAGGATAGCAGGAGTCAACATATTTGCCCCGTTGGTCTGCCCCATTACACATTTAAATCCCATGGCCTGAATATCCTGCGGTTTATTTATGACACCATTTTTAACATACCAGTCCAGAACTGTGGTTATTGCAGTTTCAAAACCAAACAAGTTAAGGGTTTCTTTTTGGGCCGCATTGTCTCCAATACTGTGAGTAAAATTTGATTCTCCCTGAGATTTTATTTTATCAATATTTGCCTGCCCAAGTATTGTAATCTCATTTTTTTCATTAATATCAATGATCTTGCTTTTAAAGGAAGTGCTTCCAACGTTCCCTATCCCTATTATCATCATAAGTCCTTTCTAAAAAATACGCCTGATTGTTTAAATGCCAACAAATCAGTAGGTTACTATTTTTATAACAATGAAGTAAAATGATAATATATTAAACACTGTTTTTCAACGAAAGGATAAAAAAATGGAGAAGAAGAAAATATTATATGTACAGACAAGCGGGACAGGCACTCCCCAAAGGCTTTATTCACCTTTTATTCTTGCGCAGACAGCCAAAGCCATGGACATTGAACCGACATTGTATTTCCTTGGCGAAGGTATAACTGTTGTAACAAAGGGTGAAGCCGGAAGGATAAAAATGGGCAGTTTCCCGACTCTTAAGGAAGTAATGGACCAGACGGCGGCGATGGGGATACCCATGCTTGTCTGCCAGCAGAGCATGCAGCTATTTGGACAAAATCTTACACCTGCTGATTTTACGGAAGGTTCAAAAATAGTAGGCGCCGCTACACTTAACAGTCTTGTGCTTGAAGCTGATGGCACAATGTGGTTTTGATTGCTATAGGCATGTATTTACATATAATTGCCCTTGAATATGTCTGAAGTCATGTTCCTGGAGAAGGATAAATTCAGTGAAAGACATATAATCAGTGAAAGATATTTGGATACTGGTCAGATGGGATATGCCGGATTATTGGTCCAGCAGGAAATGAATCCGGTGGGATATAAATATCCGTAAAATATATATTATTTAAAAAGGAAGTTTTTATTATGGCTGAAAGTATCAGTAGTTCTGAATCTAAAATTGTGAATATTTTTTTGGATAATGCTTCTACAACCCGTGTGGATGACAGAGT
>PMCC01000009.1:284-8264 GCA_003155275.1 Actinomycetota bacterium | reverse complement strand
GAATCAAACAATATGGCTTTGTGGGGTATTGCGCGGGCTTACAGGGAAAAAGGCAATCATATAATCACTTCTGCAATTGAACATTATTCGATCTTAAACCCCCTGAAAGAAATGCAGAGAGAAGGCTGGGAAGTGACAATTCTTCCGGTCGACTCTTATGGTAAAATCGATCCCGGGGAATTAAAAAAAGCGATAAAAAACAATACTGTGCTCGTAAGCATTATGCATGCAAACAATGAGATAGGCACAATTTTGGATATCAGGGAAATTTCAGGTGTTACAAAGGAAGCAGGAGTACTTTTACATAGTGACGGTATTGCAACAGCTGGAATAATTCCAGTCGATGTAAAAAGCCTTGGTGTTGATTCCTACAGTTATTCATCCCAGCAGATGTATGGCCCGAAGGGTGCCGCGGCCCTGTATTTAAAAAAAGGTATAAAGATAAGACCCCTTATTCTGGGGGGTACACAGGAACTGGGAAGGAGAGCCGGCACTGAAAACATCCCATCAATTGCAGGATTTGGAGAGGCTTGCCGGATTGCCAAAGAAGAACTCAGCAGGAACGCAATACAAGTACAGGCTTTAAGAGACAGATTGATTGAAGGAATAAGCTCAAACATAAAAAATATAAGGTTAAACGGACATCCGGCACAAAGGCTTCCCGGAAATGTCCATATGAGTTTTGAATATATCGAGGGAGAGTCAATAATATTACTTTTAAACAGTGAAGGAATTGCTGCTGCAAGTGGTTCTTCGTGCGCTTCACATGCTCTAAAAACTTCCCAGGTGCTTCTTGCCATTAATTTATCCCCTGCCATCGCAAACGGGTCAATTTTGTTTTCAATAGGAAAATATAATACAAAGGCAGAAATTGAAAAAGTTATAAGCGTTTTACCCGGTATAGTTGAAAAACTTAGGAAAATGTCACCTTTATGTAACCTGGGCAAATAATTTTAAACAAAGCAGAAAAAAGAACCAGTATTATTCCAAACAAATTTTTCCGGACATGGGGCAGTTATATTTTTCCGGATGTAGTGAACTTATATTTTCGTAATTCAATGAGTTTATATTTTCTGGGCAAAGTGAACTTATATTGCACTTGAAACTTATTATTAAAAATATTATATTAACAGTGTTTAAATTCTAATTATAGAAGAGGTATTTATCATGGTTTCATATAACGAAAAAGTTATGCAGCATTTCATGAATCCGCATAATGTAGGAGAAATAGAAAATGCTGATGGTGTTGGGCAAGTCGGAAACCCGGTTTGCGGTGACATGATGACTTTTAATATAAAAGTNNATTGCAGTTTCAAGCATGGTAAGTGATATTGCCAAGGGAAAAACCCTCGAAGAGGCATTAAAGATAACCAACAAGGATGTCGCAAATGAGCTTGGCGGCCTTCCAAAAAATAAGATGCATTGTTCAAACCTTGGTGCAGATGCCCTTCATGCAGCAATAAAAGACTACCAAGAAAAAATAAAAAATAAATAATAAGAGGATTTAATGGCAGATAAAAAAAATAACAGCAAATCATGCAAGTGCCCTTTTTGTGATGCAGAATTAGAAATAAAGGATATGCCATTCTGCACCACCTGTAAGCTTGAGGTCGATGTTAAGATTTGCAAAGATTGTGGAAAACCGATTCCGGCAGAAGTTTCAATATGCCCAGAGTGCGGCCAAAGCTAAAATTTTAATTAAAATCAATGATGCAAGATTAGAAATCAATGGCGGGATATTTTTCCTTATTATGGGATTATGAATAAAGAAAATGACAAAAACAAAATCATCCCTGACGAGGACCTGGATTGTACAGGCCTTTACTGCCCTACCCCAATTTTTGAAACGAGAAAAAAAATAGACTCCATGCAGTCTGGGAGCGTTTTAAAAATTATTGCCGATGACCCTGCAGCTGAAGCAGACATACCAAGCTGGGCCAAGGCAACAGGCAATGAAATACTTTCCATGATTAAAGAAAACGGTAAAGTGATTTTCTTTATCAGAAAAAAATAATCAAAAACTTTTTCATGTTTTGTGAGAATATATTGTTTTGTGGGAATTTTTTTTATTTTTAGTAACTTCTTTTTTATTTTATGGTAGTATCTTGAATTGCTTTTTAATTGGGGTGTCGTCTAATGGTAGGACATGCGGCTCTGGACCGTAGAGCAGGGGTTCGAATCCTCTCACCCCAGCCACTTTCAGAACGATTTTTAGAATTTTGTAGATTTACAAGCACATCAAAGGGTTTTTTAAGTTCAAATTCTAATGTTTTGCCTCTTAACTATTTTTAGAATACAATATGTCCAAAGAAGTGGGCTCACTCCAACAAATTATTAAAATAAATGAGGCGATTTAAGTGAAAGTAAGAATTGATACTGATAGATGTACCGGGGATAGGATTTGTGAGGAAGCCTGTCCAGATATTTTTAAAGTAAATGACAAATCAGATATAGCAGAACTCATAAAAAACAATTACAGCAAAGAAGATGAGAAATGCATTGAAGAAGCTGTTAAAAATTGTCCCTCCGAAGCTATAATTATTGAGTAATTATATTTTAGCTACTTTTTCCTCATAACTACAAATAAAGCTCGAGAAAATTGATCTTTATCTTTTGATAAAAAGTATCTTTTATTTTTTCAATGTAAAAATCTTTCCTGAATATCTTTTCTATAACTTTTTTAGAAATCCTATGCGGTTCTCTTTTTTGTTTTTTCCCAGTGGAACATTTAAGGAATACCTTGGGGCCAGCCAACCTGTGGAATAGTCAAACTTACTAACTTCTCTTTTTAGGGCTCTTAACCTTTTGATAGTATCAAAATGGTTATATAATAGCAATGGAAGTATGTCTTGATGCTTTCTTGAAATTAAGCAAAACTTTTGGTAGGATGCCTACTATTTAGATTTATTCAATCGATTAAGCACTAGACTATATTGTGGAACCATGAATGTTGAAAACAATAAAATAGAGGAAGTCGTTAACAAAACTGATTCTGATTGTATTGTCATCCGTTGTGAACAATTAACCAAACGTTTTCCTGGGAACATTCTTGCAGTAGACCGACTGGATTTGCTTGTACGCTGTGGTGAAATTTTTGGCCTTCTCGGGCCAAATGGTGCAGGAAAGACGACAATAGTGGGCATGCTTACATCCCTTGTTATACCTACATCTGGTAAAGCCTTTGTTTCAAATATTGATGTACTCAAACATCCAGCACTTGTAAAACAGGTTATAGGAATGGTTTCGCAAACTAACAACCTTGATCGTGCACTTACAGTGTGGGAAAACCTTTTTTATCACGCGCGATATTTTGGTATGACAGTTAAAGAGAGCCGTGCCGCAGCCGATGAGTTCCTTGTAAAATTTAAGCTGACTGAAAGAGCCAAAGCTGAAGTAACGGCTATTTCAGGAGGAATGGCAAAAAGACTCATGGTTGCGAGAGCACTTTTGCATCGGCCTTCTATTATTTTTCTGGATGAGCCGACAGCAGGCCTCGATCCGCAAAGCAGGATTGCCCTTTGGGAAATTTTAAATAACTTGCATAACGAAGGCCAGACAATTTTTTTAACTACCCATTATATGGAAGAAGCGGACTCACTTTGTGATAGGTTGGCAATAATGGACCAAGGCAAAATACTGGCAATCGATACACCCAAGAACTTAAAAAAATTGGTTGGGGCAGACAGTATCATTACTGTATCTGCCACAGGCAATCTTAATCAGCTATCAAAAATACTTATGGACAGAATTGAGGGCGCCACAGAGAGCTACAGTTTTGATGGAACTATAAAGCTTCATGTCAAAGGCGTAAGCGGGGTATTGCCAAGGGTAGTTGAAATAGCTGAAAATAATGGCTTTAATGTCACTGACCTTTCTGTTACAGAGCCAACTCTTGAGAATGTTTTTATTAATCTTACAGGAAGGGAACTTAGAGATTGATAAATACTGAAATTTCTTCAAAAAATAAACAGTATAAAACATTAAGATCTGAAGCTTCTGCAAGCCGAAGCGCCTTTGGGGCATTGCTGCTGCGTGACCTGATAGTTCTGAAAAAAAACCTGAGTGAATTTATCCCCAGAACCATAATTCAGCCATTCCTGATGGTATTTGTATTCTTGTATGTATTTCCACAGATCGGAGAAGGAATAGGCGGCAGTGGCGGTACTGCTGGTCAATCTATATTTGCGTCAGTTTTAATTTCCGGAGTGGTTGGGCTTTCCATGATGTTCCAGGGTATCCAGGCAGTAGCATTGCCACTTTCCAATGAATTCGGGTATACCAAAGAAATAGAGGATAGAGTTCTTGCACCTCTTCCTGTATCATTGGTTGCAATCGGAAAAGTAATATTAGGTGCAATCCAGGGATTCATTGCAGCTTCTCTAGTATTTCCCATAGCATATATCATTCATGCAAAAAATATTCAAATTCAGCTGTCTGTACATTGGCCTGTTCTCATAACGCTTATTCCTATAGTAGGTATTATGACTTCAAGCCTTGGGCTTGTGCTTGGCACCAGGATCGCACCAAGGAATATTGGGGCAATGTTTGGATTCATTGTTCTGCCAATTACCTTTTTGGGAGGTACTTATTATCCTTGGGCATCCCTTTCAGCATTAAAAATTTTTGGTTTTCCATGGCTTCAGGCTTTGGTATGTCTGAATCCGCTGATATATGTAACTGAAGGTTTCAGGGCTGCTTTAACTACGGGTCCACATATGAATCTATATATTATTTATCCCGTACTTACAGTTTTCAGCATAATTTTTCTATGGATAGGAATCAAAGGTTTTAAAAAGAGGGTTCTCAAGTAGAATAATTATAAGATTGAATTCTTTAAAATAATTAATGCTTTTAAAAATTGGTTCGAAATTTCGTAACTCGGGGCAACCAATCTATCAAATTTACTCATCTTTAATAATATTATGCAATCCAGCAATTGTCTTAAAAATACTTATTGTTATAATAGAAAAAATGGGAAATAGGATATTGCAAATTCTGAATCTATTGAGCTTAGGTCTTGTAATAAGTATTTTTTTTATTTTTCGAGGATATGGTTGGCCCTTCGGAAAAGAGGGTATTGAAGCATTTGGTGCGTTTCTCATTTACCTTTTTATAACTATATTTCATATTATTTACTTTAGAAAAAAGCATAGCACTAATATACTTCAAGAGAAATCAGTAAGAATTGGATTGTTGATTGGAATATTATGGACAACTGAGATTTGCATTAATAATATAATAATGCCGACTTTACCTGCCCGTGATATCTTAGACAATATATTTTGGGCAGTTATTGCTTTAATTATTTTACTTACTGTAACAATATATGTATATAGATATGAAAAAATAGCTACAGGCATAACTAATGGCCTATGGACAGGGCTTGCCAGCGGAAGCGTTGCAAGTATGACTGCACTTATTTTTATTGTTTTTGGAATGAAAAATCTTGTAAGTGATCCTTTAAATATTTCAGAATGGTCAGCAATAAGTATAACAACTAATACACCAAATATTAATGTCTATTTTGCCTACCAGACTCTTGCTGGAGCAATACTTCATTTAATAGTGCTTGGTATCATAATGGGAATAATTTTAGGTTTTGTTGGCGGAATAATAGGAAGAAACATAAAAAGGCTTATTAAGTTTAGAGAATGTAGCCAATGATTTTTTATCTTCTTATTTTTATTTAAGCATTTTATTTAATTTCTGTAATTCTTTTAAAAAAAGGTTCGAAATTTCAATACTTTGGCCAGACAACATTATTAATTATGCTATCTTATCTATTTAATTCAAGAAATTTTAAAAATCAAATTAAAATCTTTAATAAATTATTTTGAATAGCTCTTTTATGGCACTTTTGGAGTGGTCACAGTAGCAAAACTATTGTTAACACTAATATTTTTTATTGTAATTTATAGTCTAATTATTTAATATTATTATTAAAATAGTATATAAATTAATTTTATTGATAATTTTAATTGGAGGATTGTATGAAAATATCTGGAGCAGATATTTTAGTCAAAATGCTCGAGGCCAACAATGTAAAGTACGTCTTTGGTGTTCCTGGTGGTCATTTACTTAAATTCTATGATGCACTCTACTATAATAAAAAACTAATACCAATTCTAACAAAGCATGAAAGTGGAGCATCTTTTATGGCAACTGGTTATGCTCAAGTTAGCAATGAAATAGGTGTATGTACTGGTACAGTGGGGCCAGGTGCCACTAATCTTACCACTGGTGTTGCTTCGGCTTATATGGATTCAATACCATTATTTATTATTACAGCACAGGTGGGCGAAAGCATTGTAGGAAAGGGTGGCCTTCAGGAAGCTACTGGAGTTGGGCGTACAATAGATCACGTGGGGTTATTTAAAGGTATGACTAAGTATTCCGAACGAATCGTAAACGTAAATAAAATACGGGAAAGTTTCAGAAATGAGATGAGGCTAGCATTGAATGGAAGGCCTGGACCTGTGCACCTAGATATTATGGCTAATACTTTAGCTTCAAATGTTGAAATTAATGATAGTTTGCTAAATGAAAAGATCACACGTCTACATACAGCTGCATCACCGGATGATGTAGAAAAAGCTGCCCAGTTAATCTTATCATCAAAAAATCCTGCTATCCTTGCTGGAGCAGGAGCTCTTGGTGCCAATAAGGAGATATTGGAACTTGTAGAAACTTATAATATACCTATAGCCACAACTATTAGGGGTAAGGGAATAATTCCTGAGGATAATGAACTAAGCCTTGGTTGTGTAGGGCTTTATGGAACTAATGTGGCAAATAAATATTTAAGGTCAAATATTGATGTACTTATTGGGATTGGAACCAGTTTTAGTGAGTTTACAACCCATGCTTGGGATTTGAGATTCCAGCCTTCAACTGCTCTTATTCAGATAGATATCGATGCTTGGGAAATTGGTAAGAACTACCCAGCATCAGTGGGCCTAATTGGAGATGCCAATTTGGTACTCCAGCAATTACTAACTGTCCTTGGTAATAAAGGTACACCTAAAAAAAATGTAGATTCTAATAAGATAATACAAATGAAGAAACAGCGGGAGTATTTTGCTGACGTAAAGATGTCAAGTGATGATATGCCTTTAAAACCACAGCGTTTTATGAAATTATTACGCGATACACTACCAGAGGATACAATTGTCTTTGGAGATATTGGCAACACTTTACCTTGGCTTGAAAGTTACTTCCAGGCACTTAAGCCAAACACTTTTTTCATTTGTTCAAGCTTAGCATCCATGGGATATGGAGTTTCAGCATCCATAGGAGGCCAACTTGCAGCAGGTGATCGAAAGGTAGTTTGTGTTTGTGGCGATGGGGATTTTCAAATGCAAGGTATGGAAGTTGTAACAGCAGTTAATTATGGTATTCCTGTAATTTGGTTTGTTTTAAATAATCAGTCTCTTGCTATGATAGCTGATCTTCAAAAAATAATATTTGGTGGTAGGAAAATAGCTTCTGAGTTTAAAAACCCTGATTTTGTTAAACTTGCGGAGGCAATGGGTGCTGTTGGACTCAGGATAACTCGGCCAGAAGAAGTTGAGCCTGTTGTTAAAGAAGCTATCAAAAATAGAAAACCTACTGTTATTGATGTCCTGATTGATCCTAATGAAGCTCCTCCTTTTGATGCCAGGGCAGAAGCTATAACTAAGGCCTCGGGAACATCCGCTTCTCTTTTCCAAAAACTGAAGATGATTCCAAAATTATTAAAGCGAATGTGACGTTATCATATACGCTTACAATGGTTAAATGCTATTACCAAGAGTAATAATTATGATAGGTTAGGCCTATTTTTCAAGTATTAAAAAGTCCTTGAATTTAATTATTTCATTCAAAAATTGGTTCAAAATTTCAATACCTTGGCCAGCCACAGCTGCCTGACCGGTTATACAATTCTTAAATCAATTGGCATATAAATATATATTACCAGTGGCCGCTTGCTCCGCCACCACC
>PMCC01000009.1:0-163 GCA_003155275.1 Actinomycetota bacterium | reverse complement strand
CATTTATGGTCTTTAATATAGGTAGTTAAGAATAACAACCCCAAACTTACACCAATTATCATAATGGGCAAAAATACGATAAGACAAACAAGCATCACAAATGCTATTATGGCTGTTATGAAAGTTTTTGGCTCTGGAAAGCTTTTTTTAGGAGTACTTTTAA
>PMCC01000074.1 GCA_003155275.1 Actinomycetota bacterium | reverse complement strand
CCGGCTCCTTTTCTTTGAAGGTTTACGACTTCAACATTTATGCTGTGCGGCAGTTCGTCAAACAGGTTTGCCGAAAGCTTTTCCCTTATTATTTCAGAGACCATCTTGTTTAAAGGCATATCCGTGACCATACCTCCGGGATAATACATCGGACCAACGGGCAACTTTCCCATTAACACTTTTAATAGTTCTTCAAGATTTTCGCCCGTGGATGCTGAGACAGGGATTATTTCTTCAAAAAAATCCAGTTCGTTTCCAATTTTAGAGATTGTTTCCAGAAGGGTATATTTTCCTGCAGTATTTAAAAGGTCAATTTTGTTTAAGACAAGTATTTTCGGGACATGCCTGTTTTTTATCTGTTCAAATACGTAATAATCCCCCACTCCGATGCCATCCGGAAAATCAACCATTGCGACAATAATATCAACATCATCAAGAACCTGGAAGATTATCCTGTTTAGTTTCTCCCCCAACAGGTTGCGGGGTTTAAAAAAACCCGGGCAGTCCACAAATATTGCCTGAGCGTTATCAATATTATATATACAGTTGACCCTGCTTCTTGTAGTCTGGGCTTTATCTGAAGTTATAACAATATTCCTGTCAAAGATTTTATTTATAAGAGTAGACTTACCGACATTTGTCCTACCGACAAGGCCTATATACCCTGATTTAAACCTTTTATTCTCCATCAAATGCCAGCTCCATCAAAATCCTGTCGCGGCCCTCGCCATATTCCCCGATCTCAAGCAGTTTTTTTACAAATCCAAACTTTCCATAAAGACTTAATGCGGGTTTATTGTCCGGGTCGACAGTCAATTGGACAGATTTAAAACCATCTTTTTTTAATATATCAATAATATTTTCTAAAAGGTTTTTACCAATTCCCCTGTTCCTGAATGATTCTTCAATATAGAACGAGTGTATGAATGCGCCAGGTGGCTGCCATGCCTGTCCTGCCTGCCCCGGCTGCCCCCATTGCCTTAACATTTCACAAACCCCGATAATGTCTCCGTTTTCATTTTCTGCAACAACAAATTTGCCATACCTGATTAATACCGGCAGCTGCCACTGATTAACAGCCGCTTCCCGGCCTAAATTATCAACCTCGAGCTTTATTAATTTACTGATGAGGCTTGCATCAAAACTTTTTAATATCCTGAAACTAATCAATACCCTGTTTTTCCCTTCGAACTTACTGCTTTTCCCTTCGAACTTATTTATTTCCCGCCTGTACTAATCATACAATACGTGTCAATAAAAATTTTGAAAGTTTTATAAAAATTGCGGGATTGTGCAATCAGCTGCGATTGAATTTCAAGATTATGTTAATCTCTCAGTTGCAAAAACTGTGAAATATACAACAAGCTGCGACTGAATTTATTGATTATGCTAACCTTAAAGCTGTAGAAACTGTGGGACCTGCAATCCGCTGCGGTAGAATTTACGGTTTAATAACAACCTTAAAGCTTTATATTTATAGTTTAAAATTAGTAATGACATCGTTTAAAAGGCTGGTCTGCAGACTCTCCATTTTCACACTATCGCTTTTTTCCTCATGGTCATAATCATAAATATGCAGAATCCCATGAATAATAAGAAGGGCGATCTCTCTTTCAAAGTTCCAGCTATGGAAAAAATCAGGCGTAAAATCAGCTACATTTTCTTTTGCAACTTCAGGAGAAATTACTATCTCCCCGGCTACTGAAAAATTTTCAACGTTGTTAAAACTTCCTGAATCTGCTGCCTTCAGGCAGGCCGGCTCTATGCTTAGGCTTTCCCTGTATGAAAAAGACAGGACATCTGTAGCGCCCTGTTTGTTTCTGTATTTCTCATTTAACGCAGCCATTTCCTCCTTATCTATAAAAACGATATTAAGTTCCATATTCCGGCTGTTGTCAAATTTATTTGCAGCATAAGCTGAGACCTTTTTTAAAAGTCCTGTATTTAAATCAACCCTGTCCTGCCTGTTAAGTATAATTATTTTCATATTTCTATCCTGATGCCCTTTATCTGCATATTACTTTCAATTTGATTTAACTGCTCTTTTAAATTGACAGGGGCTCAATTTCAAATTAGCCTTGATTGTATTTTTAAATTAATTTTAAAAAATTGCTATTTATTGTCTACAAGCTTTAAGTCTGTTCCAGGATAGCTGATACGAGAGTGATAAAGCGATATCAGCCCATCAACCAGGTTTTGCCTTATAGTGTAGATCTCTTTTAATGTTATATCCGACTCGTTTAGCTGGCCGTCTTTTATTTTGTTGTCAATAATATAGTTAACCATTTGCTCTATTTTCTTTGGCGTGATTTCTTCGATAGACCGCACAGCAGCTTCTGCTGAATCTGCAAGCATTAATATTGCAGCTTCTTTTGACTGGGGCTTCCTTGTCTGGTACCTGAAATGACTCTCGGCAAGCTCTGAATTGCCGTTTGATGCCCTTATTGTATCCCGGTCCTTATGCTTTTCATAAAAATAATTCATAAGCGAAGTTCCGTGATGTTGTGATATCACCTGGATAACTTTCCTTGGAATCTTATTTTTAATGGAGTCTTCTATACCATCCCTGATATGGCTTGATATTATATTCTTGCTCATTGAAGGAATCAGCTTGTCATGAACATTTTCCATGTTTACCTGGTTTTCATAAAAGTATTCAGGCCGCCTGAGTTTTCCAATATCATGGTAAAGTGCAGCGACCTTGGCAAGCATATAATCTGCCCCGATTGATTTTGCGGCATTTTCTGACAGATGTGAAACAAGAAGACTGTGATTATATGTGCCGGGGGCCTTGATAAACATCTCCTTTAGTACGGGCTGGTCCGTGTGCGATAATTCAAGCAATCCCATTGCAGTAACAACTTTAAAAACTGATTCAATAAAGGGCATAAGGCCGATTGTAATGACTGCACAAATAATACCGTTTAAAATACCTATAAAGGAATAAAGCGCTATGTTAGCTGCCTGCCCGCTGTAAAAATTAATCGTAAAAAATAAAAAACCGAGTATCAGGGCGCTGAAAAAACCGCCCTTCATAACTGCTGATCGCTGGGAAATATTGGAAACCAAAAATGTTGAGAAAATTCCCCCGATAAGATACGCAATAGTCAGGCTGAAATCCAGGTTTGTAATTACACCGGCAAAAAAAGCCATGCATATTGTCACCATTATTCCCAGGCCGGAATCAAAGATTATCGTCATAAGCATGGAAATGGCAATTATGGGGAAAAAATAGTTCCACAGATTCAGATGAACGTTTGCAAGTATATTCAAACCTTTCATAATACCNNTAAATGTATCTTGTCCAGTTTATTTTGGTTTCCATCAGCCCCAGCTTCTTCAATATAATGATCTGTTCCTCCTGGACAATTTCCCCTTCCGGCACTATTATCTGGCCTTCCACTATATTTACCATATGAGGCTGCGTCTTTAAGCGCGCATCAAGCTTTGCTTTTTCCGTTGCTGCAGGATCGAATATTGCTGTTGGTTTAATATTATTCTGTAGGATTGCAGTTACGAGAGATTTGTACGCAAAATTTATATCTTCATCGCGCTGGACTATCAAAGTTATTTCATTTTTTACATAATCCACCTGAGTGGGCTGTATCTTTTCATTCATTATTTCCCTTGCAAGGCTAAGTGTCTCAGCCAGGAGCAAGCTATTTGTATCAATGTTTAAATTTAATGATTCCTTTATTGCAGATTCGGGATAATTGCTGCCCAGAAGATTGGTAAGGTAAGATACTTTTTCCTCAATAGTTTTGTCCTGCTTTAATTGCACTATCTGCGACAGAAGAAAGAAATACTTGATCTGGTATAATACGCCTTCTTGTCCGTTTAATACTCCAGGGTCATAAACAAATACATTTTCCACCTGCGCTTCATTTTTATCCTTGTCTTCAGCAGTTTTTGCAGCATCTTCAAATTGTATATCTTTATTGGCTTTTATCGTCCTCGGGCTTTGCACTCCAAGCTCAATGCCTATGTCAGGAGTATAGTTATAGGCAAGTATTGCAGCTACAGCAGTAACTGCAAAAACAAATATGTATATGCGCTGCGCAATCCTGCTTTTAAATGAAAAATATTTCCAGAAAAAACCCTGCGGGATTTTTGCAAAGTCGTTTTCCCCGGATTTGATCATTTCTTTTGTTTTTATTTTTAAGCTTCTGCTTCTTGCACTCATTTTTCCATATTATTATTTAAAGATTTTTTAACTTTTAAGATTCCTATACTTCTGTGACTACACTTATTTTTCAAACTGTTATTATAAGTTTTTTAATTTTTTTTAAGTTTTACCGGGTTTTTTAAGTTTTCTTAAGTTTTTACATTCCAGCTTAATCCCTGTTGTTATCTTCAAATACCTCATATGCATCAACAATTTTCTGGACAAGGGCATGTCTTACCACATCTTTGGAAGTCATATAAATAAATTCTATACCCGTAATGCCGTTTAAGATATTCCTGACCTGGATAAGCCCGGATTTTTTTTCAACAGGAAGGTCTATCTGCGTGATGTCACCGGTTATGACTATCTTGGACCCGAATCCAAGTCTTGTTAAAAACATCTTCATCTGTTCCGGTGAAGCATTTTGCGCCTCATCAAGAATTATAAATGAATCATTTAGTGTCCTGCCTCGCATATAAGCCAGCGGGACAACCTCGATTATGCCGATTTCCTTATAATTCTGGAATGTCTCGACATCAAGCATCTCATATAATGCGTCATATAAAGGCCTTAAATAAGGATTTACCTTTTCATAAATATCACCCGGCAGAAAGCCAAGCTTTTCCCCTGCTTCAACTACAGGCTTGACAAGTATTATCCTGCCAACTTCATTTCTGGCAAGAGCGCCCACAGCCATTGCCAATGCAAGATAGGTCTTGCCGGTGCCTGCAGGGCCGATTCCAAAAACCACAGTATTATTCCTGATGGCTTCAATATATTTTTTCTGGCCTTCAGTGCGGGCCTTTATTTTTTTTCCGTTACTTACAAGTATATGCTCACTGAAAATCTCGTGCGGTTTCGACTCAGACCTTCCCTCAAGTATTTTAATTGAATCGTCGACACGCTGCATATCGAGCTTCTGCCCAAGGTTTATCTGCAGAGTAAGCTCACCGAGGAGCTTCTGAACTTTCTCAACATTTCTGCTTTTGCCATTTATCTCCAGGTCATTGCCAAGCACGAAGATATCCACATTATACTGCTGCTCTATAAGCTTTATAAGCTCATCCCTGTCACCAAGCAATTCAGCAACCGTATGGCTCTTGGTAAAATCAAGTGTTATTTTTTGTTTTGTCTGATACAAAAACCCCTCCTGGAATTTTTTAAATTATGGGACTCCGGAAAACTGCGGACACATCATTTTAGAATTATCTATTTTACAAATTTAACCCTTAACCAGGGGGCCAGGCAAAGTCTCTTTTCCCAAGTATATGAAAATGGAGATGGGCAACACTCTGGCCTGCGCCAACGCCTGTAT
Organism: Actinomycetota bacterium; assembly: GCA_003155275.1. Classification (GTDB taxonomy): domain Bacteria; phylum Actinomycetota; class Humimicrobiia; order Humimicrobiales; family Humimicrobiaceae; genus Fen731. Next base: position 4,925 of record PMCC01000074.1, on the reverse strand, counting down.
TGGTAACCACCCTGAAGCCGCTTTTTTCCAATCCAAGTTCCAAAGCTGTTTTTGAAATTGAGCTCAGTATCTCATATGATTCCGCTGCACTTAAACTATCAATCTCAGTGATATCAGCTATATGCCTTTTTGGAATAACCAAAAGATGTACCGGCGCTTTTGGATTTATATCTTTAAATATAAGCACACTGTCATTTTCAAATACTATTTCACTCTTTATTTCTTTCTTGACAATCCTGCAGAATAAACAATCGTCCATAATTCCCCTTGAAAAAATAGATTCTTTTAAAGCTTTCCCTTTATTTTTATTTATTATTTCTTGCAGCTTTTTTATTATTACTTGTTTCTTAATACTTGTGCCATGCTAAGCGGAATTTCTCATCCGCAACATTTCAATATATCACAGTGCCTATTATAGATTACCTTAATCAATAAAAAAATTATTTCTTACAAAAAGGAGAAATTGTACGCTTTTTTTATTAAATTACAATAAGTTTGCCAAACCTGAAATTAATACAGTATTTATTATTTTATAGTATTCCTGCTTTTCTATCGCAANNTGGTTTAAATCAAAATAAACCTTAATATAATTTTCTGAAGTCCCACTTGCGATACCGCTTTCCCTGTTATATTCTTCACAGGCAACATCGAGTTTTTTACTTATATTTGAGTCCATAAAGCTATTTCTTAAATCCGAACCCAACCCTCTTAATATGCTGCTTCTTTCAGTTTTTGTCTTTTCCTGCACTTGTCCAGCCATACCGGCTGCTTTGGTTCCGGGCCTTATCGAATACTTAAATACATGGATTTTGCTGAAACCAATACTTTTTACTATTTCGATAGTGTCAGTAAAGTCCTGTCCGGTCTCGCCCGGAAATCCGACTATTATATCGGTTGTCAAAGTAATGCCGGGAATAGCTCTTTTTATATGCTCAATTGCTGAAATAAAAAAACCGCTGTCATACTTCCTGTTCATTGTCTTAAGTACTTTATCACTTCCACTTTGAAGTGGAATATGCAGGTGAGGCGCAATTCTTGATCTGTTATTCCTGATAACACCCACAAGGCTTTCGTCNNGGCAGGGTTTTTATTTCATCCTTTTTTAATAAAAGGTCCACACCGAATTTACCTATATGTATACCTGTCAGCACTATCTCGTCATGGCCGAAAGAAACCAGGCTTTTTATATCATTAATGATTATTTCAGGATCAGTGCTTAAATATGGGCCTCTTGCCAAAGGTACTATACAATAAGTGCACCCTTGGCAGCACCCATCCTGTATTTTTACAAATGCCCTGCTATGGGCATATTGAGCCTTTGCTGTTAGTGCTGCGGCGGCCATCACTGCCTTAGTGGCCTGCCCTTCTTTTACACTCCCGGCATTGCAGATAAAATCAGCTATTTCTTTTTTTCTACTATTAGAAAAAATAAAATCAGCAGGAATATCGTTAGCCAGCTCCCTGTGCAATTCAGCAAAACACCCTGTTATAATCAATTTTGATTTTGGGCTGGCATTTTTTAATTTCCTTAGCAGGTGCCTTGCTTTTCTATCGGCTGCAGTTGTCACTGTACATGTATTAATAATTATATAATCTATGCCATTACCAGCACCTGCAGCAAAAGCAGCATCAGCAACATATGGTGCAACGCCAACAGCGCAAGCAGCATCAGATGCAATACTAACAACACCGGCAGTGCAAGTAGCGCCAACAGCATCTATAGCTTCAACAGATCCAACAGCATCAGGAATTTCTAGCTGGCGGCACCCCTTAAGTATAAGCTGCCTTGCAATATCATCTGATTCTGCCTGGTTTGTCTTGCATCCTATTGTGTGAATAGCAAAAGTTATGGATTTTTCAGAAATCATTATTTTTTAAATTTTAGTTTTTATCTTGAACTTTAAAATCTGTTTATCCATTGTATTTTGTGTTTTATTTTGAACTTCCAGAATTTTATTTTCAAGTTGTTGAAATCTTAAGTAGATAATCGAGGATTGAAAGAAAGTAAATCGACGCTGTTTCTGCACGCAATATATTTGTCCCGAAATTCACTGGAACTGCCCCCTTTTTCACCATATCCAGCACTTCCTTTTTTTCAAATCCTCCCTCCGGACCGACTACATAAGCAATTTCCAGGATTGGATTTGGCCCGTTCGCTGCACCGGCGCTGGTTTCATTATTATTTGGACCTTTGGTATTATTCTTCATTTCAGGGTTCGTGAAACTATTTAAATTTTCAGAATCAGCAGCAATATTTTTATCTTTCAACCCTTGCGTCCTGCCGGCAGAAGTATTTGCCTTATCATTTAATGCTTTGGCAATGTCTTTTAATGACCCTTTAGCACCTTTAAACCCCGGAGCAAAAGCTTCCTTTTTATCCTGATAAAGGTCTTCAGCAGGAAGAAAAAATATATTATAGCGAGCAATGTCTATAATATCCGCACCAATGGGTTCTGCAATTTCGCATATAAAGTCTCTTTTGCATTGTTTTGATGCGCCCAGGGCAATCTGCTGCCACCTAAAAATTTTGTCTTTTATTTTTTTACCGTCAATCTCAACAACTGTGCGGGCGCTTATAACCGGGATGATCCTGCCAACACCTATTTCTGCCGTCTTCTGGATNNATCATATCCGCCTGTTTTATTTGAAGCAAAGCTGTATCTTTTTTGATTTCGGCAATGACTGTCTTATATCTTTTTGTCTCATTGTCAGATATTTCAACAACATCTCCGACTCTTGCCCGCAGCACCCTGACAAGATGGTTAAAATCTTCGCCTGTTATTAAGACGGAATCCGGCATTATAGAGTTTTTATCCACAAAAAAATAAGGATGGCTCATGGGCAAAAAATTATTTCCTGAATGCATTTTTAAAACCGGAGAAAAAACCTACTGGCCCGTCTTCCACTATTTCTTCTCTGCCTTCCGCATACTTTTTCAGCAGTATTATCTCTTCTGATGAAAGGCTCGTAGGTATCACTACATTTATAAAGATAATATGGTCCCCTCTTCTTGCGCCGTTAAGCGGTATTATGCCTTTGGCCTTTAGTACCATTTTTGCGCCGGGTTGTGTCCCGGCCTTTATCTGGATTTCTTCAGTTTTATCGAGGGTCTCAATTTCAACTCTTGTACCGAGAGCAGCCTGCGCAAACGAAATATTAAGTGTGGAAAGGACATTGCTTGCCTCCCGGGTAAATCCCGGAAGCGGTTTGACCCTGATACCTATTAATAGATTGCCCGGGATGGAATTTGTTCCCTTGGAATTGCCTTTCTGAGGTACTCTCAGCTGGTCGCCATTGTTTACGCCTGATGGAATATCAAGGACTATTTTTCTCTTCCCCCTATGGTATCCTTTGCCATTGCAATTGCTGCAAGGTTCCTTTACAACCTTACCTGTGCCGCCGCATCTTTCACATACTGCAGTGGTGACCATGCTGCCTAAAAAGGTTTCCCTTGTAATCCTGACATGGCCGCTTCCTGCACAGGCAATACATGTTATTATGCCTCCGGGATTTTTAGAGCCTGTGCCATTGCATTCTTCACAATTTATATCTACCGCATATTCGACTTCTTTTTTTGTGCCGAAAGCGGACTCCTTAAATTCTATTACAGTCTCAATTGATACATCTGAACCTTTTGGCTGCCTTGCCGACCTGCCCCTTGATGAGGAAAATCCCCCTCCGAAAGAGTTGCCAAAAAACATATTGAAAATGTCTCCAAAGCCGAACTCAGAAAAAACACTGTTATAATTTATACCGTCAAAAAGTGATCCACTGAAGCCATAGGCATCATACTGGCGGCGCTTTTCTTCATTGCTAAGCACTGCATAAGCCTCAGATATCTCCTTGAATTTTTCTTCAGATGCAGTATCGCCATTGTTTACATCAGGATGATATACCCTTGCAAGTTTCCTGTAAGCCTGCTTAATGTCTGAAGAGCTGCACTCTTTGGACAGCTCCAATACCTCATAATAATCTCTTCTGTTGCCTGGCAAAAAATCACCTCAATTATATTTTTTAAATCCAGCCGGACTGGCCACCTGCCTGAATTTTAGCCTAAAACTGTTTTTAAATTTTTAACAAACGAACCTATTATATTGATAACCTTAAAATAATCCATCCTTTTCGGGCCGAGTATCCCGATAGTGCCTGTTGCATGCTCGTATATTTTATACTTTGAAGCCACCAGGCTCAAATCATCCGGGCCCTCTTCAAAAATCTCAGAACCAATCTTTATGACTACCTCCTGACCCGGCTCATCTGGAAAATCCAGCATAATATTCATCAGGAGATACTCATTTTCGATGATAGTTAATATTTTTTGTATCTTTTTTAAATCTATAAAATCAGGATGGTTTAGGACTGATGAAGTCCCTGAAATAAAAATCCTGTTATACACCATTGTCTCGGCAAAACAGTCCCTTATCACATCCAAAATCTTTTTAATAAGCGTTATAAGATAAGCATTGTTTTCCGTGACTATCAAATTCTTTAATTCTATTCCAGAAATATTTTTATCCCGAAGCTGCTGGTTTAACATATTGGAAACACTTTGAAAATCAAGCGTATTATATACGCCTTCCACAATAAGATTTCTTTTGTATACCCTNNATCTTTAAGATTTCAACATGCCTGAACCTGCTGTGGTGCACATCCGGAGCGACCACCATTGAAAGATAGCTGGTTATTCTGGAGAGCTGTTCTGATGATCTCTGCAGTATTGTCTCTATCTCCATATCTTTATCAATATCAAACTTGATTTGCGGAAGATTTTTTTCCTCAAACTTTTTTAGCCCCGCGGGACCTTTTATAAAATTATCCACAAAAAACCTGTATCCGCTGTCGGAAGGAATACGCCCTGCCGAAGTATGCGGATGTGTCAGAAGGCCCATGTCTTCAAGCTCCGACATTTCTTTCCTGATTGTGGC
>PMCC01000090.1 GCA_003155275.1 Actinomycetota bacterium | reverse complement strand
ATGCTTATGGAAAGCCTCGACGTTGGTGTAGTTATTATCGACCTGCACACGCACATAATAGAACATGTGAATCCGCACGCTGCCAAATTGTATGGTGCAATACCCAGCCAGATTATGGGTAAGGTATGCCACTCTTTGTTATGCCCTGCAGAAATCGGGAACTGCCCGATTACGGACCAGGGGCTGGAAGCGGACAATTCAGAGCGCATTCTGATTACCTTAAACGGAGCCCGTATACCTATCATCAAATCGGTAAAACGCATTAAAATTGGCGGGAAAGAAAAATTAATTGAGACATTTATCGATATCAATGAAAGAAAGAAAACAGAGCAAGAACTGCTAATTGCTAAAGAAGAGGCAGAGTCAGCCAACAGGGCAAAAAGTGAATTCCTTGCAAATATGAGCCATGAAATAAGAACGCCAATGAATGCAATAATAGGATTTTCAGAGTTTTTAAGGGAGCAGCTTAAGGACCCAAATTATATTAAGTATATAGATATCATTTTATCCAGTGGCAAAACTTTACTTGAATTAATTAACGATATACTTGATTTATCAAAAATAGAAGCAAATAAATTAGAATTAAAGCTAAACCCGGTTAATCCAAAGGAATTATTCAGCGACATTGCCAAGATATTTTCCTCTAAAATCGAGTCCAAGGGGTTAAAATTTCTTATAGAAATAGATGAAAAACTGCCATCAGCCATACTACTTGATGAAGTCAGGATCAGGCAAGTACTTTTTAATTTAGTGGGCAACGCTGTTAAGTTTACTTCCGAAGGTTATATTGAATTAAAAGTAAATGGCAAATTTTATTCCAACAGCAGCAAGATAGACTTGGTGTTTTCAATAAAAGATACAGGGATAGGGATATCAGAAGAAGATAAAGGTATTATCTTTAATGCATTTCAGCAAAGCAATTCTCATGATATTAAAAAATATGGAGGCACCGGCTTGGGACTGGCAATAACCAGGAAACTTGTGGAGTTGATGAATGGCAACATAGAACTTGAAAGCATTATAGGAAAAGGAAGTACTTTTAAAGTAATTCTAAAAAATGCAGCAATACCATCTATTAAAAGTGATACCTGGTCAAGCAGTGACTTTTTTGAAAATATTAAGTTTAAAAACCAGAAAGTTCTGGTAGTAGATGATATTGAATCAAACAGGCTGCTTCTAAATAAAGTACTGGAAATTTATAATTTAAAGATACTTGAAGCAGTCAATGGAAAGGAAGCAATCCATATGGCAAAAGAAAATAAACCTGACATTATTTTAATGGATTTAAGAATGCCCGTGATGGATGGTTATGAAGCTACAAAAATATTAAAAAGTACCAGTGAATTTAAGGATACACCAATAATTATTCTTACCGCTTCAGTAATGAGTTCAGATATGGAAGCCATAAAAAAGATTAATTGTGAAGGGTATATAAGAAAACCCGTAAGCAGGGCAGAATTGATTAATGAGCTTAAAAAACATATTGAATATGAATATACAGAAACTGAAAAGCCGGCAATAGAAGCATTAAGTAAGACATGCAAAAAAAGTAATGCCGGCATAGCAAAGATAGGCCAAGGAAAAATATTGCCGGATAAAATTTTAAAAGAGTTAAAAGAAAGCACATATTCTAAAACAGAAAAATTAAAAAAGGAGTTTGTCATAAATGATATCGAGGATTTTGCCAATGAAATAAAAAAACTGGGAACAACCTATAACACTGAAGTCTTAATAGAATGGGCTGACAAACTTTTAGAACAGGCATTTGAGTTTGATCTTGAAAATTTACCAAATACCATTAATGAATTTAGTTTAGTGCTTGAAAATTTATAAAAATAAAAAGGAATAACTTGGATGGCAATTGAGAAACGCAAACAAAAACAGCCACTCCTTTTAGTGGTTGATGATATAGCTAAAAACATACAGCTAATCGGAAATATATTACAAAAGGAAAATTACAGGGTATCTCTTGCCAATAATGGCAGACAGGCAATAGCCATTGCAACAGAGGTCCGGCCCGATTTGATACTCTTAGATGTAATGATGCCTGAGATGGATGGTTTTGAAACATGCAGTATATTAAAAAGCCAGCCTGAAACAAAAAATATCCCAATAATTTTTTTGACTGCAAAAGTTGATTCAGAGGACATAATCAAAGGTTTTGAACTGGGTGCAGTTGATTATATTACCAAACCTTTCAATGCCCATGAACTGAAAGCAAGGGTGAAAACCCATACTGAATTAAAGATAAATAAAGATTTGCTTGAGGAAAATGCATTACAGCTAAGCAAAGAAAGAAATAAACTNNTGAAAATCACACTTTTTAATCCAAAAGCAGTCGAGATATCAGGGTTTTCAGAAAAAGAGGTTTTGGGGAAGGAATATGATGAAGTTCTAAAATTTATTTATGAGTCAGACCCTGAAAAGATTGATGACAAATTTATAAAAGATTCTATAAATACCAGGAAAATCCAGGAAATGAGTAACCATAAACTGCTTGTCACTAAAAAAAGGGGGAATGTTCCTGTTGCTGCAAGCGCATCTCCACTGATTGATGAAGAAGGGCAGGCCATAGGATGCGTAGTTGTATTCAGGGATATAACGAAGGACCGTGAAATAGATAAAATGAAAACAGAATTTGTCTCTGTTGCTTCCCATCAGCTTAAAACACCTTTAACCGGAATTAAATGGATGACCGAATTGTTAATGCGCTGCGGATTAAACGAAGAGCAGTCAGAATTTGCTCAAAGCGCTCACGACAGCACAAACAGGATGATAAAACTCATCAATGAGCTTCTTGATGTATCGCATATAGAGACGGGAAGAAAATTCGATGTACGAAAAGAGAGGACCGATATTATAGCTCTATTAGAAAATGTTCTTGAGGAGTTAAATGAAAATGCCGGAAAAAAGAATATCCGGATTGAAAAGAGCAAAGAGACTCCGCCTGAATTGATGGTTGACATTGATATAGGCAAGGTCAGGCATGTCATCACCAATCTTATCGACAATGCCATAAAATATTCAAAACAGGATGGCAGGATTGAAGTAAGTTGTGTAAAAGATAAATCAGGAGTAGTTTTTTTTGTAAGAGATAATGGAATAGGAATACCACAGGAACAGCAAAAAAGATTATTTGAAAAATTTTTCAGGGCGGATAATGCAGTTCTTTCCGAAACAGATGGAACCGGGTTAGGTCTTTATATTGTAAAGGCAATTGTCGAAGCTCACGACGGGAAGATCTGGTTTGAATCAGTAGAAAATAAAGGCGCCACTTTTTATATTAAAATGCCTCTTGGCATTTGATTTTAGGAGGAACTACTACCATTAAGGCAAAGGTTACCATATTTTTTTTAAACTTAATAAATAGAATTAATAAACCAAGGTTGTTGATTGCAATACTGTTAAGCGCAACAATTGTTCTAGGCTTTGTATATATACATTACTCATGGAGCTCAAGCATTGATGAAATCTCAAGCTGGGCATTAAAAATAGCCAGTACTGCAGGTTCCTCATTAAACGGGGAAATGCTAAAGAAACTAAATGGACTGCCGGAGGATGCAGGTACAGAACCATATGAAAGCATAAAAAAGAAGCTGATGGAAATTGTAAATATAAACAAAGAAATAAGGTTTGCTTATTTTTACACTCAAAGAGACGGAAAGATTTACTTTATGGTTGACTCTGAACCGGCTGATTCAAAAGACTATTCGCCTCCAGGGCAGGAATTCACCGAAGCTGACAAGGAAGACTTCCAGCCATTTGAGGATGGAAAAGCCTTAATTACAAAACCGGTAACTGATCGCTGGGGGACCTGGGTCAGCGTCCTTGTACCTCTGAAAGATCCCGAAACAGGTAAAATAATAGCAGTATTTGGAACGGATTATCCCGCAAAAATGTGGAGCAATAATGCTATTACCGTAACTATTGAATCAAGTGTTGTGCTAATAGCCATAGTCTTGTTGTTACTGGCATTTTATAAACTTATAAGTATTAATAAATTTCTAAAAGAAGAAAAGAGCAAATTAAATACAGCAAATGATAAAATTATAAATGCTGTTTCAGAGATTAAAAAATCTGAAGAGAAATTTTCAAAAGCATTCCATTCAGGAGCGGTCCTGATGTCCATATCAAGAATAGATGATGGCCGCTTTATCGATATCAATGAGGCATTTTTAAAAACACTGGGTTTTAAAAGAGAGGAAGTAATAGGCAATACATCCGCTGATCTGGGTATATTTGCCGATAAGGGCCAAAGGGCGGAAATAAAAAAATTATTTGACAATAAAAACACGGTTTCTAATTTAGAAGTACAGATTAGGGGTCAAGGTGGCTTCGTGCATACAGGGATATTATCTGTTGATTTTGTTGATGTTGCGAACACTCCCTGCTGGCTGTCTACCATCACTGATATCACGGAGCGCAAGAAGATGGAGGAGACCCTTTTGTTAAAGACCATGCTGCTGACAGCCCAAGAAGCATCCATTGACGGGATATTAGCTGTGGACGACGAAGGGCATTCTATTTTTTTTAATAAGCGTTTTGGGGAAATATGGAATATGCCCCAGCAGGTCCTGGATACAATGGACGATAAAAAAATGCTGGGATACATCTTCGAACAGTTAAAAGATCCACTCGAATTCAACCGTAAAGTAGCAAATCTTTACAAACACAAAGACCGAAAGAGCAGGGATGAAATAGGATTAGTCGATGGAAGATTTATTGACAGGTATTCTTCACCTTTAACAAGCGCTGATGGAAAATACCACGGCAGGATTTGGTATTTCCGCGACATCACAGAGAGCAAGCTGGCCGTGCGGGAGCTGATAAATGCAAAGGAACAGGCAGAGGCGGCAAACATTACAAAAAGTGAATTCCTGGCAAATATGAGCCACGAAATAAGGACACCTATGAATGCAATAATAGGGTTTTCAGAGATACTTAAAGAACAGGTAAAGGACCCAAAATACATAGGATATATTGATATCATACTCGCGAGTGGGAAAAACCTGCTTGGGCTTATTAACGATATACTGGACCTCTCTAAAATAGAAGCCGGCAAATTGGAATTCCAGTACAGGCCTGTGGACCCTCACACATTATTCATGGATATCTCAAAAATATTTGAGGTCAAAATTAAAGATAAAGGCTTAAGGCTCATAACAGAGATAGATGGCAAACTCCCCCCATCTTTACTTCTTGATGAAGTAAGAATTAGGCAAATACTGTTTAATCTGGTAGGCAATGCTGTCAAGTTTACACCCAATGGATACATTGAATTAAAAGTCAAAGGTGTATTTTATCCCAAAAGAAACAAAATGGACCTGATATTTTCAGTAAAGGATACCGGAATCGGTATTGGGCAGGATGATAAAAAAATAATTTTTGACGCTTTCCAGCAAAGCCAGGGACAGAGTACAAAACAATATGGCGGCACCGGGCTTGGGCTTGCGATAACTAAAAAGCTGGTTGAACTTATGAACGGCGGTATTACAGTTGAGAGTATTGTAGACAAAGGCAGCATTTTTACAATTATAATAAAGGAAGTATCTATTTCAACTGTCAAACCCGAAATTGAAGTAAGAAAATTGGACATTAAAGATATCAGTTTTTACAATCAAAAGGTACTTATAGTTGATGATATTGAGTCCAACAGAAGGCTGCTAAGTGAAATATTAAACATTTATGGGCTTAATGTGCAGGAGGCAAAAAATGGAAAAGAAGCAATAAAGATTGCCGAAAATATAAAACCCGATATTATTCTCATGGATTTAAGAATGCCGGTAATGGATGGCTATGAGGCAACAAAGATATTAAAAGAAGACAGCAAGTTGAAAAATATACCTATAATAATCCTGACAGCATCGGCAATGAAGACCAGTGACGATGATATTAAAAAAATAGGAAGCGACAGCTATTTAAGAAAGCCCATAAGCAGGCCGGAGCTGCTTGCTGAACTAAAAAAATATCTTAAATTTAAAACCGTTGAAAAAGATGAAGCAATGCCCGGTTCTGCCCTGCTAAAAGCAGATTCCAAGGGGAATATTGCCATAACTCCGGAAGACGATTTTGCAAAGATAAAGAAATTACCTGAGCTAATAAACAAATTAGAAAATGAGATTTTTGTTAAGTACGGTAAATTAAAAAAAGAATTTATAATAAATGATATAGAGGATTTTGCACTAGAGATTGTAGGACTGGGAAGAAAATACAATGCAGACATGCTGTCTGATTGGGGAAAAAAGTTGTCAATGCAGGCAGATAGCTTTGATTTAGAAAATCTGACAATAACATTTGATGAGTTTGAGCCTATTATAAATAAGATAAATAGTTTTCGGGATTAATGACAATTAAATGATTTAAGTTATTTTTGGTAAATATAGCTTCCAGAATATCTGATGACAAAAAAATTTTATTTAAAAACATTATTTTTTCAGGTGCAATTAAAAAATACTATAGCTGTCAGGTTAAATTATTTTTTAATATTTAAAAAACTTTGTTAAAGAATGCATTCAGGTTAGGTGAAACAAAAATGAAAAAAGAACAAGCGGCAATCAGTAAATTGGAAATGCTGAATGCCCTGATGGAAAATATTCCGGACAGCATTTATTTTAAGGATTTGGAAAGCCGATTTATCCAAATAAGCAATGCTGTAATTGGAAGCTTGAAGATAAATAGTACTGACGAAGCGTTGGGAAAGACTGATTCTGATTTTTTCACCGAAGAGCATGCAGTCAAAGCGCTTCATGACGAGCAGTATATTATAAATACGGGTATCCCACTTTTAAGGCTTGAAGAAAAGGAAACCCATGAGGGCAGTGAAGACAGGTGGGTGTCAACTACCAAAATGCCGTTTTATAATAAAGAAGGAAGAATTATTGGAACATTTGGAATTTCAAGGGATATTACAGATATTAAAAAGGTGGAGAAGGATTTAAAACACTTAAACAGTATTCTTCGGGCGATCAGGGATATTGATCAGTTAATAGTCAAAGAAAAAAATACAAGAAATCTCATTGAAAATGCCTGTAAAATTTTAACCGGAAACCGTGGATATTACGATGCCGGGATAATTCTTTTGGACAATACAGGTAAAATTATAGAATACGCGGAAGATGCTGTGGGTAAAAATTTTAAAGCATTTGTAGAAAATATAAAAAATGGCAAGACTTTAAAGTTATGGCAAAAGATTATGTCCAGCTCAGGTATCATAACGATTAAGAATCCTAATCCGGACTTTGTTGACCCCTCAATATCTGGGCTCTATAATGACACAAGTTTAATGATTGTAAAGCTTGTGTATGATAAAAAGGTATATGGAGTTCTTTCAATATTAGTTCCGCTGGAATACATTGAAAGTGTGGAAGAACAGGAATTATTTGGCGAAATTGCCAATGATATTGCTTTTGCTCTTTATAATTCAGAGCTTGAGCAAAAACGTAAACAAACAGAAGAAAAATTAAAAATTGCCAAAATTGATGCTGAAAAATCTTCAAAAAAAGCCCGGGCTGCCGATAGCGCAAAGAGCGAGTTTCTGGCAAATATGAGCCACGAAATACGCACGCCCATGAATGCAATAATGGGGTTTTCAGAAATGCTTAAAGAACAGTTAAAGGACCCAAAATATATAGAATACACAGATACAATAATCGCAAGCGGCAAAANNGACATTGATGAAAATCTTCCTGCATCACTTCTTCTTGACGAGGTGAGGATACGCCAGATACTTTTTAACCTTGTAGGAAATGCAGTAAAGTTTACAAGTGATGGGTATATAGAGCTTAAAGTAAAAAAAGTATTTCATGCCGACAGAAGCAAGATAGACCTGATATTTTCTGTTAAGGACACAGGCATCGGCATTTCAGCAGAGGACAGGAAAATAATATTTGATGCCTTCCAGCAAAGCAAGGGCCAGAGCACAAAACTATACGGGGGCACGGGCTTAGGTCTTGCGATAACAAAAAAACTGGTTGAGCTTATGAACGGAGAGATTGCGCTTGAGAGCACTGCGGGCAAAGGCAGTATTTTTACTGTTAAAATAAAGGAAGCCTCCATTGCATCCATGGAGCATGATATTGATGAGAGAAGATTAGAAATGGAAGACATCAGTTTTTGCAACCAGAAGGTGCTTGTGGCCGATGATATCCAGTCCAACAGGCTTTTGTTAAGTGAGATATTGAGCATATACGGCCTTGCCGTATTGGAAGCGACAAACGGAAAAGAAGCAATAAATATAATCAAAAGCCAAAACCCGGATATTGTCCTTATGGACTTAAGGATGCCGGTAATGGATGGCTATGAGGCAATAAAAATATTAAAAGCTGACAAAATGTTAAAAAATATACCCGTAATCGTCCTTACCGCCTCGGCAATGAAGATAAGTGATGAAGATATTAAAAAAATAGGAAGTGACGGCTACTTAAGAAAGCCAATCAGCAGGCCGGAGCTTCTTGATGAACTTAAAAAATATCTTAAGTGTAAAATCATTCCAAAAGATAAAACGGTACCAGGTTCTGTCCTGGAAAAAGCGGATGACAAGAAAGAGACTGAAGTAGGGCCAACCGCTAATTTAATAAAGAGAAAGAAATTACCTGAACTGATAAATATACTGGAAAATGAAATCTTTGTTAAGTATGGAAAATTAAAAAAAGAATTTATAATAAATGATATAGAGGATTTTGCTGAAGAGATGCAGGAGCTNNTTTGATTTGGAGAATCTGACAGTGACATTTGAGGAGTTCGGACCTATTTTAAACAAGATAAAGAGTTTTCAAGAGGAAAAATAAAAATGGAAAAGAACGAAATATACAGCAGGCAGCCGCTAATTTTAATAGTCGATGATACGGTAAAAAATTTGCAGGTGCTTGGCAGTGTCTTGAAGGCAGAAAACTATAAAATAGCTATTGCAACAAACGGAAACCAGGCAGTAATAACTGCAAATGACATAAACCCTGATTTAATATTGTTGGATGTCATGATGCCTGATCTTAATGGTTTTGATACGTGTAAAAAACTTAAAAGCATTCCCGGAACAAGTGAAATACCGGTTATTTTTTTAACTGCAAAAGTAGAAACTGAGGATATTATTGAAGGTTTTAAAGTGGGGGCCGTTGACTATATTACAAAACCCTTTAATACCTACGAACTTAAGGCAAGGGTAAAAACCCATATTGAATTAAAAATCAGCAAAGATTTGCTGGAGCAGAAAAATATAGTTTTAAAAAAGCTTTCCATAACTGATGGCCTGACAGGGCTCTTTAATCACCGCTACACAACTGACGCTTTGTCAAAACTTGTAGAGGAAAATAACAGATACAAAGAATTGCTATCTATTGCAATGATTGATATAGATAATTTCAAGAAAGCAAATGACGAGTACGGCCATCTTTTTGGAGACGAAGTGCTCGTAAAAATTTCAAACTCAATTGAGGGCAGCCTTAGAAAAACAGACATGGTGGGAAGATACGGAGGAGAGGAATTCCTGGTATTGTTTGCCCATACGGGGTTAAAAGGTGCGGCAGAATCAGTTGAGCGGATTATAAAGAATGTGGAAAATTTAAAATGGGATAAGGAAGGTTTTAAGATAACAATCAGCGCAGGTGTTTGTGAAAAAAAAGATGAAGATATATCCCTGCTGATTAAAAAAGCAGATGACCTTCTTTATGCCGCAAAGAAAAGAGGGAAAAACAGGGCAGAGTACCAGATTATTCTGTAAACATCCTAAGATTTTACCAATCCCATGTTGTAAATTAAGTTAAAATTCTTCTTTTCTAAAGAGTTTTATTCAAAAATAATTTTAAAATATATTCGAATAGATGTATTAAAATGTTTTCGTATATAAGACAGGAATGAAGGAAAGTGGGCTGTTAAAGGAGAAATTACATGAAAATTGACACAGGCCTTAATAATTTCTAATAAATGACTTAATAAATCATGATATTTTCTATGTTTTTAAAGATGCCTTTAAAATCAAGAGTTTTACTGTAAAAAATATATTGGGCTTCAAATTCATTTAATATTTCCGCAATAAGCAAATTCCTGTTTATATGGCTGGCAGTAATTTCTTTGAGCGAGACAGCATTTAAATGGTCATTTTTATCATTGAAAAAATCATTATTGACATTAATGCCAATACCTATCAACACATAGGTAAAACTATTTACTTTTTCAGACTCGGCCAGGATTCCGCAAAGTTTTTTACCGTTGCAATATATATCATTTGGCCATTTTATATTAACGCTTATTTTATAATTATTAACCAGGGTTTCAGAGATTGCTGATGCAGACAGCAAGGTCATTTTTGATAAATCCTGCATTTTAAGATCCGGTTGTAGTATTATTGTCATCCATATACCGCCAGGAGGTGAAAACCATTTTCTGCCAAGCCTGCCCCTGCCACCGGTCTGGGTTTCTGAAATCACGACGGCGCCATTACGATCTGTTAAATGTGGAATCTTTTTTATACCTTTAATTATGTTTAAGGCGTAAGTATTTGTGGAATCTACAGTCTTAAGGAGAATAAGCTTTTTGCCTATTATTCCTGCAGTTAATTTATTTTGAATTTCGATTACATCTATAATATCCATAAATATTTCTTATATAGACTATTTTAGCCTGGTATTTACAATTAACACTATAAACTCCANNCAAAATACCTGCTGCCGTCCACCTGAAACTATATAAATATCAGGACGTCTAATTTAAAGTGCAAAATAAATAATTAAATCACGGAATACTAATTGCGATGTAACAAGTTTAAAAAATTATAATATCAGTAATTTTGAAAAGGTTTTTGATTTGAATATTTTAAATAAGGCAGATATTGAAAAAATAATACCACACAGGGATCCTTTCCTTTTAGTTGATTCTGTGGCAGAGATTGTCCCCGGAAAATCAATAAAAGCTGTAAAAAACGTCAGAGGTGATGAGTATTTTTTTAAGGGGCACTTTCCCGGTAATCCGATAATGCCAGGAGTCCTTATTGTTGAAGCCATTGCCCAGGCCGGTGCGATAGCGGTACTGATACTTCCTGAAAACAAGGGTAAGCTTGTACTTTTTGCAGGGATAGACAAGGCCAGGTTTAAAAGGATAGTAAAGCCTGGAGATGAGCTTGTTATTGAAGTTGAAATAACCGATTTCAGGCGCAATATAGGATGGGCCAAAGGTAATGCATATGTCAACGGAGAGCTTGCTTGCTTTGCTGAGGCGATGTTTGCTATAAACTGAAAAAAATTTAGTACAATTGAAAAAATATGACAGAAGATAACGATTTAAGAGAACAAAATAACGGTATTGCAGGGAAAGCAGTGCTAATGTTTCCGGGCCAGGGTTCACAATATATTGGTATGGGTGCTGAGTTTCTTAATGAAAACAAGGAATATTTAAAATATTTTGAGACAGCCGGAGATGTATTTGGTGAAAACCTTTTAGGTATTTTAAACGATAAAGATGGCAAGGGAGAACTTCTGGACCAGACTCAATACAGCCAGATAGCAATTTACAGCTTAAGCTGCGCTTTAAATGACTATCTTTTCAAGCAAAAAGGTTTCGAGAAGTCATCAGTAAAAACTACTGTGGGCCACAGCCTTGGTGACTACTGTGCGCTTTACAGCTGCGGAGCTTACGATTTCAGGCAGGGGGCAGAACTCGTGTCGTTCAGGGGAAAACTTATGGCTGATTTTGCCAAAGGCGGGAAAATGATGATGGCCGCAGTTATAGGGTCAGATTATGAGACCATTAAAAGTGTATTGCAAAATTTTAACCGGGACGTCTTCATTGCAAACTACAACGATTATTCCCAGATAGTGATAAGCGGTACGGCAGAAGACGTATTAAAAGCCGGAGAGGAACTTAAAATCAGCGGAGCAAAAAGGGTCATCCCACTTAAAGTCAGCATTGCCAGTCACTGTCCTTTAATGAAAGAAATATCGTTAAATCTGGAGGATTATATAAGCAGCAAATTTCAGGGGTTTCCGGATTTGGGCCTTAAATTTTTTTCATCTACAGAATTAAGATTTATCGATAAGAATCAAATAAAAGAGACACTGGTAAACCAGCTTGTTAGTCCTGTAAAGTGGGTCAGTGCAATCGAAGAACTTTTAACAAATGACGTAACAGTATTTATTGAGGTCGGGCCCGGCAAGGTTTTATCCGGACTTATAAAGCGGATTGCATCAAAACTTGGCCGTGAAGATATTATGATATTTGATATGGACAGCCTTAATGATATTAATAATTTGAAAACTTATCTAAGGACATGATATTTATCTCAGTGCATGATATAACTCTTTGATACAAAACATATTTTTAACTTCGAAAGAAAAATATAAAAATTTAACAGCAGTAATCTATAAATAACCGGAAGGAATTTTAATGGGCAGGTTTTTAAATAAGATTTGTGTTGTAACAGGAGGAGCCGCGGGTATAGGCAAAAAGATATGTGAATATTTTTTGGAAGAAGGCGCATCTGTCTATATATTTGATGTCGGCAAGGAA
>PMCC01000013.1:26710-41731 GCA_003155275.1 Actinomycetota bacterium | reverse complement strand
AATTGCGATGACCAAAAAGCCGATTGCAATGTAAGGAAGGTACCTAAGAATACCAAATAAAAGAAAAAATCCTCCTGGTCTTCCCGTATGCTGCATAACATTCTCCTGCAAATAAAATTGTAAATATATTTGCCATAAATTATATAGCTGAAAAATGAAGAAAATATGGAGATTAAAAATGGCTTCACTTTTTTTTCATTCCATAGAAATAGCCGCCTTTTTGGCTTCCGAGCATATAAGTGTTTAAAAAAGAATTCGGGTCCTGCTCAAGTACCATTTTACTTAATTTTGGAATATGGGAATGATTGCAAATCACATTTATTACTTTCACTGGGCCATCGCGGCCGATACCTTCATAACATGTTGCCCCAAAACCCTCCTGCCTAAGCTTATTCTCTATTTCACTACTCTTATCCTTTGAAATAATATTTACGCTTATGATATCCTTATTAAGTTTTTCAGATATAAACATTCCAATAATAGTCCCTGCTGAAAAGCCGGCGCCATAAGCCAATACCCCATATATGTTTCCGTTAAGGTTTGTTATCACCCTGGATATCACAAAAATAAAGATGGTAACTTCGACGAACCCTACAAGCGCAGCAAATATCTTTTTATGCCTTACAATAAAATTTATTCTTATTGTTCCGAGGGAAACATCGGCTATTCTTCCAAAAAATACTGTAAGCGACCAGAGAAGTATTTGCATTTATAACCGCCTTTACTAATAAGAAATAATTTTTTCATTGAAAAATATTTATAATAATGAATTTGTTAAAGATTATAAACCGATTAATTATTAGCGAATAATTCAATTATTATTAAAAAGTTTGTTGAAATTAACCTTAAATATTTTTTAATTTGGTTTTTTATATGATTATCCACCGGAAAAAATTATTATATGATCAAATCTGATTTCAAAGACTTCTCAACCGCTCATATTCTGTTAATGTATTTCCGCAATCGTCAACCGGCACATTTGCGCCGTTGACAAACATCGTTTTTAATTTGCCGCATGCACCACTGGCCCCTGCAAGTTGGGGCGCATCCAGTATTCCACAGCGTACTGCTGCGCCGATTATCTCAGGTTCAGTCAACGGGTCCTCGAATCTGCAGCCCTTATCCAGTGACTTTATTTTCCCAATAATAAGCATTGCGTCATTGATAAGGGCTTTTTTCCTGTCCCGGACATTACTGTCTGCTTTCATGTCAGGGCAGCCGTTTAGATAGTTCTCTATGGCTTTTATCACAATCTCAGAACTCTGGGTTATATCGTCCGGTTTGGCTGCATAGCTTGATTCGCAATATGCAACGACATGAACTATAGACGGCTCTATCTGCATCTGCAGCAGGGTCGATGACCCAAGCTGCCCCTTCCCTTTGTTTAAATTTGCAGGCATGCTGAATAGTCCTGTCCTTGATTCCCTGATGCTGTAAAAATTATCATCATGAAGCGACTCTATAAGCTCTATCTTTGCAAGCATTTTTGCAAGATCCATTGTGAAAGAAGTCTCGCGCGGGGTATTAAACATATACTGGGACACATAAGTCCTTACCCCCATTTTCTTTGCATTGTACGCCGCAAGGTATGCAGCGGCTACAGCTATGGCATCAGTAGTATATCTTAAGCTCCACTGGTGGGATTCGTTTACTTCCACAGGAATACCTTCCTGTCCGTGCCATTTCATAACCAGCTGGTTTTCCCTTACTGCATCTTCAAGCTTTCTTTCACTTCTTGCGTCTATCTCGCTATACCAGCATAAAGGCACAGCGCACCAGGCATTGTTTATTGTTTCCAGGAGTATCCCGGCAAATTTAAGGATATCATTTGTTCCGCTGTAGCATCGCATGAGAGGATAATTGCCGCAACGTGACGCTGCGTAAAGCTTTCTAAAATCTTCCGGCCCTCTTACCGGTACCCCTCCTGCGCCATCCTGGAGGCGGTTCATCTTTTCCGGCTTAAAAAAGAATTCCTGCGCATTCTGGTCAGGGCCGATTGAGACAACATCAATAAGCCCGCTTTTTGATATTTTTTTTATTCCTTTTATTGTCTCCTCAAGAGTGGGCCTGCCAAAATGATGTCTTAAAAGAGGCCAGGGCTTTTTAAAGCTTATCCTCTTTGTAAGAGTTTGGGGCGGGATCTTAATACCCGATAATTGAAGCTTTTTGCCAGTGAGGTAATTTTCGACATCCTCCTGAGGCTCACCTCCGGTAAAAACCCTGTCGAATAATTTAAGGATTCCGGCCTCTGACAGGATATCGGCAACAGGTTTTGTTGTCCCCAGTATAAAAGTCTTTTCCCTAAAAACTTTAACTACACTATCATTAAAGCCATTAAAGAGGCCTAAAGCACTTTCCGGAGAAAGCCTGTAACTTAATGCGACTATTTCCGGGTCATACTTTTCAATCTGGTTTTTAAGCTCGGCGATATCTATGGCCTGCCCAAAAAACTTTGTCTCAAAACCGCAAGACCGGGCAATATTTAAAAAACTCATTATTCCGGCGACATGTACACAGCTTCCTACCGCAGCTCCCAGGATTTTTCGCAACCCAAAAACCTCCGTTAAATCATGTTCTTTTCGGTGTGCCGTCTATAAATACATTCCTGATTTCATCAAGAGTCAGATTATCCATCCCCAAACGAACCAGGTTTCTGCCAGTTTTTCTGAAATCTATTTTAAAAATGACATTGGCCAAATCAATAAGCGCATCTGTTGTTGTCGTTTTAACACCAAAAACGCGGCCGAATTCAGCAATCGGTACAAGGCTCATGGGAACATCTTCGGTAATATACCTGACATTTGTCATCCTGGGCGCCATTATACCGACGTACCCGGGATTTGAGTGAATTGCATCAAAAAGGTTGCCCTCAACAACATTGTAGGCCATTGTAAGCCAGTCTATTGCAGTTAATACATTTTTACACCGCAGTATATGTGCAACTTCAACCCTTTCCTTATCCACTTCTTCAAGAACCCTTGCCACCGATTGTGTGACACCTTCTATGTAGAACTGGAAATTACCCATCGTGGATTCTATCCTGCTTGCATTAAGGATTGTGATGGCCGGATGGAAAACAGCGCCGATATTATTAAAGCTTGTCTCTATTACGCTTGCCCCTGAAATAAATTCAGGAAAGGCTTCGTTTATTTTATCAAGCGCTTCTTCAGTTTTTATTGCCGGAATGGCTGCAACCGGGATTGCCTGTTTAATCCTGAATATCTTTACAGAAGCAGGTCCCATACCCCTGCTGGCATAAATAAATGTCTGGGCTTCAGAAACTATGACATCACTGTTGTTGCCTCTCTCACGCAGGACATTTATAAACTCAAGCGCACCGCACGTGCGGCCCGGATTTAAAAGCACTATCTGGCCGTCTTTTAAATAGGGGGCGCATCTCTCGGCGATTGCAGCATGGGCAAATGCGGGGACTACTACCATTATTATATCAGCATCCTTTATGACATTACCGATGTTATCAGAAGCCAGGTCAAGCTTGCCAAACCCGCTTATTTCTCCTTCAATATCGATTCCGCCCATCTTGATAATAGGGATTATCTTGGAAAGTGTCCTGTTGTATAATTTAACCGGGAATCCTTTTATTGCGAGATGCGCAGCTATTGCCTTTCCGCCATGCCCTGCGCCTATAACAGCAAATTTAAGCTTACCCATTTTATCACCTCAACTTGATGAATTTATTAATTAAAAGGAAATAAAAAAGTCATAATATATTTTTAGATGATTTAGAACACTGAAATAAGAATAGCACAGCACATGTTTTTATTGCAAACTCTAAATGTAAAGTGACAAGTTTTTTGATTTTAATTTATTTTTACTATTGACCTAAATAATGCCCTATATCAGGAAAAATCAGCTTCAAGAAATGACCTTCCCCCTGATGTTGATGTTAAGGTCTTTAACCGGTATATTTTTTCCGGACTTCTCGATGGCCTGCTTTACAATGCTCATCATGCCGAAACAGCACGGTACTTCCATGTGGGCGACTGTTACAGACTTTATGTCGTTCTGTTTAAAAATATCAGTAAATTTTTTCAAATAAAATTCACCGTCGTCCAGTTTGGGGCATCCCACTAAGAGTATTTTTCCTTCAAGCATATCCTCATGAAAGTTAGGATAAGCAAACGGGACGCAGTCAGCAGCTATAAGAAGGTCTGAACCATTCAAATATGGGGCAGCCGGAGGTATCAGCATTATCTGCACTGGCCATTGCCTTAGTTTTGATTCCCTTGCAGTAAGCTCCTTTAAAAGCTGCTCTATTTTTACTGACTTGGTATCTTTAGAAGCAGTTGTTTCTGTTTTTACAGCAGTATTTGTTTCCACAGCTGTTACAGGACCCTCGCATTCATCCTGGCCCCTTAAATCCATGACCCTGGAACCCGGGCAGCCGCAAGGCAGTTTTTCTTCTGCTTCTATTTTATTTTGCTCTCCTTTTTCCAGCGGATTGTCGATATTATTATTTCTAAGATAATCAACAGCTTCCAGGTATAGCTTCGTTTCACCATGCTCTTTCAAATGCTTTAAATGTGCAATAATCGTATTTGCCCCCGCTTTTACAATATTTGCCATCACCACATTTTCATTGTAAGGTTCTGCTTCTCTCTCGACCACTTTTATTACGTCAATTGGACATTCTCCTATACAGGCTCCCAGACCATCGCAGAAAAGATCGCTTATGAGCCGGGCTTTGCCATCTATTATCTGTAATGCGCCTTCCGGGCAATTGGGAATACAATTACCGCAGCCATTACACAAATCCTCGCCTATCTCTATTATTTTTCTTACTGACATCTTTGCTCTCCCATTCTTATTGTTTAAAATCCAGGTTATTTTTAATTATTTTTAATGATACTATATTTGTATCATTTGTCAAGCTGGATTTTAATTCCTTGGTTTTTCCTTAATCTCTACTGATATTATTACTCATAAGGAAATAATATCTGGATAATTTTACTTTATAAGACTAAAATACTTATTCATTAAACCAAAGTTTTATCGAATATCCTCGGGCTTTAAATTCATATATTAATTCAAGCAGCCCTTTAAGAATTTTTATAATTTTGGAAGGAAAGTATTATTCCTAAAAAGGAGCGTTGATTAATTGATGATAAATAAAATCCCGGCAATGTTATTAATTATATTTATTTTGGGACTTTCAATCCTGCTGACTTCTTGCTTTATCCCTTTCAGGGGGTTCAGCGAGGAAGGTAATGCAGCCACAGCAACATCGGAAACGCCCGTCAAGGCGCCAGATTTCACTATGCTTGACCTTGACAATAAGAAGATATCCCTGTCTGATTTTAAAGGCAAAGTTGTGGTAATTAACTTCTGGGCCACTTGGTGTCCTCCTTGCAGGGCAGAGCTCCCGGATTTTGTTGAAGTTTCTAATTCTTATAAGGACAGTAACGTGCAGTTTATCGGAATTTCTGACGACGATATTTCGGCTCTTAAAAAGTTTGCCATTGATTACGGGATAGAATATCCGACACTTGTGGATGGTTCAGTGGACAGGATTATGCCTGAGTGGGACATATCTGCAATTCCCACCACATTCATACTTAATAAAGACGGCGAAATAATGTTTAAAAATATCGGAATGATGGCAAAAGATAAACTAATAAACGCTATTGAATTAAGCCTGTAAAATTGATTTATTATTCCTGGTAGATGATAATGTACAGATGAATAAAACTATGGCAGGCACTATCTGGTCATATAATTTTTCAATCGCAGCAATTGCTGCGGGTTTTGTTATGCTTGCAATTCTTCTTGCTGCCTCAATAATGATAAGACCAGCAACGGGCCCTGATGTGCTCTCGCATTTCAGCAGCGGTTTTTTAATAAAGGCCGCTGATTATAACAGAAGTGCCATGCTGATATCCATTGCTGAAAGGTTTGTTTCCTGGGCAGCAATGATAGCCATTGTGGCCATATTCTGGAAAAACGCCCATGCCAATATGCGCATTGCAATATACTGGGCAATATTAATCTTTATAGCCTTTAATCTCATTCTTTATATAGTCATGCTTCCGCTGCAATACTGGCAGGGCTTTGTTTTGGGACACAGGTTTGGCCTTTCAAACCAGAGTCTGCCCGCATGGTTTATTGATATATTAAAGGACAGGGCAATATCCCTGATAATAAACAGCGGAATAATGACGCTTCTCTATGTCCTTATAATTAAGCTTCCAAAAACCTGGTGGATTGCGGCTGCGGCAGTTCTTATTTTATTTTTTATACTCGCAAGCTTTGTATATCCGATTGTAATCGACCCCCTGTTTTATAAGTTTACCCCTCTAAAGGATGAGGTGCTGCTAAAAGAGATAAATGCCATGGCAGACAGGGCCGGGATAAAAATTGACAAAATCCTTATTGCCGATGCAAGCAGAAAAACAAATACTGTAAACGCTTACTTTAGTGGTATCGGCGATACCAAAAGAATTGTCATATATGACAATCTTATAAATAATCACACGAGGGGTGAAGTGCTTTCGGTTATAGCACACGAGATGGGCCACTGGCGTTACAGGCATATCCTTTATAATACGATCATCGGATGCGCAGAAATCATACTGCTTGTTTTTATATTAAAGATGGTCCAGTCCGGGATTGCCTCAAATACTGAAATTCAATCTGCACGGACTGGGGCAGGCTTTTCTGCAGGGTTCGGCCAGCCTATAAACTTTGGCGTGAAGCTTGTTGCCATTCTTTTTATTTTATACAGCTTTATTTCATACCTTTCAATGCCGCTGGATAATCTTATTTCCAGGCAATTTGAAAAACAGGCCGATAGGGCTTCAGTTGCACTCACCGGTGATCCGGCCGCCCAGGTAAAGATATTTGAAAACCTTGCAATTACAAATCTTTCAGATGTCAAGCCCGGCAAGACGCTTGAATATCTAATTTTCAGCCATCCACCCATCATGGACAGGATTAATGCATCTCTTAAACCCGGGAGTAAAAAATAGCCAATATATATTAAGTCAGCAGTAAATACATAAAATATTAAAACTTTTCAAATGTTTTAAACCGATTATTTCAGTACAAGCAAAGTCAGGTATTTCACCAATCGACATTTTTCTTGCATTATATGTTGCGGTATATATATAAAAAAACTTTAACCAGGTTTTATTTTATTATTCCATAGCCTCCGCTGACTGGATCCAAAAATATCGGATTATGCGGCGCATAATAGCTGAGAGTACTAAAGACAGCTATACAAGCTATAATCAGTAATATCCCAATCACATTTAAAACTTTGTATCCTTTTTGGACAAGAATAAGCCTGTAGCTTATTATCTGCGCAATCGCGATTGACACAAAGAAATTGACTATATCTACCGGAAGGCTGTCAATGCCTGCTGCCTTTGTAATATAGAAAATACCTGTTATCAGCAGCGCACAAAGGGTAAAAGCAAAACCCTTGGCAAAAAGGAAATTCTTTATTTTTGCGCCAAAAGCAAAAAGTTCGATAATTGCCCATATAAATGCCGGCCAAAACCCGATTTTTAAGTGCTCCCATACACTTTCATTGACCGCAGCAATTATGGCCACTGGCTTCAAATCCCCGCTTAACGCAAATACAAAATGAAGAGCTGAGCCCAAAAGAAAAATGAAAAGGATTCCTGACATTTCCCATGCAAGGATTTTTTTTCGGTTTGTTTTTACAAATATATTACTGATTTTAAACCTCCATTTATTGTAGTTTTAAATTTACTTTTAGTTTAACAATAAATAAATGTCTAAAAGATACTTACGCTTCACAAAGACAACTGCTGAATAGAGAGATTTGTCCATAACATGCTTTCACAGATGCACTGCCCATAGTTTATACTTGAGTCCAACAGATACCTTTTTTATTTAATTTGAGCATCGTTAATAAATATTTCTTATGGCTGATTCAGCTCGGAAGTGCAGTTTGGGCACTTTGTTGCATTTATATTTATTGAACTGCAACAGAAAGGACATGATTTTACAGCTGCCGCTTCTTTCTTCTTAAACTTATTCATAGCCTTGATTATAAAGAACAGGACAAGAGCAATTATCAAAAAACTTATGATCGTATTTAAGAAAAAACCATAGTTTAAGGTAACTGCACCTGCCGCCTTAGCAGCAGCAAGTGAAAGATAGGGCCCCGGCGTGCTGCCCTGTTTTAAAACAGCAAAAAGGTTTGAAAAATCAACCTTTCCAAGGCCTAGACCTATAGGCGGCATTATAATGTCATTTACAAAAGAATTGACAATAGAACTGAAAGCTACGCCTATTATTATGCCAATCGCAAGGTCAATAACATTGCCACGCATTATAAAGTTCTTAAAATCCTTTAACATTTAGCCTCCAATTCCTTAATATAATTTTAATATTCATTTTTAAAGAGATACTCAAATAAACATTAAACAAACATTTTTTAAGTAAACTTTTTAGATAGACAATTCCAGGGAAAAATTTTTTATAATCTTTTACCTTAAAATATTTAAGTATAAATACTATCACGTATTATAATTCTATTATATTTATAAATATTGTAAAATTATAAAATAAAATTATCAATTTTTTTAGAATTTTTTTGAAATAAAGGTGATTTATAAAATGAAACCACTTTGGGAAGGTTCAATAAGTTTTGGGCTCATTCTTATACCCGTCAAACTTTATAAAGCAACTGAGGACAGGAAACCTGTTTTTCATCTTGTAAGGGAAAAAGACATGTGCCCCATAACATATACAAAAGTCTGCAAGGCTACCGGTGAGGAAGTCCCTTTTAGCGAAATAGTCAAAAGTTATGAGTACCGGAAGGGTGACAGCGTCATTTTAAAAGATGAGGATTTTAAAAAAGCATACACAAAAAGAAGCGAAAACCTGGAAATAATGGAATTTACTGATGAATTACAGATCCAGTCGAGGTATTATGAACAGCCTTATTATATTGAACCGGCAAAAGGCGCTGCCAAAGTATATTCACTTCTGAGGGAAGCCTTGAAAAAAACCGGAAAAGTCGGAATAGCAAAATACGTCCTGCATAATCTCGAACACCTTGGTGTTTTAAAGGCCCAGGGCGATTTTCTCATACTTAACCAGATACGTTTTGAAAGTGAATTCCGTGATCCCGTTGATTTAAACATACCTTCAGATGAAAAGATGGCTGACAAGGAAATCGCGCTGGCGGTAATGCTTATAGACCAGTTAAGTGCGCCTTTTAAACCACAAGATTTCAGGGATACTTTCAATGATGAGATAAATAAGATAATTGAAGAAAAGATAAAAACAGGTAAGGTTAATTCAATTGAATTTGAAGAAACCGGGAAACCTGCGGAAGTAATCGACCTTATGCAAAAGTTAAAACAAAGCTTAAAGGAATCAAAAATAAAGAATGTCTCTTGAAAAATACGAAGGTAAAAGAAATTTTAACAATACTCCTGAACCCACTGCCGATACCAAAAGTACAGCTGTAAGAGCCAAACATCCTGCCGGTACTTCTGAAAGCCCTGTTGGCACTGCAGATGATAATGCGGGTACAGCTGACGATAATGCAGGTACAACCGTTAGCTACGCAAGCAAGGCTGGCGGCCAGGGGGATAAAGCTATTGGACAGTCGAGGGTGGTTGGCAGCCAAGCCTGGACTGCTGATATGCCGGTATTTGTCATACAAAAGCACTATGCCTCTCATCTGCATTTTGACTTCAGGCTCGAACTTGACGGGGTTTTAAAAAGCTGGGCAATACCCAAGGGCCCTTCTATCAATCCAAAAGATAAAAAACTNNGCAGGAAAAGTCTACCGATGGGACAGCGGGACATATCACGCTTTAGGAGCAACAAACCGAAAGGAAAGCGAAGAATTATTGCGGAATGGACTTCAAAAAGGGCATTTGACATTTATTCTTAACGGGACTGTCCTTAAGGGAGAATTTGCCCTCATAAGGCTGAAAAAAGCTTCCCCAAAAGACTGGCTGCTGATTAAAAAAAATGATGGATTTGCCGGTGAGAAGGACATATCAAAACTTGAATCTGCTGATGAGGCTGCAGACAAAGATCCAGGTAAAAAAAAACGCTTAAGAATCTTTGAAAAATCAGGGCTATCCCAAGCCCTTCTTAAACAACCCGGTAGTGAAGAAACCGTTTTTGTACTGCCCCACTATGATCCCATGCTTGCAACGCTGATTGATAAACCCTTTGACAGCAACGGTTGGATATTCGAGATAAAATGGGATGGTTATAGAGCAATTGCTGAAATAAATAAAGATGATATTTCACTGGTTTCAAGAAACCAGGCAAGTTTTAATACCAGGTTTCCGGCAATTGTGGAAGCGCTAAAAAAAATGCAGATAACTGCCATATTGGATGGCGAAATAGTTGTAGTTGACAGTACCGGTAGGCCTGATTTTCAATTGCTTCAACAGTATTTAAAAAACAGGAAGGGAGTCCTTGTCTATTATGTTTTCGATATCCTGTACTTTGAAGGATATGAATTAACCGGCCAGCCATTGATTTCCAGAAAGAAGCTGCTGAAAGAGGTTTTTGACGATTTTGCAGAGTCCGCTAAAGGCTTAGGCAATATCAGGATAAGTGGTTTCATTGAAAAAGACGGCATCTCATTCTTTAATACTGCAAAAAATAATTTCCTTGAAGGAATTATTGCAAAAAAATCATCCGGAAAGTATGTATCTGGCAGCAGGAGCAAAGAGTGGCTTAAAATCAAGATAAAAATGCGGCAGGAAGTTGTCATAGGCGGTTATACTGAGCCAAAAGGCAGTAGGCTTAAGATTGGCTCACTGATAACCGGTGTTTATAAAGATGGTGAGCTTATTTTTACAGGGCAGGTTGGTACTGGTTTTGACGAAAATGAGATTGGCAGATTGTATGGTTTGATGGAAAAGATAAAGACAAATAATTGCCCTTTCAAAACAAAGCCAGCGACAAACACAAAAGCCAGTTGGATCGATCCTGTATTAGTCATTGAGGTTGAGTTTACGGAGTGGACAGAAGAAAACCTTATGCGCCATCCGGTTTACCTGGGGATTCGCGAGGATAAAGACGCTTCCCAAGTGTATTTGGAAAAACCGGAAACAGCAGGTGCAGCCGGTTATACTCTCGAAAATATTGATTCGGCAGATTCGAGTGGAAATATGATAAATCAAAATAATACGGCTGTTGGCCCAACTCACATAGCCTTAACACACCCGGATAAAGTATTCTGGCCGGAAGAGAAATACACAAAGAAAGACCTTTTTGAATATTACTCAAACATTGCAGATTTTATTTTGCCATATCTCCTTGACAGGCCCCAATCTTTAAACAGGTGCCCTGACGGCATAGACGGCGAATGTTTTTACCAGAAAGATATTGACTACAGGCTGCCGGAGTGGCTGCATACAATAAAAATCCATTCAGGATCCAATAACAAGTATATCGATTATCTTGTATGCAATGGCATCGATTCCCTACTTTATATGGTAAATCTTGGATGTATTGATATCCACCCCTGGCTGTCTCAAACATCGAGCCTGGAACTTCCCGATTTTGCCGTACTTGACCTTGACCCTCTTGATGTTGATTTTTCCATTGTCTTAAAAATTGCCCGGGAAGTAAAAAAAATCCTTGCTGAGATCGGGGCTGAAGGTTTTTGCAAGACTTCCGGCTCTAAAGGTATACATATTTTTTTTCCTCTGGGTGCAAAATATACNNAAAATCACCAGTTTGGAGCGTTCCCCGGATAAGAGGCATAATAAAATTTACCTGGACTGTTACCAGAACCGCAAGGGCCAGACAGTCGCCGCACCCTATTGCGTAAGGCCAAGGCCCGGAGCGCCTGTCTCCACCCCCATTCACTGGGAAGAACTTGGGCAAAATATACATCCAAAGGATTTTAATATGAAAAACATTTTCAGCCGCCTTAACAAAACCGGAGATATTTGGAACAGTATCTTTGAAAAAAACATTGACATGGAAGATTGCATCAAAAAACTGGAAGGCTTTAGCGAATTAAAAAATCTTAAGAGAATTATATAAAAA
This sequence comes from Actinomycetota bacterium, assembly GCA_003155275.1. Lineage (GTDB taxonomy): Bacteria > Actinomycetota > Humimicrobiia > Humimicrobiales > Humimicrobiaceae > Fen731. Next base: position 29,707 of record PMCC01000013.1, on the reverse strand, counting down.
AAGCTAAAATTGTATAAAACAAATATGTTTTTCCTGGATTTTTGGTCTGTTAAGATAATCTAAGATAATATAAAATAGCTAAAATAACAAAAGAGGGCGCGAAACTTTAAAGATTATAAACGATAAAAAATAAATCCTGTATCAGGGTTTCCAGAGGAAAATATCTCTATAATACTTTACAGATTTTTAAATTTAGAAGGAAAGGAAATCAATGTCTGAGGAAAAAAGAGTAATTATGGACAAGACAGCTAATCCGGCTCCTCTGGGTTTGGCAGCTTTTGGAATGACCACAGTTCTGCTCAACCTGCATAATGCCGGCTTATTTAATCTTGGCACTATGATACTTGGCACGGGAATTTTTTATGGAGGCATTGCACAGGTAATCGCCGGAATCATGGAATGGAAAAAGGGCAATACTTTCGGTATGATTGCCTTCACATCTTTTGGGATGTTCTGGCTTTCGCTGGTAGCGCTATTGGTTATGCCCACCAAGGAGTTGGGGGCAAAAAACGACAATTCTGCTATGATAGCTTATTTTATCATGTGGGGCATCTTCACGCTGTGCCTCTTTTTCGGTACCCTCAAGCTCAACCGGGCACTTCAGTTTATCTTTGCTTCACTGGCAGTGCTCTTTTTCCTTCTAGCCATACGTGATATCACAGGAAACGCAGTCATTGCAACCATCGCCGGTATCGAAGGAATAATCTGTGGGCTTTCTGCAATTTATACAGCAATGGCCTTAGTTTTGAACGAAATTTATGGCAGGATGATTCTGCCCATTGGACCAGTTAAGTGAGACTTGCATGAAGGTTAAATAACTGTTTTACATTAATTCCGTTTAGATATTAGATTATTATCGGAGAAGGGTTATCTTCAAACGGATTCATCCTGGATGCAAGAGAGTATAAATACGGATAATTATTTTTGAGATGTTTTATATATGCGAGCCATTCCTGGATTAAAAGAATATAAGCTCTTTTAATGTCTCCTGAAAGATGGCTAAAATCTGATTCCGGGAGAGATTCAAACTCCGGCCTGAATTCAAGTTCTTCTGTCAGGTGGAAAACCGCCCACAAAAGTTCCGTGAACGTTTCGTGTTCCAGGAGATTTGGATTTTCAAGCAGCCTTAGCATGAAAGCCCTTTTATCGGAAAGAAATATTTTCAGGCCGTTTATATCATCTTCTTTGCTGCTGACAGAATATTTGAACTTTGAAATCATTACAGATGCTTTAGTAAAATCCTTGTCGCTCCACCTGCTAAGTCCTACAAATTCCTTTTTTATATTCTGTGAATTCAAATCAAAACGGGAAAATCTGTGCAGAAGGTCGGAGCCGACTTCACTGAAAAAAGCGCCTATTACCATATTCAGCTTGTTAAGCAGGGATTTTTTCTCCCTGACGCTTAATACTCTGTCAATAACCAGTGTTACCAGCAATACCTGTATTGGAACAAATGCGAGGTCCCCTAAAAGATAAATAAAGATTTGGTGGCTGTCACCAAAAATTAAAAACTGTATAAGATACAGTAAAGCGGAAATCGCCACCAGGCTTAAACCCAGAATAATCTGCCACTGAAACTTTTTCATAAAATANNTCAAGGATACATTGCCGGTATACTTATAAACCTTTTATAGAAGGCTGCTGCAATTATATTTTCAGGTGTTTTTAACTTTATAAGTCTTTATCCTTAAATGTTTTTTTAAAACAATTTTTATTTTTTTAAATATCTGCAATAATTCTATCTGGGATTTCAATCACTAATGAAATCCCATCTTTTATAATTATTAGTTAATACTATCATTTTTTACCGTCATAAAACAGTATTTGAAGTTATGGACAGAGACAAGTTTGAATCAATTATAGCAGATGTTCTTGACACTATATTCTCAAAATATCAGGACAAGATAGAAAACCTAAGCATAGAAGTAGATGAGACAGAAATACCTATTGCCGAAAGCGCCGGCAAGAATTCACCCCAACAAATAACTCTTGCGCTTTATCATGGAGTTCCTATAACAAAAAGGGCCGCAGGCAGGCCTCTTTTCCCGGACAGGATAACCTTTTATAAAAAAGCTATGGAATCAATATGCAAAGACGATGATGAGTTGGAAAAAACATTAAAAAAAGTAGTAAAACATGAGGTGGGCCATTACTTTGGCCTTGATGAAGACAAGCTGGATGACCTTGGGTACTGATGATATTATTAATATAGAAGACTATTTAATTTGCCGGCTGCTTAATTTGTTGACCCTGGCGGCCAATATCTTTATTAATACATTTCTTTTTTAGCCCTCCGGTTATTCTATCTGTAAACTTTGGCATTTACTATCCCTATTAATTCATTTGCTTTTTAGCCTGTGGATTATTTAATCTGAAATTTTTTTTACACCTATTGACATTCTTTACCTTGTTTGTATAATTGCTAATATATTTTTCATTTAAAGTGAAAAATATATTTACCTATTACAAAAAATTATTTTGTTTTTTTTTATTAAAATATGTTATACTTAATTAACAAAATGGTCCAGAAGCATTAATTTATAAAAAGATTTTAATAAGAACAGAAAATTGTCGATATATAGGTAAGTTGTTTTAATAAATTTTAACAAAATTAAATTATTCTTAGGAGTTGAATAAATATATGGCAGAAGATAAAACAAAAAACGAACCGGAAGCAACAATGAAAATACCGCAGGAGCTGCCTTTGTTGGCATTAAAAAACAGTGTTGTTTTCCCTTTTCTTTCAACGCCTCTGGTTGTCGGAAGAAAAAAGTCAATTGAAGCTATTAATAACGCCTCAAGGGAACATAAGATAATAGTTGTCGTATCACAAAAAACAGAAGGCAAAGAGACAATCGAAAAAGATGATCTTTACGAATTCGGAACTGCCTGCGCAATAAAACAGGTGGTAAATATTTCATCAGATGAAATTAAATGTGTCGTTGAAGGGATCTGCAGGGTAAAAATCAAATATTTTACTCAGTCGGACCCGTATTT
>PMCC01000013.1:25615-26694 GCA_003155275.1 Actinomycetota bacterium | reverse complement strand
GCAACAAATATTTCCAAGCCTGAGGTCCAGGCTGACCTGTTTGCCTCGTATCTGCTTTCTGAAACGAGCCAGAAACAGGCGATACTGGAAGAAACAAATATCGAAAAGAGGCTAAGAAAACTGACGGAATACCTTGCTGAAGAACTGAGAAAATTTGAGGTCCAATCACAGATAAGGGATAAGGTGCAGAAAGAAGTTGGCAAGACTCAGAGGGAGTATTACTTGAGGCAGCAGCTTAAAGCAATAAAAGAAGAGCTTGGAGAGTCAGATGAAACTTTTGAAGTGATAACGGATATTGATAAGAAGCTTTTAAAAAAGAAAATGCCTAAAGAAGCCAAGGAAAAAGTACAGAAGGAAATAAAAAGGCTTGAAAATATGAATGCCATGTCCCCTGAATATTCCTATGTAAGGACTTACATAGACACTATGCTTGAAGTGCCATGGTCTGAAAAGACACAGGACATACTCGACATAAAAAAAGCAAAAAAAGTACTTGACAGCGATCATTATGATCTGGAAAAAGTCAAGGAACATATTTTAGATTACCTTGCAGTAAGAAAACTTAAGGGCAAACAGACAAAAGGACCTATTCTTTGCTTTGTGGGCCCTCCGGGTGTCGGCAAGACTTCACTTGGCCAGTCAATTGCAAAGTCAATGGGCAGGAAATTTATCAGGATGTCAATCGGCGGGATAAGAGATGAAGCTGAGATACGGGGCCACAGGAGGACTTATGTCGGAGCTCTTCCCGGAAGGATCATTCAGGGCCTTATGCAGGCCAAGACAAATAACCCGGTTTTTATGCTGGATGAAATAGATAAGGTAGGTTCAGATTACAGGGGCGATCCTTCTTCAGCGCTGCTTGAGGTCCTGGATCCTGAACAAAACAATTCTTTCAGGGACCATTATCTTGAGGTGCCTTACGATCTGTCTAACGTAATGTTTATAACAACAGCAAATGTGCTTGATACAATACAGCCTGCGCTTAGGGACAGGATGGAAGTAATTGAAATACCGGGGTACACCTCAGAAGAGAAGGTCCATATTGCTGAAAATTTCCTTATTCCAAAACAGGTAAAGGA
>PMCC01000013.1:25092-25547 GCA_003155275.1 Actinomycetota bacterium | reverse complement strand
AGATTTACAAAGACCATTACTAAGATCAAGGTTTCTGATTATCTTGGAGTATCAAAAGTGCAGCCAAGCGAGATAGAAGATAAAAACACGGTTGGAGTGGCTACAGGGCTTGCATATACATCCGTCGGCGGTGACATTATCTTTATTGAAGCCACCCATTATAAGGGAAGCGGTAGGCTTACGCTTACAGGCAGCCTGGGTGAGGTCATGCAGGAGTCTGCAAAGGCAGCAATAAGTTATGTGCATTCAAAGGCGCAGGAATTCGGGATCAGCGACAGTATGTTCAGCAAGTCTGATATCCATATACATGTCCCGGCAGGAGCAATACCAAAAGACGGCCCATCTGCGGGTGTAACGATTACAACTTCTTTGCTCTCAGCGCTTACAGGCATTGCGACACTTCGGGATGTTGGAATGACCGGAGAGATCACTTTAAGGGGAAGGGTCCTTCCAAT